>JBDKSN010000063.1:0-7477 GCA_039680625.1 Anaerolineales bacterium | reverse complement strand
ACCTGGTCAAGCGCATTCAGGGCGAGCCTCCCTTGGCCTGAGCGCAGGCAGCCGCGCGATGCGCCTGGGCTTTTCGGTTCGCATCTTGGGGGCACCCGACCTACCCGCGTGTGACCCGCGGCCTGGCGTCGGGCAGGTCAGCACCAGCCTGGCCTATCTGCGCGACATCCTGCTGTATCTGCAGGCCAACCGCATCCACTTTTATCGGATGCATTCCGAGCTGATCCCTGCGCCACAGGCGACAGATGCAGTCGCCCTGGCCGCGGAGCTGGATCGCGCACGTCCGCTGGCCGAGAGCGTGACGCAGCTCGCCCACGTCGCCGGCGTGCGGCTGACCTTGCATCCCTATACCGCGGTAGTGCTCAATGCCCCGCAAGACGATCTGTATACTCTGTCGTTGATGCGGCTGGCAGCGCACGTAGGCTGGCTCGACGGATTGGGGCTGGGGCCAGAGGCGGTGGTCGTGTTGCACGTTGGCGGCACCTATGATGCGCCCGAGGCCTCGCTGGAGCAGTTCATCCGCCGCTATGAGGCCCTATCGCCAGCAGTGCGGCGGCGTGTGGCGCTCGAGAATGACGACCGTCGCTACTCTTGGGCCGACGTATGGCGGGTGCACGAGCGCACCGGCGTGCCGCTAGTGCTCGACGTGTTGCACCATTTGGTGCACAACCCCAAGCGCATCCCTCTTCGCCAAGCTCTGGCCGCCGCGCTGGGCACCTGGCCCGCCGGCGTGACACCCAAGGTGCACTTTTCTACGCCGCGCACCGACGTGCGCACGCTCGAAGAGTCGGGCCGCCTCAAGGTGCCTACGTGGACCGAGCATGCCGACTTTTGTAATCCTTTTGACTTTTTCGCCTTTCTCGCGCAGCTCGATGGCTTGCCCGACACAGATATCATGCTCGAGGCCAAGGCGCGCGATGTAGCCCTGTTGCAGTTGCGCCAAGACGTCGCCCGTTTCGCCCCGGAATGGCTCACCAGGATCGATTGAACGAGGAGGAGGTATCCGATGGACATCCGCCACCGACCCGCCTATCACTTTTGCCCTCCGCGGAACTGGCTGAATGATCCCAATGGCATGATCCACTGGAAGGGTACGTATCACCTGTTCTATCAATACGCACCCTTCTCGGCAGTCAATGGCGTCAAGTACTGGGGACATGCGGCGAGCCGCGACCTGGCGCACTGGGAGCATCGGCCCATCGCCCTCTCACCGACGCCGGGCGGTCCCGATCGAGATGGCATCTGGAGTGGCTGTACCGTCGACTGGGACGGACTGCCGATCGCTTTTTACACAGGCGTGTTCCCCGAGCAGCAATGCATCGCCGTCGGCGATGACACGCTGAACACGTGGATCAAGTACAGCGCGAACCCGGTGATCGGCGCGCCGCCCGAGGGGCTGGCCGTCACCGGCTTTCGTGACCCCTGCGTGTGGCGCGAGCAAGATGCCTGGTATTTGGTGCTGGGCTCGGGCATCGAGGGCGGAAACGGCATGATCTTGCTCTACCGCTCGGAGGATCTGCTGCACTGGGAATATCTGCATCCACTCTATGTCGGCGAGAGCGTCGAGACCGGGCGCATCTTTGAGTGCCCGAACTTTTTTGCGGTCGACGGCCGGCACGTGTTGATCACCTCGCCCATCCCCCTTTCGCGGGCGATCTACTTCTCGGGCGACTACCGGGAGCATCGCTTTACGCCCGGTCGCTGGGGCGAGGTCGACGCGGGCGGGGCGCTGTATGCTCCGCAATACATGATCGATGCGCAAGGTCGACGGCTCTTGATCGGCTGGCTGTGGGAAGAGCGCCCGGCCGAGGCGTACGGGGCCGCAGGTTGGTCGGGGGCCATGTCGCTGCCCCGCGTGCTCTCGCTCGACAGCGAGGGCCGTTTGTGCACGGCCGTGGCGCCCGAAGTGAACGCGCTGCGCGAGGGAGTGCTCTGCCAGGCAAGCGCTACGCTCGACGACGCCATCTTGCCTTTGCCCGCCGCTGCGTGTGACCAGAGCGAGATTCACGCGCGCTTCCGCGTCGAGGGCGCACAACAGGTGGGTGTCGAGGTGTTGCGCTCGCCGGATGGTGCCGAGGTCACCCGCGTAGCCTACGACGTGGCCACTGGCCGCCTGCTCTGCGACCGCACCCACGCCAGCCTCAACCCCGAGACCCATCGCGACGTGCGCAGCGATACCCTCACCCTCGGCGACGATGGCCTCCTCGACCTGCGCATCTATGTCGACCGCTCGATAGTCGAGACCTTTGCGAATGAGCGAGTAGCGCTCACCTCGCGCGTGTATCCGGAGCGTGGCGATAGCACCGGTGTGGCGGTGTTCGCCAACGGTGGCAAGGCCAGCCTAGTCGAGTTGACCGTCTGGCGGATGGGCGTCTGTTGCCCCTAAGCGCGAGAGCGCCGGCATCATTACGGCGTGGCCAGTCTGGAGATAGAGCATGAGCGCATCTGGCGATTGCCACGGGTCGTTGGTGATCAACGCCAGGCGCGCCACGTTCCAGCCGGGCAGGGCGGCGGACGAGTCGAACGGGAACGTGAGCATCGCGCTCTCTCCCGGGGCCAACTGGCCGCCCGAGGGCGTTGCTGAAACCCACGCTGGCAAGTTCTTGACAGCTAGGGCATAGTCGAGGGGCCGCACACCGTCGTTGGCCAGCTGCAACATCAGGGTTTGCGGCCCACCCTCCCTCGCCGCTAGGTGGGTGTCCGCTAGACGCAGCCAGGGAGCATCATGGATCAGAGGCACGTCGTAGGTGCTTCGCCCTTGTGGCGCGATGATGATCGACTGCGCCACGGGCTGATAGTCGGGCACCGTCACACGGACCTCATAGACCCCCGGCGTCAGCCAAAAGCGATAGCGACCGTGCTCATCGGCCGAGCACGTCTGCACCGAGCCGTTAGCAGGCTGAGCTTGCACGACGGCGCCTGGGAATGGCCCAGCTGGTCGGTTGGCACTTACGACCCCACCCAGGCGGCCCATGTTCAGGTCGTTCAACACCGCCAGTTCTATCGGGATGGTAAGCATGGGCGCCCCACCAGCAGAGTCAGACACGTCCAACGAAGCGAGAAGAACTTGAGTGGCCGACAGTCCGACAGTGGATAGCGTTACGGTCACGGTGAGCATATCGCCTGGCCCAAGCAGCGCCTCCTTCGGCGCCACGGAGAGCCAAGGCTCGCGCTCGCCACAAAGCCAGTGTAGGGTATTGCGCAGCAAGGCCGCCAGGTCACCCGTGCCCCAAGCCCCCCGGCCGAAGAACTGCGCATTGATGAACACCACATCGTCATTCGCCGCTAGGAAGGGGGTGTCTGTGCCGGCCACTCGCGCCGGCACCACGGCACCGGCGACTGGGGAGAGCACGAGCGGGGTGTTCACCGTCAGCGCTGACAGCCCTTTGACGAGGGCGTGCCCCGGCACAGCCATATCGATCTGTCTGGCGCCCGACAGGCGGCCACTGGCCGGGCTCACGGGTGCATAGCCAGCAGCGAGATAGCGGCCGGTCAGGCCGAAATCTCCACTGGCCTGAACGAGCTGGGTATCGATCACCTTGCCGCCCAGGTCGATATAGTCGGCCAGAGCGTTGCCCAGGCCATCGCTCGCGATGCCCGCCGCCTCCCACAGGGCGCCGTTGCCCACCAACACGGCATCCCAAGCGAGCAGATCGTTGACTGTTGGGGTGCCATCCTGCGCCGCCCAACAGCCATAGGTCACGTCGTCCATCCCTTCGAGCACGGTGATCAAGGTGGCGGCTTCGGTGGATGGTTGTGGCGCCACCACCAGCAGGCGATAGTCTGTGGTGAACGAAGGCTGCTCGGCATCCTTGCTGGTGAGAGTCAGATGGACGGATCGAGGAACAGCACCTGTATTCGCGATCGTCAGCGTACGCGACACCGTCTCGTCAGGCGTGAGCGCCTCGATCAGCTCGAGCGGTGTGGCGGTGAGGGGGACGAGTTGGCTGAGCGGCAGAGGCTCGGCTCGCACGGCAGGGAGAGGCCACAGCAAGGAAACGAGCACCAGCAGGCAAATGCGACGTCTGGGCATAGCTGGCTCCTCCTGAGGAGGCACAATGCGCGCAGGGTACGATCCACCGAGGAGGTTGTCAAGCAATCGCTCGCCTCACGGCCTCGCCGTTTGACGGCGCTGCGTCCAGCGCTACACTCGTACTAGCCTCGCAGGCACAATCCTCGCTCGATTAGGGATGCTGCGAGAGTCGGCGCTGGCTCTTGCTCTTACCACGGAGGTTGTCTCTAGTCGTGAAGGCCCTCTGGCGCTCACTGCGCTATCTCAAGCCCCATTGGCTCAAGGGTGTGGCCGTCCTCGTCGCCCTGCTGACGAGTTCGGGCGCGATGTTGGCGCTGCCCTGGTTGGCGCAGCGGATCATCGACCAGGGTATCGCCGCACGCAACACCGAGATAGTGATCCGCCTGTCGTTGGGGATGGTGGCACTCGCGGCGCTGCGCGCCGTGTCACAGTTCGCGCAGGGGGCGCTCTCAGCCCGGGTGGCCCATGGCATCGCCTATGATCTGCGCAACGACCTGTACCGCAAGATTCAGTCGCTCTCGTTCAGTTACCATGACCACACACACACGGGCCAGCTGTTGACCCGCGCCACCTCGGATGTCGACATGGTCCAGGGCTTTGTGGGGCGTGGCGCTATCACCGCTCTTTCGTCTTTGGCGATGGTGTGCGGCGCGCTGGGTTACCTTTTTGTCACCAACTGGCACCTGGCGCTGATCATGCTGGGAGTGATCCCTGTGACGCTGGCGCTGTTCGCTGCGTTTGCGCGGCCAGCGATGCCCCTGTTCAAAAAGATCCAGGAACAGCTGGGCGCGTTGAACACCGTGTTGCAGGAGAACCTCGCCGGTGTCCGGGTGATCAAGGCCTATGTGCGCGAAGAGTACGAAGAGGCCCGCTTCGACCAGATCAACCGGCAGTATCTGGCGTTGGCCTTGCGCGTCAACCGGTTAGTCTCGTTTGCCTTCCCGACCATCATCGGGCTGCTCAATGTAGCTACCCTGCTGGTGTATTGGCTCGGTGGGCGGCAGGTCATCCAAGGCACGCTCACGCTGGGCGAGCTGGTGGCCTTTGCGAACTATATCTCGATGGCCTTTTTCCCCATCATCGCCTTGGGTGCGATGATGGCCTTTATTGCGACGGCCGGTGCCTCGGCGACGCGCGTCTTTGAGATCCTCGACGCCCCCGTCGAGATCACCGAGAAGCCCGACGCCGTGCCCTTGCCGCCCATTCAGGGTCGCATCGAGTTCGACCGAGTGACCTTTCGCTATCTCAAAGAGGGCCCACCGGTGCTCGATGAGATCAGCTTCCGCGTCGAGCCGGGGCAGACGCTCGCCTTGCTGGGTGCTACGGGCTCGGGCAAGTCGACGATCATCAACCTCATCCCCCGCTTCTACGACGTAACTTCTGGCGCCGTGCGCATCGATGGCTATGACGTCCGCGATGTCACGCTCGACTCGCTGCGCAACCAGATCGGCATCGTGCTGCAAGAGACGACCTTGTTCGAAGGCACCATTCGTGAGAACCTGCTATTCGGCCGGCCCGACGCCACGCAAGCAGAGATCGAGGCGGCCGCCCGCGCCGCCGAGGCACACGACTATATCCTCTCGGTCGCCGCTGGGTATGACACGCACGGGGGCGAGCGCGGCGTGACCCGTTCGGGTGGGCAAAAGCAACGGCTGGCCATCGCCCGGGCGCTCTTGCGCGACCCACGCATCCTGATCCTAGACGATGCTACCTCGAGCGTAGACCTCGCCACCGAGCTGCGCATTCAGCACGCCCTCGAGCGGCTGATGGCCGGGCGCACGAGCATCGTGATCGCGCAACGCGTCGCCACGGTGCTCAACGCCGATCAGATCCTGGTGCTGGAGAATGGCCGCATCGCCGCTCAGGGCACCCATGAAGAGCTGATCGAGACGAGCGAGCTCTATGCCGAGATCTATAGCTCGCAACTGCTGGATGATCGCATTGTCGAGTCGCTCGACGTGACCCCAGGGGAGGGCTGACCGTGGTTGACGAGCCTACCACCTCGCCTGCGACGCAAGACGCCCGCGCGATCTTGGCTAAACTGTGGCCCTACTTTCGGCCCTTTCGCCTGCGGCTGGTGGTCGTCGGCGTCATCGCGGTGGTGGGCACGCTGGTCGAATTGCTGGCGCCTTACTTACTGGGGGTGGCGGTCGACGCCTTTATCAGCGGTACCGCGGCCAAGAGCTATCCCTGGCTTCAAGCCCTGACTGGCCCTCAGCCAGACCGATGGGCTGGGCTGTCGACCGTAATGATGCTGTTGGCCATCTCGTATGCCCTCAGTTGGGGGCTGAACGTCGCCCAGTTCCAGGCGATGGTGTATGTGGCGCAGCATGTGCTGCTCAAGCTGCGCGCCGACATCCTGGCCAAGCTCCACCGGCTATCGCTCGCCTTCTATGATCAACACGAGGCCGGCGACCTGATGAGCCGGCTAACCAACGACACGCAGACCATCAGTGACGTGTTTGGCGTGGGCATCACTCGATTGATCCGCATGTTGCTGAGCATGGTGGGCATCGTGGTGGCCATGATTGCGCTGAACTGGCGCCTGGCGTTGGCCTCCTACACCATGCTGCCTTTGATCTTGAGGGCGACGCTGTTCTTTACGCGGCGGGTTCGCCTGGCCTACCGCGAGGCGCGGCGGACCATCGGCGCAGTGAGCGCCGAACTGCAAGAGAACATCGCCGCCGTGCGCGAGGTGCAGGCTTTTGCACGCGAAGAAGAGATCATCCGTGACTTTGGCGCCGTCAACGCGCGCAACCGCGACGCGAACGTGCACGCCGAGACGATCAGTGCGATCTACTCGCCCACACTCGATGTGCTCAGCATCATCGCCCTGGCGATCGTCGTGGGCTATGGCGGCTATCTCTATCTCCACGAGCCGCCCCTGGTGACCATCGGCACCATCGTTGCGTTCTCGACCTATGTGCCGCGCTTTTACGACCCCATCCGCGAGCTGGCTATGATGTTTGCCCAGATGCAGGCTGCCATCGCTGGCTCTGAGCGCATCTTTGACCTGTTGGAACAAGAGCCAGCCGTTATGGATCGGCCCGACGCCACCCCGCTGGGTCCGGTGGTTGGCCGGGTGGTCTATGAGCACGTCTCGTTCCACTATGTGCCCGAAGAGCCCGTGCTCAGCGATGTGAGCGTGACCATCGAGCCGGGGCAGACGGTCGCGCTGGTTGGGCCTACGGGCGCGGGCAAGTCGACCTTTGCGAACCTGTTGCTCCGCTTCTACGATCCGCAAGAGGGGTGCATCTCGATCGATGGGCATGACCTGCGCGACGTCACTCAGGCGAGCCTGCGCGCGCAGATCGGCATCGTCCTGCAAGACACGTTTCTGTTCGCCGGCACCGTCATGGAGAACATCCGCTACGGGCGTCTAGAGGCCACCGATGACGAGGTGATCGCCGCGGCGCAGACCGCCAATGCCCATGATTTCATCCT
>JBDKSN010000062.1:0-10136 GCA_039680625.1 Anaerolineales bacterium | reverse complement strand
CCGGTGAGGCGGCCGATGCGACGGCTACCGTCTCGGTGGCCACCGAGACGCTAGCCACCGAGACGGTGGCGGGCACGGAGACCGAGTCTACGCCGGCCTATCCGGCGCCCGAGACGCCGACTGCACTCGCCGCGGAGCCAGCCTATCCCGCGCCCGAGTCGGCCTCTGGCGCGACGGCGACGTTGCCCGCGACCCAGACGCCCACCGCGGCAGGCACGGCCTATCCCGCCCCGAGCGAGGCCATTGCCATCACCCAGTGGCAGACCAACGGCGGCAACTTGTCGATCAGCGGCACGAGCACGCTCCCCGAGGGCACGTGCATCCTCACCGCGCTGACCATCAACGGCCAGGCCGACGAGTGGTGGCCGGTGGACGAATGCGCGTACGTGCGCCAGGGCGAGTGGATGCTCACCTTTGCGCGGTCGGCGCTCAGCCCACAGGCGCCTCCGGGGGCGAGCTATGTGCTGACGGCGCGCGCACCCGACTATCCCGAGGCGGGTGAGGCGCAGTTCTCGCTGCAAGCCTACATCCCCTACCACAGCGGAGGCAATTGATGCGCAGCGCGGGCGAGGGCGTTGGGTGAGAGAGCCACGCGCCCGGCACGCCGCGCCGCTACTGGCCGCGCTCGTCTTGCTCGTGGCGCTGAGCGGCTGCGGGGCTAGGCGCGCCGCTGATCTGGCCGACGTGGGCCAACAGGCGCTGGTGCAAGGCGACCATCGTGCGGCTATCGCGGCCTTTGAGCGGGCGCTCAAGCTCGACCCCCAGGCTGACTACTATCTGGGGCTGGGCCTGGCCTATGACCTCCAGGGCAACGCTGACCTGGCTTTGCTCAACTTGGGGCAGGCTATCGCGTTGGACCCCACCAACGCCGAGGCCTTTTATCGGCGCGGCAACGTGCTCGGCTCGCTGGGCGACTATGGCAGCGCTCTCAGTGACCTGGCCCAGGCGCTCGCGCTCGACCCCACCCATGCGCGCGCCTATCTCTCGCGGGCGTCGCTCTTGATCGAGCTGGGCAACCCCGGCCGTGCGCGTGCCGATCTGTTCCGTGCCCTGGCCTATGCGCGCGAGCCCGAGCTGCGTGCGCAGATCGAGATGGCCCTGCGCGCGACCGAGCCGCGCTGAGTGCCCCAAACCGCCCAGCGCTTGCCAGGCGCCGCCGGTTCGACTAGGATGTCCCTAGGAGGTGACTCCATTACCATCGCTGTCTAGGAGGTTACATGGCCTGGCTAAAGGTCGTGGCCGACACGCTCACCTGGCTGCGCCTGCTCTTGGGGCCGGGGCTGGCGGTCGTCGGCATTTTCGGGGGCGCCCAAGCGCTGCCTCTGGCCGCCGCCCTGCTCATCGCGGGCTGGGCCACTGACGGGCTGGATGGCCCGCTCGCGCGCAAGGCCGCTCAGCCGCAGACGTGGATCGGCCATCACGACCTGTTGGTCGACGTGAGCTTGTCACTGGGGGTATGGCTCTATCTCTCGTTCGCTGACTGGGTGCATCCGCTGCTGGCGGTGTTGCAGCTCGCGGTGATGGCGCTGACCTTGTGGCTGGTGCCCTCTGAGCCGATGGGCTGGGCCGTGCAGGGTGTGCCCTATGTGTTCATGGGCCTGCTGACGCTGCGCGAGCTGCCCCTGTTGGGGTGGATCATGGTGGCCTATGCGGTGGGCATCACAGCCGTCACCTGGCCGCGCATCCCGCAGCGGGCAGCTGTGCTATTGCGTGCCCTGTGCCACGTCTTTCGCCGCGACGGCGAGCAGGACGATGCGGCCGAGCAGCCAGAGTCTGCCTCGCGAGACGCCGACTGAGACTGCTACGTCGGGCAGCGCCAACAAACTAGATCTGGAGCAAGAGAAAAGGGCGGCCAATGGGCCGCCCTTGTGTGTGCAGTACGCGCCTAGCTGAACTGGGGCATCATGTCGCCGTGGGCCTCGATGAGATCGTCGCACATGGCCACGATCTCGTCGATGGTCAACTCGGCGGCGGTGTGCGGGTCGAGCATGGCGGCCTGATAGATGTGTTCCTTCTTGCGAGTGAGCGCCGCCTGGATGGTCACCTCTTGCACGTTGATGCTGGTGCGGTTCAACGCGGCCAGCTGTACGGGCAGGTCGCCGACATACGTCGGGTGCACGCCGCTGCGGTCGGCCACGCACATGACCTCGACGCAGGCATCGGTGGGCAGGTTGGTGATCAGGCCCTTGTTCAAGACGTTGCCCCCAAAGGTATAGGGCACGTCGGTGACCATGGCCTCCATGATGTGCGAGGCATACTCGCTGCTGCGCTCGTGGCGGAAGAGCTGGCTCTCGAGCAGCTCGCGGAGCACGTCGCGGTCGCCTACCTTGAGGCTCTGGCCGGTGACGGCCGCGTCGAACAGGTCGTCGACCGAGACCTGTTCCAGCCCTGGCGTCGTGTCGAGAAAGTGCTGCAAGTACCTCTTGAGATGCTCGGTCATTGGGCCTTCCGGCTTGTCTTGGCCAAAGAGCGAGAGGCCCTCGATGCTCTCGCCGGTAATGATGCGGCGCTGCAGCTCCCACTGCTGGATCTGCAGGCGGCAGCGGCGCGGGTATTCATCCAAGGGGATACCAAAGCGCTCGATGAGCTCGGGGGCCTTGGCCTTGATGAACCATGGCGTGTATTCGGCGGCGTGCTCAGAGGACTCGGTGTGATAGTAGCCAAACCACTTCATCTGCTCAAAGCGCACGGCGTCGCGCATCTTGTACTCGGGCAGCTCGGCGCGGCGCTTGATCTCGGGATAGAGGTCGACGCCATGCCGGCTGATCTCGAGCAGCCAGCCCTGGTGGTTGATGCCCGCCACCTGCCACTGCAGGTCGTCGGTGGGCAGGTCCAGCTCGCGGCACAGGTGCGTGGCACAGCCCTGGACGCTGTGGCACAGGCCCACAGTGCGCACGCTGCTGCCCTTGAGCAGGGCGCCGGTGAGCATGGCCATGGGGTTGGAATAGTTGAGCAGCTGCACCTTGGGCGCCACCTGTTCCATGATGTGGCAATAGTCCAGCATCACGGGGATGGTGCGCAGCGCGCGAAAGATGCCGCCGATGCCCAGCGTATCGCCGATGGTCTGGCGAAGGCCGTACTTCTTGGGGATCTCAAAATCGATGACCGTCGACGGCTCATAGCCGCCGACCTGGATCGCGTTGACGGCAAAGTCAGCGTCGGCGAGGGCTTCTGCGGCGTCGGTAGAGAGATAGCTTTTGATGGTGCAGCCCGCGCCGATCTCTTGATTCAGCCGGGTGATCAGCAGCTCTGATTCCTTCAGGCGCACGGGGCTGAGGTCGATCAGGGCGAGCTCGGCGCCCTGGAGCGCGGGCGCGTGCATGCAATCGCCCAGGACGTTCTTGGCGAACACGGTCGAGCCGGCGCCTAGGAAGGCGATCTTGGTCATGGCGGTTCCTCCTGCGGTGATGCGGCGGGTAGTGACGGCGCTATCGTATGACCAACGCCGAGGCGCGTCAAACCATGTGGCGCGGGGCCTGCATCCATGGGCAGTTGTCGCGCGGCACCGCCCTCGCTAGAATGAGCGCGCTGCCCAAGCCGCGGCGGCACGTTCGAGCCTTGTGCTAGGGGGCGCCGATGGACAAACGCTTTGACCCGCGCATCTCGCCAGACTGGGAGGCGCTCGTGGCCTGCATCCGGCGGCAGGGCACGCCGCGCCGCGTGCACCATATCGAGCTCTTTCTCGACGAAGAGGTCAAGCAGTGGCTCTGTGCCCGCTATGGCCTCGAAGACGGCCTCGACCCGGCAGACCCGGCCTTTGCCTGGCGGCGTGAGATCGCCATCCAGCGCTTGATGGGCTATGACTATGTGCGGGCCAGCGTCGAGCTGGACCCGTTCGTCTTTCACCGCACCGCGGTGGGCGATACGGCCACCCTGGCGCGCGCTACTGGCCGCGAGTACATGGACGAGCACCGTGGCCCCATCACCTCGTGGGCCGAGTTCGAGGCCTATCCCTGGCCCGACGTGAGCCGCGCCACCACCCACGCTCTGGAGTGGTACGAGCGCAACCTCCCCGACGACATGTGCGTCATCGGCAGCGGCAATCTCGCCCATTTCGCCGAGCACCTCACCTGGCTGACCGGCTATGAGACGCTCTGCCTGCTGCTCTATGATCAGCGCGACCTGGTGCAGGCCATCGCCGACCGCCTGGTCGAGACCTATCGCCAGGTGTTGAGCCTGATCTTGCAGTTCGATCGGGTCAAGCTCATCTGGGGGTCAGACGACATGGGGTTCAACAGCGGCACGCTGATCAGCCCGCGGGATCTGCGCGCCTTTGTGCTGCCTGGGCATCGGCTCATGGCGCAACTGTCTCACCAGGCTGGCCGGCCCTACCTTTTGCACTCGTGTGGCAACCTCACGCAGATCATGCCCGACCTACTCGACGATGTGCAGATCGACGCCAAGCACTCGTATGAGGACACCATCGAGAGCGTGATCGACGTCAAGGCCCACTACGGCGATCGCCTGACCATCCTGGGCGGCATCGACGTCGATTTTCTCTGCCGCGCCAGCGAAGAGCAGGTGCGCGCTCGCGTGCGCCACACGCTCGACGCCTGCCTGGCCGGTGGCGGCTATGTGCTGGGCAGCGGCAACAGCGTGACCAACTATGTCCCCGTGGCGAACTATTTCGCCATGATCGACGAGGGCAACCGCTATACGGCGTGAACACGGCTGAGGAGGCCATCTGTATGGAGAGCATGATCGGAGCCTATGGCGACTGGGCGGCAACCCAGTTCGTGAGCGACCCACCGGCCCTGTCGTATCGGCGCGAGGGCTGGGCCGACCTCGATGCCTGGCGCGCCCAGGCGCTGGCCGCGCTAGAGGAAAAGCTGCTCGGCCCTACGCTGCCCGCGCCCGGCGACGTCACCGTGTTGGCCGAGCATCGTGAAGACGGCCTCTGCATCGAAGAGCTCCAGTGGCAGCTGCCCTATGGCCCGCCCACCCGCGCCGCGCGCCTACGCCCCGCAGATCAGAGCGGGCCGCTGCCCGCGATCCTGGCCCTGCACTGCCACGGCGGGCTCAAGTTCTGGGGCCACGAGAAGATCACTCGCTATGGCCAGCAGCATCCCCTGATGGTGGCGCATCAGGCGCAATACTATTCGGGGCGCGCCTGGGCCAACGAGGTCGCCAAACGCGGCTATGTGGTCTTGGCGCCCGACGCCTTCCCCTTTGCCAGCCGCCGGGTGCGCCTGGCCGATGTGCCCGAGGAGCTGCGCCAGGGTGTGACCGATCCCGCGCTGAGCGACCACGAGGGCATCGCCCGCTACAACGCATGGGCCGCGCAACACGAATCGGTGATGGCCAAGTCGCTCTTTTGCGCGGGCACTACCTGGCCGGGGGTGTTCCTGGCCGAGGATCGGGCCGCGCTCGAGGTGTTGTTGGCCACTCCGGGCGTCGATCGGGCGCGCATCGGCTGCTGCGGCCTGAGCGGCGGCGGCATGCGCACCGACTATCTCGCTGGCACTGACCGCCGCATCGCCTGTGCCGTGTCGGTGGGGCTGATGAGCACTTGGCGCGATTTTTGCCTCAACAAGAGCGCCAACCACACCTGGATGACCTACATCCCCGGCATCCCGCCCTTGCTCGACTTTCCCGAGATCCTCGGCTTGCGCGTGCCCCAGCCCACGTTGGTGCTGTTTGACGAGCAAGACGAACTCTTTACGCTACCCGAGATGCATCGCGCCGACGACATCTTGGCTGAAGTCTATGCTCGCGCAGGCGCGCCTCAGGCCTACCGCGGGTCGTTCCACCCTGGCCCACACAAGTTCGATGCGGCGATGCAAGAAGAGGCGTTCGACTGGTTCGACCGCTGGCTCAAGTAGACGTTCGCTTGAAGGAGACCGATCGCCATGCGCCCCAACATCCTCTACATCCACTCGCACGATAGCGGCCGCTATCTGCAGCCCTTTGGGCAGGCCGTGCCCACGCCCAACATCCAGCGCTTGGCCGAACAGGGCGTGCTCTTTCGGCAGGCGTTCTCGGTGGCACCCACCTGCTCGCCGAGCCGCGCCGGCCTGTTGACGGGCATGTGCCCGCACAGCGCTGGCATGACGGGGCTGGCCCACCGTGGCTGGTCGCTCAACGACTATCGCCAACACCTGGTGCATACGTTGCGGGGCGCGGGCTATCGCACGACGCTGATCGGCGTGCAGCACGAGGCCGCACGGCCCGAGATGATCGGCTACGACGAGGTAGTGCCGCTCAAGAGCGAGGACGCGGTGGACGTCGCGCCCGCGGCCGTCGCCTTCCTCGACCAGGCGCCGCAACAGCCGTTCTTCCTCTCGGTCGGCTTTGCCGAGACGCACCGGCCCTATCACCAGGCTGGCCCGCAAGAGGATCCGCGCTACACCCTGCCGCCCGCGCCCCTGCCCGACACGCCCGAGACGCGCCGCGACATGGCCGATTTCAAGGCCAGCGCGCGCATCCTCGATGAGGGCATGGGCCGCGTCTTGGCCGCGCTCGACCGCAACGGCCTGGCCGAGAACACCCTCGTGATCTGCACCACCGACCACGGCATCGCCTTCCCCATGAACAAGTGCAACCTCACCCAGCATGGCCTGGGCGTCTCGCTCATCTTGCGCGGGCCGGGCGGCTTGGCCGGGGGCCGCGTGTGCGACGCGCTCGTCTCGCAGATCGATGTGTTCCCCACGCTCTGTGAGCTGTTGGCGATCCAGCCGCCCGCCTGGCTGCAGGGGCGCTCGCTGCTGCCGCTGATCCGCGGCGAGGCCGACGAGATCAACGATGCCGTCTATGGCGAGGTGACCTACCACGCGGCCTATGAGCCGATGCGCACCGTGCGCACCAAGCGCTATAGCTACATCCGCCGCTTTGGCGAGCGCAAGACGCCTGTGCTGCCCAACCTGGACGACAGCCCCAGCAAGGCGCTCTGGCTGGCCAGCGGCTGGGCCGAGCAGGAGCTGGCCGCCGAGCAGCTGTACGACCTCATCTTGGACCCGACCGAGGCGCACAACATCGCCGGTGAACCACGGTTGGCGGGCGTGTTGGCCGACATGCGCGCTCGCCTCGAGGCGTGGATGCGCCGCACCAATGACCCACTGCTGCAGGGCGAGCCGGTGCCCGCCCCCGCGGGCGCCGTGATGAACCCCGTCGACGGTGTGTCGCCGCGCGACGAGCCGATCCCAGCCGTCTGGTAGGGGGACAAACGGCAAGCCCTCACCGGTATCACCCGGTGAGGGCTTCTCTTGTAGTGCGTGGCGCCTAGTTGGGCGAGGGCACGTTGGCGCTGACCATGGCGATGACCACAGGGCGTCGGCGCGTCTCGCGGAAGAACAGGTCTGACAGACGACGCTTGATCTCGCGGCCGAGCTCCTCTTCGGGATCGGTGCCCAGGCCGTTGTGCGAGACGATCTCTTGGATCGTGTCGCGCGCCGCGGCCAGCAGGGGCGCCGACTCGGGCACATAGACAAAGCCTTGCGAGATGATCTCTGGCTCGCCGATCAGCGCGTGTTGCTCGAGGTCGACCGTCACGCGGGCGACCACAAAGCCATCGCTGCCCAGGCTTTGCCGGTCGCGCAGGATCGTCGACCCCACATCGCCGATGAGCGCGCCGTCGACGAGCACATCTTCGAGGGCGAGCGTCTCGCCGCGCTGTAGGCCCGAGGGCGTGAGATTCAGGCACTCGCCGTTGTCGAGGATGAACACATCGTCGCGGCTCATGCCCAGCTCAAAGGCGAGCTTGGCGTGGGCGCGCAGCATCCGGTGTGCGCCGTGCACGGGCACGAAATAGAGCGGGCGCAGCAGGTTGAGCATCAGCTTGAGCTCTTCTTGTGCGGCATGCCCCGAGACGTGCAGGCCCGCGTCGTGGCCATAGACCACGTCGGCGCCCAGGCGCGTCAGGCTATCGATGTTGCGATAGATGGCCGTCTCGTTGCCGGGGATCGCCTTGGACGAGAGCACCACCGTGTCGCCCTCGCGGATATTGACATAACGAAAGCGCCCCGTGGCCATGCGCGCGAGGGCGGCGTTCGGCTCGCCCTGTGAACCGGTGGCCAGCACGCACACGCGGTCGTCGGGCAGGTCTTGGATCGCCGAGAGCGGCACGCGCACGCCATCGGGAAAGTGCACATAGCCGAGCTGCTCGGCGATGGCGATGTTATCCTCCATACTGCGACCGGCCACGGCGACTTTGCGGCCGAGGGCGGCGGCCGTCTCGATGACGAGCTGCACGCGCGACAGCAGTGAGGCAAAGGTCGCCACGATGATGCGCCCCTTGGCGCGGGTGAACACCTGATGGAAGGTGCCCACCAGCTCGCGCTCCGAGGCCGTATAGCCGGGCGACTCGGCGTTGGTGCTGTCAGAGAGCAGCAAGACGACGCCCTCGTTCGACAGCCGGGCCAGCGAAGCCAGGTCGGCCGTGCGCCCCTCGATGGGGGTGTGGTCGATCTTGAAATCGCCGGTGTGCACGATCAACCCGAGCGGCGTGCGGATGGCCAGGCCGACCGAATCGGGGATCGAATGGTTGACGTGGAACGGCGTCACGCGGAAGGGGCCGACGACGATCTCTTGCCCGGGCAGGATCGTATGCAGCTCCACCTTGTTCTTGGCGGCGCTGTGCTTGAGCTTGGCCTCGACTAGGCCACGCGTCAACGGCGTGGCATACACGGGCGCCGGCACCTGGTCGAGCAGGTAGGTCAGCGCGCCGATATGGTCTTCATGGCCGTGCGTCAGCACGATGCCACGCACCTGGTCTTGATGAGCGACGAGATACGTAAAGTCGGGGATGACCAGGTCGACCCCTAACATCTCTTCTTCCGGGAACATCAGCCCTGCGTCGATCACCAGGATGGTGTCGTCGCACTCGAGCGCAAGGCAGTTCCGCCCGATGGCGCCCAGGCCACCTAGCGGGATCAGTTTTACAGTCTGGGTTGTAATGGTCACACCTCCACAATAAAGCTAGAAGCGAACTAGAAAAGCGCCCTCACGATGCACGCAGGGCGCCCAGTCTCGAAAATCGATGCGCGGCGCTGCCACGCAGAAGCATGCCTGATTGGCCTAGAGTATAGCACACTTGGCATAACTGGGCAACTCGACGGCAGGTGCGCCATTGTCGAGCAAGATTTGTGCTTGTCTGGACACAAGATCGTTGTATCATGCGCGCGCTGTGCCAAGGGCACACTCTAGCGCACAAGGAGACAAGCGAATGAACAGCCTCTCGAGCCTCTTTGGTGGAACCAGCAGCTTTGAGAAAGAGATCCGTCAGTTCTGCAAAGACCAGTCGTGGGCCATCGACACCATCGACGGCGAGCACGCGGTGATCAAGTTCGGGATGTCCTCGGGGCGCCAGCAGCCCTTGTGGATCGTCAAGCATGGTTCCACGCTCGAGTTCTCGGTGCCCAGTGCCCTTGTGTTCGACAGCGAAGACGAGCTGCCCGGCTTTATCTCGAACCTGCTCTTGCGCTCGAATGCCAAGAACAAGATCGGTTTTTGGTGCATCGAAGAGATCGGCGACAAGTTCGTCTATTCCTTTATGCACAATGCCGAGATGGACCTCATCAACAGCGAGTATTTCGCCCGCGTCTCGCGCTTTTTATGCCAAGAGTGCGACCGGCTCGAGGGCGTGATCCTCGACGCGCTGGGCAGGTCCTAAGCAATATCGCGATTGCTGCCGGGGTGGTGCTCAGCCGGTGCCACCCTGGCGGCCACAGAGGGGCCGCCAGACCTCGCCTAGGAGGGTTGGATGTCGAGCATAGCCACGCCCGCACTGCTGAGTTGGCTCCACCAACTGTTCGCCGCGGCCGGGGTGGGCGGCCTGCTCAGTTTCGCGCTGGCCACGTTGCCCGCGCTCTCTGCCACGTTGGGGGCAGAGGGCGAGCGGCAGCGGGTGGGGCAAGCGCTCTGGCGCCGACTGCGGGTGCTGGCGTTGGTCAGCCTGGTGGGGCTGCTCATCACCGGCCTCTTGCTCGCGCGGCGGTCGGCGCTGTGGCACGGGCTGGGCAGCGTCGCGAACCCCTATTCGGCGGTGCTCACGGCCAAGCAGGTGCTGACCGTGGCTGCGCTCGCCATCACGGGCGTGCTCAGCACACGCCGCGCACGGCTGGCCGGGCCGTGGTTGGCCGTCTGCATCGTGCTTGGCGTGTTATTGTTGGCGCTGGGCGCCCTGGCCGCCCAGCTCGATG
>JBDKSN010000061.1:0-12120 GCA_039680625.1 Anaerolineales bacterium | reverse complement strand
TGAGGATGCGCTCGGCATCACGCCAGCGGCCCTGTTGGAAGGCTCTACGCGCCCCTTCGAGGCTTTGATCCTCTTCGTGCAGTGTTGACTTGCGGTCAGCCTTGGCCATGCGTATCCCCTATCATCCTCCAGTAGGTGCGCCCAATGCCTGCAAGATCTTGGGAATGCTTGGCCCCAAGATGAACACGAACAGCGCGGGAAAGACGAGAAACACCAACGGAAACAGCATCTTGATCGACGCCTCGTGGGCCATCTGCTCGACCTGCTGCCGACGCTTCTGGCGCATCATGGCGGCCTGCGCATGGAGCACGTCGGCGATGCTCACGCCCAACTGCGCCGACTGGATGAGCACGGCCACAAAGGTCCGCAACGCGGGCACATCGGCGCGCTCGGCCAGACGCCGCAGGGCTTCGTCGCGCGGCGTACCCACGCGCATCTCGAGTACTGTCCGCCGCAGCTCGCGGGTGAGCGCATTATCCCAACGATCGGCGACGCGCAGCATGGCCGACTCGAACGCCAGCCCCGCTTCGACCGAGATGGTCAGCATGTCGAGCGCATCGGGCAGCTTGCGTTCAATCTCGATGCGGCGCTTCTTGATGACCCGGCCGAGCCAGATGGCCGGCAACAAATAGCCGAGCGCTGCGAGCACCACGCCCATCAGCAAGCCGTTGGTCAGGCCCTGTGCCCTTGAGCTGATGACAAAGCCCAGCACGCCAAGGATGATGCCGACGAGGATGCGGATGCCTAGAAAGTCGATGGCGCTAAGGCCATAGGGATTGCCCGCCCGCACCAGCTTCTGACGAGCATCTTCGACGCGCTCGCGCGGCATCCGCCTGGCCAGCCAGCGAATGAACTTGCGAAAGCCGGGCACTACCGTGCGCTGTGCCAGGCTGCCCTGCAGGTCCAGGTCTGATGTCGCTTGCTGGCCGGCATAGGCATCCAACCGCTGACGAGCGGTGCTTTTGCGCGGCCGCACGGCCATGGCCAGCAACAAGACGACCAGGGCAACCATCCCCGCGAACAGCACTGGCCCGAGCGAGACGAGGTCGATATTCATCGCACTCTATTCCCCTAGATGTCGATCGACACGATGCGCTGAATCAGATAGTAGCCCACGCCCTGCATGGCCAGGGCGATGATCGGCAATAGACGAAAGGGCCCGGGCTCAAAGAAAGGCTCGTAAAAGGTCGGATCGAGCAGGTAGACGACCGCAGCCAGGCCCAACGGCAGCACGGCGAGGATGTTACCCGACAAGCGCTGTTGAGACGTGAGCGTGCGGATCTCGCCCTGCAGGCGGATGCGGTCACGAATGGTGTCGGCGATGACTTCCAGCGTCTCGGCGAGGTTGCCGCCAGTCTCACGCTGGATGTTGATTGCCGTCACCATCATCGCCAAGTCGTCGGAACCGACGCGCGTCACCATGTCCTCGAGCGCTTCGGACATGCGCTGGCCCAGCTCGACCGCCGTGACCACACGTGCAAACTCTTTCGAGATCGGCTCGGGCATCTGCTCGACGACGAGGCGCAGCGCCTGGTTCACCCCTTGCCCCGCGCGCAAGCCGCTCACCAGTAAGGTGAGCACATCGGGCAGTTGATCATTGATGGCGCGGGCCCGTTTTCTCGCGCGCATCGAGAGGTACGAGCGCGACAAGACGCCCACTACGACCGCCACCAGCAAGCCGACGACTAGGCCACGGGTCAAAGCCCCGATCAGCAGGCCGACCACCATTAGTGCCAGCGTGATCAGGACATATTCGCTGGCGGTGACGGGCAGGTCCGCGCGTGCCAATCTGAGCGCCAGGCTCGGCGCCGCCTGCAGACGGCTTGCTTTGACAGCCAAGCGACGCCGTTGCCGCTCGGCGCGTGCCATCTCGGCGTCGAGGCCGAGTTGCTTTAGGCGAGCCTCGACCGGATCGCGCGTTTCAGAGGTACGCCACACCCACACAAAGATCAAGATCGTCAACAAGGCGATCATCATCGCAAAGACCATCGGCCCTCGGCCCAATGAAGCTGCTGTCTCCACTAGCGCTCACCTCCCCAATCGCGGGCGCAGCTCACTGCTTTCGTCTGCCTCCACGCCGCGTCGACGCCGCTTCATCGACAAGCTCGGGAGCTACCTCGGCTTTCACGGCCAATTCATCCACGAGCTTGCGGCTCAACCCGAGATAGGCCCGTCCGAGAGCGCTGCGCGGGTATCGCATGGCCACGGGCACCCCCTGGTTGATGCTGGCCAACGCTATGGGCGGATCGTCCGGAAGGCGATGGCGCACCGGGCCTAGCCGCCGTTCGATCTCGCTCTGCGGCACGCCCTGCGGCGCCGTCGCTCGGTTGAGCACGATCCAAAGCCGCTCAGGATCATAGCCCTCACGCTGCAACCGCTCGATGACGCTACGGGCAGCGCGCATGGCGGCCATCTCAGGCGGCAGGACCAGGATGACCACATCGGCAGCATCGATCACACTCATCGCCACATCGTCCAGCGGGTTGCCGAGGTCGACGAGCGTCCAGGGAAACATCTCCCGCAACACCACGAGCAGTCGCTCGATGGCCACCATCGATGGCCGAATCTCCATCTGGTCCATCGGCTCTGCGGCAAGCACATAGGCTCCCGAGGCGTGCCTTTGAAGGATGCCATCGATATAATCGGCATCGATCAGCCCTTGGCGCTCGAACACCTCGGCGATGGTCCGACGCGCGGGCACATTCAGCATCACGTCCACTGCCGGGGCATAGAAATCGGCATCGACGATCACCACTCCTTCGGTCAGGTCGGCAAGCCCCACGGCCGCATTGCAGGCCACACTCGTGCGCCCCACTCCGCCCCGCGGCCCTACAAAGGCCACGACCTTGCCCAGGTTCGCTGTCTCGGCTACTGGCGTGGCGGCGGCTTGGCTCAGGAGCTGGTCTAGGGTCTGCCGCAGCGTCCGTGGCTCTAGCGGTTTGGGCAACACGGCCCGTGCCCCGGCCAATACCGCGCGGTTGATCATGTCGAGATTCCCCGGTTCGACGAGCGCGACGACACGCGCCATGGGGCAACACTCGACAAGCTGGCGAATATACCGCTCGGGACTCGCCGCTACGTTGTCATCGACCAAGATGATCTGAGGCGACAACCCCAGCGCGCGCGACGCCGCAAGCTCCGCTTGCGACACCCAAAAACTTCGGTGCCCTGGCCCCCACCCCTCCAAGGCATCATCGAGCTCACCCAGGGCATCGGAGCCTGTACTGACCAGAAGCAGCCGCACTTCCGAGTCTTGTGGCGGCACAGGCCACCTCCTATGACGTCAGCGAAGCAGGTTGAACTGGCTTCACTGCGGGATCTTGAGACGATCGATAACATAATCCATGTCGACGGGCTCGACGTCCCACTTCTGGCCGGCGCCAGGCGCCCGCAGCGTAATGTCGCGGATGCCGCCGGCATCGAGGGCGTACTTGAGCGTCAACGCATCTTGCGGCGCGAGCGTGACCAATAACGCATCAGGGCTGGCCGGAGCCTGGTTCACCAGCGCTGCGGTCGCCTCCTGCGCCTCGGGCAGCGTCCCCCCCGGTAACGCCGCGATGGTCACATTCTGCAACAGCTCAAACGTCACCAATTTGGTCTCGGACCCGGTAGGCGCTTCCAGGGTCGCTGCGGTGGCCACCGTTGGCACTTCGAGCGAGATGAGGATGTCTACCTGGTCACCTGGCTTGAGCACAGAGACCTGGCTGAGCAAATCATCGGCGGGCACGGCCATCAGCACCTGCTCGTCGGCCATGGCCACGGCCAGCCGACCATCGCCCGTGGTGATGTTGGGGTCGACCAACCGCTGTTCGAGCACGACCTCACCGGCATAGAGCGGTGCCAGCGTCAACTTGCCCACGGCCTGCTCTGGGTCGGTGATCGCGCCCTCGGGCACCGAGGCCACGGGCATCTTTTCCGTCGTCACCATGTCGGCGCTCAACACGGTGCGCACCGCCACCGGCTGGGCCATCACGACCACGTTCTCATAGGCGCCCTCGACCTGGACCTGGCCCGACGACGTCTGCGTCGCGCGAGTCAGCGTCATATAGGCGACTACGGCCGCCAAGAGGGCCACCACCAGGCCCGCCACCAGCCAGAGAAAGCCACGTAACCGCGACATGCGCCTCCTCGTCCTCTACTCGTGAATCATCGAAGAAGTAGCCGTTAGCGTGAATGAACCGGATTTGCCCCCGCCGAGGGCCTGGATCACCGGCGCCGTCAGGAGCTGCACCTCGTACTCGACTTTGACCGCGACCCGTTTCGAGTCCGTTCCCGTCACAGTCGCATCGACCTGCAGACGATCTTCGGCCAGGCCAAGCGCCGCCGCAGCGTCTTCGGCGCCTGCCTCGGCGGCGGCCGCGATCTGAGCGTTGGTGCCAAATGCCACCACGCCCTGGCGCGCCCCCTGCCGCGCGACGTTGGCCACCGTGTTGTATTGAAACACCACCAGGGCGAATTCGACGATCACCAGGATGATGATCAGCAGCAACGGGGTGATCAGCGCAAACTCGACCAAATCCTGACCTGCCAGGTTCCGACCTGCCAGGTTCCGACCTGCCAGGTCTTGCCCTGCGGTGCGATGCGCTCTTTTGCCCTCTGCACTCTGTCGGGCTATCACTGCCTCACCCCCTTGCGGCGCACCAATCAGTCACCCGTGAGATGGCCGCCCGCGAGCGGCCATCTCCTCTCCATACCCATCGCGTCGCCCGTCAGACGGCGCATGGTCTCGAGCCTGCTCACTGACCAGGCAACCCTGCCCGCGTCGCGCAGTGCAAGAAGCTGCGCTACGCGGGCGATCGACGACGCCATGCCGGGTATTGGCGACCGGCGGCCCGTTGGGGCGGTCATCGGTCTGCCTTGCCCACGATGAGGCTAGCCCAGTCAGCGGCACTTGAACGGGACGAATCATGCAGCGGGTGCTGCTGGTACAGTGCCGTCCAACCAATCCTTGATCTTGGTCCAAATGCCACTAACCTCAACGCCCAGCGCGTTCAGGCCAACCACGGCCACCACGACCAGCAACACGATGATCAGGGCGTACTCGATCAGGTCCTGGCCCTCTTGCTCATCGATCCAGTTCTTCACATACAGATACCACTTCGTCAACATGGAATTTCCTTTCCTTATCCAACCGACTCTCACGAACCTGTGCACCGCCTGCCCCACGCCAGCTACGTCCCGGGATGCACCTCCTCCTTACGGCTTACATCGCCCACGGTGGGCCTGGCAGTGCGGGGGCATGCGCGCCGCCCAGACACCCACCTTGGGACCTGCTCCCCATTCGTAAGCCCAGCCCGACCGGTCGACTCGGGTAGAGCCGCACCGGCGGAGGGCCACCGACAACAGCGGAACGGCTGGGCTGGCGTCTGCCAGTGCGCCATCCGCCCTGTCTGTACCACAGCAACCTGTTGGTCAGCAGCACCCCTCGCCATGAAGCACGCCGCGTAAGCGCAGCATAGCTGAGTGGCCTAACCACCCTCTCACCGCGAGCAAACATCCAGGGCACCGCTGACATGGGGAATCCCCCCCAGAAAAAAAGCCTGCTCAGTCGCTCACTAGGCTTGTAGCAGGCTCCGCTCAACACGTGCGCGCCCCTCAGCACAGAGCTCCGCAATGCGGGTGGCGATCTCTTCCGAGAGCGCACGCACGGCCCTTTTATCTTGACTCGAACCAACGGCCTGAATCGGCTCACCGACGGTGACCGCATAGGGTCCGCGGCGATACCAGCGAATATGGTCGGTTCGACCGCCCACCTTCACCGGCACCAGGTGCAGGTGTTCAGCAGAGGCATAGATCCCGACCGGCACTATTGCGGCCCTGGCGCCCAGCGCAATGCGCGCGGCGCCGCTCCGCAGAGGAGAGACTTGGCCCGGCTGAGGGCTGATCTGCCCCTCGGGGAACACACACAGCATATAGCCGTGCTGCAATGCCGTCAAGGCCCCCTGCAGGGCACGTCTGGGGCTGCCCAGCCCCGCCGACACCATGCCGCCCGCCTTGAGCAGCTTGCCCACCAGCGGCAGTTGAAACAGCTTGTATGACGTGAGGAACACCAGGCGCTGCTCGACCAGGCGCATGACCATGAAGGGGTCGAGCGAGGTCGGGTGATTGGCAGCCAGGATTACCGGACCTTTGGGTAGTGGAGCATGCCAGCGCACGCTGCGCTCCCACCCCAACGATGCCAGCCCAGCCAGACCCTGCAACAGATCATAGCTCAGATCTGCCAGCCAACAGGCGATGGCGGGATATCCCGTGTGTTTGCCGAGAGCCTGGCCCGTCACTCTACCTCACCACCCTGAGGCAGCGCTGCCTCATCCTCCTCTACCGTACGCCCAGTGCAACACCATTCTACACAAAGATGGTTGACATCCGCAAGGGCACATCAACAAGGCGTATTCAACTTGGTAAAAAGAGCGAAATGGTACCGATACAGGCTGGCGCGAACTACCATTACACTCATTGTATAGGAAATTGCCATTTCGTCAAGGTAACCTAAAGACTCCGTCTGGCGCCCACGCCAATTTGGCAGGGCACTCGGGAGAGGCCCTCACCGAGGGCCTCTCGGACTGACTGTGGCGAGCTACATGCCCACCAGCCGGTGAAAGTTGCCGTTGTACACCTTTTCGAGCACGTCATCGGGCAGATAGAGGCCATAGATGTTAAAGCGCCCCTGCCCGCCTCGCCGCGACCGGGGACTGTACGAGAAATACTCGTCTTTGGTCTCGAGAAAGCGATAGTGCAGGCGATACAGCTCGGCCGAGGGCGTGTTGTCGGTGCCAAAGATGATGCGGTCGGCGTACTTGATGAACCACTCGCGTGCCGAGTAGGGCACGCGCCCCAGCTCGGCAATGCGCGCCGAGATGTCGGTGTTGAAATTCGGATACTTGTCGAGCATCTGCGAGACATAGGCCAGGTTCTCGGGGTAGCAGCCGACGTGCGCCGTGATAAACGTCGTCTGCGGGTGCGCCTCGATGAGCCGGTACAGGCTTTCGATCAGCTCCATGAAGCGCGGGTACTGCGGCCCATAAAAGTGCCAGTCGGGGTGCCCGTGCAGCTCATCCCAGCGCTCGTTGAAGCGATCGAGTGGCTTGAAAAAGGCCGTGGGGTCGGCCGCGTGAATCAGCACGGGGATGCCCAGCTCGGCGCACTGCTCGAACACGTCGCTGAGGCGCGGGTCGTCGGGCATGAGCAGCTTGTCATCACAGTCGCGCCAATACAGGCCCAGTTGCTTGAATATCTTGAGGCCCTTGGCCCCCGCGGCCACGTCGGCGGCCAACTGCCTGGTCGCCGCCTCAGTCCAGCCCGGGGCGCCTGCGCCGCCCCAATGCACGTTGCAAAAAGTGCAGAACCGCCCCGGATAGGCCGCGTCGAGCTTGTCGATGCTGCGCTGCAGGTCATCGCCCCAGCCACCGCTGAGGTTGACAATGGTCTTGACCCGCACCTCATCCATCACCGCCACGAGCTCGTCCAGATCATAGTTGGCGAACCGTGGATGGTTCACTGGCAGGTGATTGTGCCCATCGACCACCTCGAACTTGGGCCAACGCACCTCATGTACGGGCGTGACCACTTCGGGGATGGGGCAATAGTCCTCGATAAAGATACTGTCCTGCATGGTTGCTCCTTGAACGTCTAGCCCTTGACACCGGTAAAAACGATGCCCTGCACAAAGTAGCGCTGCGCGAAAAAGTAGATGATCAGCACAGGCATCATCACGATCACCGAGGCCGCCATCAGCAACTCCCACTTGGTCTCGTATTGGCCACGGAAGAGTTGCAGGCCCAAGGCCAATGTATACCTGTCCTGGTCGTTGAGGTAGATCAGCGGCCCCATAAAGTCATTCCAGCGATAGAGGAACTGGAAGATGGCCACTGTGCCGATGACCGGCTTGCTCAGCGGCGCCACGATGCGCCAAAAGACGCCAAACACACCGCAGCCGTCGATCTTGGCTGCGTCGTCGAGGTCGAGGGGCAATGTCATAAAGAATTGCCGCATCAAAAAGATGTTGAAAGCGCCACCGCCAAAGAAGGCCGGCACGATCAACGGCACGAACGTGTTCACGAACCCGAGCGAGCGCCAGATGGCGAACACGGGGATCATCGTCACGTGCGAGGGCAGCATCATGGTGGCGATCACCATCAGGAACATCGTATCGCGCCCCACCCAGCGCAGTCGGGCAAAGCTATAGCCCACGATGGCCGAGCTCAGCGTCGCGCCCACTACGGTCCACGCGGTGATGATCACCGTGTTGATGGTGAAGGTGGTGAACGGTACATAGTTCCAGGCCTTGGGATAGTTGCTCCACATGACAGGGTCGGGGATCCACTCGGGCGGCAGCACGAACACTGCGCCGGGCTCTTTGAGCGAGGTAGAGACCATCCAGAAGAACGGCACCATGAGGACGGCCGCGCCGAGGACCAGCACGATGTACACCAACGTGCGTTGCAGGCGGGTCATGAACTTGATACTGCTTGTGCGGCTCAGCTTGGCAACGGGCTGGGCTGCTGGACGAGTTGCTTCCATCATGTGCCCTCCTAGCCCCTGCGCAGTTCGCCCTCATAGTGGACCCAGCCCACTGAGGAGCGGAACACAACGACCGTCAGGATGAGGATGTAGACGAACAGCAACCAGGCAATGGCCGAGGCAAAGCCCATGTTGAACCAGCGGAAGGCGTGCAAATACATGTAGAGCATGGTGAACATGCTCGCATTGTTGGGGCCGCCCTCCGTCAGGATGTACGCCTGCGTAAAGGTCTGCAGCGCGCCGATGATGCCATTGACCAGGTTGAAAAAGATCACCGGAGAGAGCATCGGCAGGGTCACCTTCCAGAACTTGTGCCAGGAGTTGGCGCCGTCCACGGTGGCTGCCTCATAAAGATCGGTGGGGATGCCCTGCAGACCAGCCAGGTAGATGAGCATCGTCGAGCCGACATCCCACAGGCTCATGATGATGAGCGCGGGCACGACCCATTGACGGTTGATCAGCCAGGCTGGCCCCTGAATGCGAAAGAGCGCCCACAGCGCATAGTTGAGCAGGCCGAACTCGCTGTTAAAGATCCATCGCCACATCATGGCCACCGCCACGCCTGAGAGCACGGCGGGCAGATAGTAGACGCTGCGAAAGACGAAAATGCCCTTGACGTTCTGGTTCATCAACAGCGCAATGAGCAGGCCGAGCGCCAGGCGCAACGGCACACTAACCACCGAATAATAGGTGGTGATGCCGAACGATTTGAGCACGACGGGGTCGCCGCCGGTAAAGATATAGCTATAGTTCTTGAGGCCGGTGAACTTGGGCGTGGTCAGGATATCCCAGTCGGTCATGCTCAGGTAGAGCGACGCGACCATGGGCACCAGCGTAAAGCCCAGAAAGCCGATGATCCACGGAGAGGCCAGCAGCCATCCCCAGGCGTTCTCGCGACGCTCGCCCCGGCTCAACCCCCTCATTCGGGCGAGCCAGCCTTTCTGAGCGGCACTCGCAGTTGCCATCGCCAATCCTCCTCTTGCAGGTCGACGGGGAATGGGCGAGCCACTCCCCGTCGATTAGGGTCGAGAAGCTAGATGCCTTTGCCCGACAGGATCGCATCGATAGACGCCTTGGCGGAATCCATCGCCTCCTGCACATCCTTGCCCTCTTCGAGGACCAGGGTCAGCTCATCGGTGATGTACTTGTTCCACTGGGCCGTCGTCGGCTCAGCAGTGTTGGGGAAGAAGACGGACTTGTCGGTCCAAGTCAGGAACAGGCTGCGATGCTCCGGCTTGAAGGTGGGGTTGAACCACAGCGGGGCCGTGTCTTGGCGCGAGGGGATCACCGTGTCGCTATTGCCCAGCACGCCCGAACCGGCAAAGCTGCCCAGATACGCGACCCAGGCGAAGGCGGCCTCGGCCACTTTGGTGCCCTTGGCGATGGTGTTGCCCAGGCCATGGATCATGCAGATTGACTTGCCCGTGGGGGCGTATGGGATGGGCACGGCATCCCACTCAAAGTCGGTCACCTTGTCGTTGAGCTCGCCCACGTTCCAGCTGCCGATGTGCATCATCCCCACGCGCTGGGTGACGAACAGGTCGCTCGACCCCATGGTCGCCAACGCCTCAGAGCCGGGCGACATGCCCTCGCGGCGATAAGAGACATACTCGCGGAGGGCCTCGACGGCCGGCGCCTCGTTCATGGTGAACTCGGTCTTGTCTTCATTGAGCACGGTGCCGCCGTTCGAGTACACCCAGTTGAACCAACCGGTCTGGCTCGTGTTCTCGGTGACCAGGCCATATTGCGTGGTGCGCTCGCCGTCTTTCTTGGTCATCGCCTGTGCGTACTGCTTGCAGGTAGCCCAGTCCCACGCGGCAAAGTCATTGGCGCTGTCGGGGAAGGGCAGGCCGGCTTCGCTGAGGAGACTGAGGTTGACCGCGAGCGTGATGGTGTCATAGTCACGCGGCCAGGAATAGGCATCGTTCTCAAGCACATAAGCGGCCTTCAACGAGTCAAAGTTGGCATCCCAGTCGGCCTGCAAGGCCTCATCGGCATCCAGGCTGGGCTGGAGGTTCATCAACACGTCTTTGGTCACCAGCGAGGCAAAGTTGGACATGTTGAGCCAGAACGTGTCTGGGGCGTCACCGCCGGCCAGAGCGGTCCACAGCTTGTCCCAGTACTGATCCCACGGCACCAACTGCGCCGTCAGCGTCGTCGTTGGGGCAAGGTCCTTATAGAACTCGACCTGGCTGTTGACCGCTTCGATCTGCTCGGTGCCCCAGTACATGTAGCGCACTTCGACGGGTTTCTCGGCGGGAGGCGTGACCTCAACGACCTTCTCAATGACTTGGGGCGTGCCCTCAACGATCACCTCTTCTTTGACGATCTGGGTCACGACCTTTTCGACCTCGACGACCTTGGGCTGGCAAGCAGCCAGCAAAGTGCCACCGGCGGCCAAAGAGGCGGCGGTGAGAAACTGGCGACGACTGAAACGATTCTGGACTGCCATAGTGTGAATCTCCTCCTGCTGTTGCTCTGCATAGAACGATAGATCGAGACGCCCTCTTGTCTTGGGCCACCTCCTTGTGCCATCTGTCTGTTGGAGCGTGAGGAGTTGTCATCGTGCCATCACAACAACACATCCATACTATGCGATGATTTGTCAGCGGTCAAGTACATTCACTACCAAAAGGGAGCAAACATGCGGCAATGCTCAGATGAACAAACCGGACAAGGGCGGTGGCACGGAGCGACGGCGTGGGCCAGGGTTGGCCCATACGGTGCGTCACGCAAAGCAAGCGAGCCTCTCTGTGCAGAGAGGCTCGCTTGGTAGCTCCAGGAACCAGGTGAGGCAGCGCTACTCGTTCGGCTGCCCCGCACCTGGCGGCGAAACGGGTCGCAAGCGCTGACTAGCCCTTGATGCCCGAGATCACCACACCTTGGATGAATTGACGCTGTGCAAAGAAGAACAGCAGGATGCATGGCAGAGCCGTGACAAAAGAGGCCGCCATCAGCAGGTTGGTCTGGGTGTTATAGACCTGGCGAAAGCCTTGCAATCCCAAGGCCAGCGTCCAGTGCTCGCGGTGATGCAAGTAGATGAGCGGGCCGAAAAAGTCGTTCCAGGCGTACATGAAGTGGAAAATGGCGACAGTGCCCAGCGCAGGCTTGGCCATTGGCACGAGGATGTACCAAAAGATCTGCAAGGGGTTGCAGCCATCGATGCGCGCCGCATCATCCATCTCCAGCGGGATGGTCATAAAGAACTGCCGCAGCAAAAAGATGTCATAGGCGTTCCCAAAGAAGGTGGGAATGATCAGCGGCTTGAGCGTATCGACCCACCCGATCTTGGAGAACATGATGTAGACGGGGATCATGGTCACCTGCGACGGCAGCATGATCGTCGACAGCAACACCAAGAACAGCACATCCAGCCCCGGCGCACGGAAACGCGAAAAGCCATAGGCCGCGAGCGAACAGGAAAACAGCACGCCCACAATACCCAGGAAGGTGACCTGCACCGTGTTCCAGGTGTACAGCCCAAAGTCGATGGTCGTCAACGCTTTGGGATAGTTGCTCCACATCACCGGGTCGGGGATCCACTGAATCGGGTAGACAGCCACCTGGCCCATCGTCTTGAGCGAGGTAGAGAGCATCCAG
>JBDKSN010000060.1:0-3007 GCA_039680625.1 Anaerolineales bacterium | reverse complement strand
CGTGGCAGTCGGCCACCGGCCCGGCGCACCCCGCCTACTTTGAAAAAGACGGCACGAGTTGGCTACGTACATTCCATGGCGGGCTGATCTGCACCTGCGGGCTGAGCTCGGCGGGCGCGGCTTGCGTCGATGAGGGGCAGGCGCGAGGCCTGCACGGGCGCAGCTCGCCTCACCCCGCGGCCAACACCTGGGTCGACTCGGGCTGGCGCGGCGACGAGTGCGAGCTGTGGGCGCGCGGACGCATGCGCGAAGCCGTAGTGTTTGGCGAGAACCTCACCCTCACGCGGCGCGTGTGGACGCACCTGGGCAGCTCGACGATTCACGTGCGCGACATCGTCGCTAACGAGGGCTATCAGACCTCGCCGCACATGATACTGTACCACTGCAATTTCGGCTTTCCGTTGCTCGACGAGGGCGCCGAACTGCTGGCGCCGTCTCGCTCGGTCAAACCACGCGATGCTATCGCGGCAGCCGGGCTCGCCGTCCACAACACCTATGAGGCGCCCACCGACGGCTATGCCGAGCAGTGCTTTTACCACGACATGATCGCCGATGAGAACGGCTATGCGACTGCCCTGTTGGTGAACCGTGCCTATGGCGGCGGCCAGGGATTGGGCATCGCCCTGCGCTATCGCCAGGCCGAGCTCCCCTGCTTTACCCAATGGAAGATGGTCTGCGCAGGCACCTATGTCACCGGTCTGGAGCCCGCCAACTGCCTGGTCGAGGGGCGCGACAAGGACCGTGCGCGAGGTATTCTCCAGTTCCTCGAACCCGGCGAGGCGCGCGAGTACAGCCTCGAGCTGACCGTGCTCGATGGCGCTGAGGCCATCGCTGCCGCCGAGGCCGCGCTGCCCAGTGCCTAGCGAGGCGCACTCGTCGGAGGAGAGACCATGTAGCCGGGGAGATCTGTTGGCCAGCTATCCTGCCCTGGCCCAAGCAGTCAGCCAGCTCTGCGAGCGGCCGCCCTGGTGTGTCACTGGCGTCTCGGGGCTGGTATACGACGATGCTGGCCTATGGTTCGAGTTGGGCAAACCCAAGAACTGGGTAACGCGCGACGACGGTGTGATCGAGATCGGCTTGGGCGCCATCGGCGGCTCGCTAGAGCCCGGCGAATCGCTGTGGGACTGCTGGCGGCGCGAGATGCGCGAGGAGATTGGCGACGTTCCCGAGCCAACGGCAGCCCAACAGACGCTGATCGTGTACGAAGAGCGGATCATCTATCCAACGCGGACGAATGACCCGCTCCCGTCTCCCGTCCTGTTGACGGTCAGCGCCAACCGTCACCGCCGAGCAACTCTCGCCGGGTGCGAGACGCTGGCCATCGTGACTTTTTGGGGGCATGCACGCCGTCGGCCTCAGCGTGGCGACCTGTTCGGGTTACTACACTTGCCCTATGTGGCGCTCCCCAGCACCCTCATGCAGCCTCAACTGACCGTCGGGCAGTTGCTCGAAATACCGGCGCTCGTACTCGAGCTAGGCGGCCAGCTGCCAGAGCCCGCCATCATCAAACCCATGTGGACCGTCCGCTCGCTGCAATTGGCTTTGCAGCAAGGGGCGCTCTCCTTTCAACCGCCAGCTAGATGAGGCCAAGTTGCTTACCCACGCGGCCAAAGGTGTCGAGCACCTGGTCGAGCTGGGCATCGGTGTGCGTGGCCATATAGCTGGTGCGCAATAGCGAAGCCTCAGGCGGCACCGCCGGCGGCACCACGGGATTCACATAGATGCCCGCCTCAAAGAGCGCCTTCCAGAAATGGAAGGTCTTTTGATCATCGCGAATGTAAATGGGGATGATCGGCGACTGACTGTTGCCAAAGTCAAAGCCCAGCTCACGATAGCCCTGGCGCATACGATCGCCGATCTGCAACACCCGCTCGGTGCGCTCGGGCTCCTCTTTGATGATCTGCAGCGCGGCGCTCACGGCCGCCACCTGGGAGGGGGGCATACTCGCCGAGAACATCAGCGCGCGGGCGGTGTGCCGGACGTAGTCGATCACGTCGGCCGAGCCCACGACCACGCCACCGATCGAAGCAAACGCCTTGCTAAAGGTGCCCATGGTGAGGTCGGTCTGCTCGGTAAGGCCAAAGTATGCCGCTGTACCCCTGCCATTGGCCAGCACACCCAACGAATGCGCGTCATCGACCATCAGCCGCGCGCCGTACTTTTGGCAGAGGGCCACGATCTGAGGCAGCGGGGCAATATCCCCGCCCATACTAAAGATGCCATCGACCACGACGAGCGTGGGCCTGTCTTCACACGACTGAAGGACACTCTCGAGCTGCGCCATGTCGTTGTGCCGATAGCGGCGCATCTCGCCAAAGCCGAGGCGACAGCCATCGATGATGCTAGCATGATCTTCGCGGTCGGTGATGACGATGTCGCCATGGCCAACCAGCGCCGAGATCGTGCCCAGGTTGGTCTGCATCCCCGTCGAGAAGACGATGCCGGCCTCTTTGCCAACAAAATCGGCCAGCTCTTGCTCCAGCTCGTTGTGCAGCGCGAGATTGCCATTCAAGAAACGAGACCCTGTGCAGCTCGTGCCAAAGCGACGGATAGCCTCGATCGATGCTTCGCGCACCTTTGGGTGAGTCGTCAAGCCGAGGTAGTTGTTGGAGCCAATCATGATCATGCGTTTACCGTTGACCACGACCTCGGTCCCCTCGGTATCCTCCAAGGGAATAAAATAAGGATAAAATCCCGCTGCACGAGCCTCGGCAGCCCGGGTGAAGGAACGGCACTTTTCAAAGAGATCCATGGTTGCCTCCAGACTGCTTGACGGTGATGACCCCTGGCCCTGTTGTCTACTGGTTCGTGGCGATTGTAGACGGGTGAGCGGGTTTTGTCCAGATGATGTATCCTCTGTGTGCGTCGCCGTCGCCGATGGGTTGTGTCAACTCAAATGAAAATGTTACCGAAGGGCGGCTGACGTTCAAATGAAAATGTTACTGGGATAGCCTCCTCCTTTCAGCGAGACAGGGTAGGTTCCAGGGTCTCAAAGATGTCCTCAGTG
>JBDKSN010000059.1:0-27034 GCA_039680625.1 Anaerolineales bacterium | reverse complement strand
GGCGTGGCCGCGCGCTTGGAAGAGCACGGGCGCTTGCGTATTCGGGCCACGCGCATCAACCGCGCCAACCTGCCCATCGATTTGGCACGCACTATGCGGGCCAGTTTTCTCATCGTGGGGCCGCTGCTCTCGCGCTTTGGCCAGGCTGAGGCGCCCCACCCCGGGGGGTGCTCGATCGGTACACGCCCAGTAAGCGTCGACCTGAAGGCGTTTCAAGAGATGGATTCGACGGTGGACATCGAGGGCGACTATTACGTCATTCGCACCCCACGCCTCAAGGGCCGGCAGATCATGCTGGACTATCCCAGCCACACAGGCACGGAGAACGTGTTGATGGCTGCCTGCCTGGCCGAGGGCACGACCATCATCGATAATGCCTCGATCGAGCCAGAGATTGAGGACTTGGCGGACTTCCTCAACGCGATGGGTGCCAGAGTCTATGGCGCCGGTACGCACACCATCCGCGTCGATGGCGCCAGCCGCTTGCACGGTACGGTCTATCGCATCATGCCCGATCGCATGGAGGCCGGCACCTTTGCGCTCGCCGCCATGATCACCGGCGGCAGCGTGACGATGGACGCCCGCGTGGCTCGGTGGCTTGGGGCACTCAACAACAAGCTCGAGAGCGCCGGCGCAGAGATCGAGATCAATGCCAGCGACTATACGGTCCGCGCGCCACAGCAGATGCGCCCGACCGACATTCAGACGTATCCCTATCCGGGTTTCCCCACCGATCTGCAGGCGCCCTATACCACCGTGATGACCCAGGCCAACGGCATCAGCTCGGTACATGAGACGATGTTCGACAACCGCCTCGGCTATGCCACCGAATTGGCCAAGATGGGTGCACGGATCGATGTCTCCGGCTCTGGGCGCACGGCGATGGTTCACGGCCCAACGCCTCTGCACGGCGCCCGGGTCAACGCGCTCGACATTCGCTCGGGCGCCGCCGTTGTGCTGGCTGGCCTGGCGGCAGAGGGTGTGACTGAGGTCGATGGCGTGGGCGTCATCGAGCGCGGTTACGAAGGCCTCACCGATAAGCTGCGGCAACTCGGCGCCTCGATCTCCTGCGAGGCCGAGGAGCGGCAGGCGTCACCAGCCAATGCCGTCGGCGAGCCTCTGGAGTGGGGCACGGTGCCCTACAGCGTGACTGCCTGCTAGCATCAGCAACCTTGTTCGCCGTGCGCCTGCTCCAGCAGAGGTATCGTTCTGCTCCACAGGCGTGCCAGGGCGTCAGACTCGTGGAGGTACCGTTCTTGAGCGCGATCGACACTCTTGCCGCGGGATTTCGGCTGGTTTGGCGGCGCCCCTGGCTGCTGATACTGCCCATCGCCTTGGACCTGTTCTTGCTGCTGGGGCCCAAACTCTCCGCTTTACCGGTTATCTCCCAGGCCTTTGACAGCATGGTCGCCGCTCAGAACATGGCGAGCGGTGGCGAACAAGTGCTCACGGCAGAGGCGCTGGCCACTGCCAGCGACATGGTCAACAACGTGATCGGCCACATCAACATCTTTGCCCTCGCTGCCTTCACTCGCCTGGGCTTTCCCAGCGTGGCCGGCACCAAGCCCATCGATATGGCGACCGACCGCGTCTTCACGATCGAGTCGACCGGGACGCTGCTCTTGTGCCAGTTTGGCTTGTTGTTGGTTGGACTCTTGTTCGCTACGGCGTTCCTGGTGTCTATTGCCCAAGCCATTCGCGAGGAACACGATGATCTGGCCACGACCATGCACCACGTTTTCAGCTCATGGCTCAAGCTCCTGAGCTTGCTAGTGCCGCTCGGGTTGGGGCTCGTCATCGGCCTGTCTATCCTCGCGATCATGCCGGGCGGCGTTGGCCTGCTGTTGACGATGGCCCTGATGGTCGCCATTGTCTGGGCGCTGATCTACCTGGCATTTGTGCCTGAGGCCATCACCCTGTCTCACGATAGCGCGCTCGGTGCGTTGAACAGCAGCTTTCGCCTCGTGCGCAGTAACTTTGGTCCTACCATCGGCATCCTGATCCTTGTGACGGTCTTGCGCAACGGCATGGGCTTGATCTGGCAGAACCTCTTGCTGCGCTCGCAGCTCGCCGCGCTCGTGGCCATCGTGGGTAGCGCTTATGTCGGCACGAGCCTGACCGCAGCCTTGTTCTTTTACTATCGTGACCGCCTGTCGCGCTCTGCACAGCGTGAGGGAGTGAGGAGTATTCATCTCTGATGACCCAGGAACCCCAACGCTACACTGCCGCCGACATCCAGGTTCTCGAGGGGCTAGAGGCCGTCCGCCGTCGCCCTGGCATGTACATCGGCAGCACCGATGTACGTGGATTGCACCACCTGGTCTTTGAGGTCGTCGACAACTCGGTCGACGAGGCCCTCGCCGGTGTATGTGACCGCATCGAGATCACCATCCATGAAGATGGCTCGGTGACCGTGGTGGACAACGGACGAGGCATCCCCGTAGGCATCGAGGCGACCACGGGCAGGAATACCTTGGAAGTGGTGCACACCGTGCTGCACGCCGGTGGCAAGTTCGGTGGTGGCGGGTACAAGGTGGCCAGCGGCCTGCACGGTGTCGGCGTCTCGGCCGTCAATGCCCTGTCATCCTGGCTCGAGGTGACCTCTCACTACGAGGGGCGCGCCTACACCCAGCGCTATGAGCGTGGCCGCCCGGTTACGCCGGTCACCGAGCTGGGCAAGACGACGCGCCACGGCACCACAACACGCTTTATGCCCGACGTGTCGATCATCCATACGCTGGACTATCGCTTTCGCACGCTGTCACAGCGCTTTCGCGAGATGGCCTTTCTCACGCGCAAGCTCACCATCCATTTCGTCGACGAGCGCGACGCCGAAGAAGAGACGTTCTACTTCGAAGGCGGCATCAAATCGTTCGTCCATTACCTCAATCGCAACCGTGAAGTGCTCCACGAGCCCTTCTTTGTCGAGGGCGAGATTGATGGCACGGCCATCGAAGTAGCGTTGCAGTATACCGACGGCTATGCCGAATCGGTCTTTTCGTTTGCCAACAATATCGATACGGTCGACGGCGGCACCCACCTGACGGGCTTTCGCTCGGCCTTGACCCGTGCGCTGAACGAGCAGGCTCGCCAGACGAACCAGCTCAAGGAGGGCGAGGAGAACCTAAGTGGCGAAGACGTGCGCGAGGGCCTGACGGCCATCGTCAGCGTCAAGATGCCCGACCCGCAGTTCGAGAGCCAGACCAAGGCCAAGCTTGGCAACGCCGAGGTCCAAGGTCAGGTGGCCAGCCTGGTGGGCGAGGCGCTCAGCCGTTGGCTTCAGGAAGAAAAGGCCTCAGCCGCTATCATCAAGAAGGCCACTACCGCCCGTCGCGCCCGGGTAGCTGCTCGACAGGCCCGCGATTTGGTCGTGCGCAAGTCGGTGCTCGAGACGAGCACCCTGCCCGGCAAGCTTGCCGATTGCGCCGAGCGGAACATGCAGCGCACCGAGATCTTTATCGTCGAGGGCGACTCAGCTGGCGGCTCGGCCAAGCAGGGTCGCGACCGGCGCTTCCAGGCGGTGCTCCCCCTACGCGGCAAGATCCTCAATATCGAAAAGAGCCGCGTCGATACGGCGCTGCAAAGCAACGAGATCAAGGCGCTCATCCAGGCACTGGGCTGTGGCGTGGGTAGCCAGTTCAACCTCGACAACCTGCGTTATGGCAAGGTCGTGATCATGACCGATGCCGACGTCGACGGCGCTCACATCACGACGTTGTTGCTCACTCTGTTCTTCCGCTACATGGAACCCCTGATTACTAGCGGGCACCTTTTCTTGGCCAAGCCGCCACTGTACAAGCTGGCCACCAACAACGCGGTGCGTTATGTCTACACCGATGCCGAGCGCGACGCGGCCCTTCAAGAGCTGGGCAATCGCAAGGTGGTGATCCAGCGCTTCAAAGGCCTGGGCGAGATGAATCCCGAGCAACTTTGGGCGACGACGATGAATCCCGAGACCCGCACCATCCAGCTCGTCACGATCGAAGAGGCGGCGGCCGCCGACCGAACGTTTGACATGTTGATGGGTAGCGCCGTCCCGCCACGACGCAAGTTCATCCAGACTCACGCCAAAGAGGTAGAGAACCTGGACATCTAGAGCGCGCCGGTCGGCGAGTCGCTCTGCCAGCCATCCAGAGGAGGCTTATGCAATTCGAGGCGGTCATCGGAATGGAAGTGCATGCCCAGGTGCTTACGCGGAGCAAAATGTTCTGCGCCTGCTCGGCCGACTATGCGTCGGCACCGCCCAACACGCACACCTGCCCGGTCTGCCTGGCTCTGCCGGGCGTGCTCCCAGTGATCAACCGCGCCGCGGTGGAGGCCACCGTCCTCACTGGCATGGCCCTCAACTGCACCATCCCCCCCTTTAGCAAGTTTGACCGCAAGAACTATCACTATCCCGACTTGCCCAAGGGCTACCAGATCTCGCAGTACGACTATCCGTTCTGCATTCAAGGCTACCTCGACGTGAACGTCGCCGGGCAAGACCGCCGCATACGCATTCGCCGCGTCCACCTGGAAGAGGATACAGCCAAGCTCATCCATACCTCCGGGGGCAGCTTGATCGATTTCAACCGCGCGGGTGTGCCCCTCATGGAGATCGTCACCGAGGCCGACATCCGTTCGGCCGACGAGGCCCACGCCTACCTCACCAAGTTGCGCGCCATCCTGCGCTACCTCGGGGTGAGCAGCGCTGACATGGAAAAGGGCGCGATGCGCTGCGAAGTGAACATCTCTCTGCGCCCGCTCGGCACCGAGACTTTGGGCACCAAGGTCGAGATCAAGAACCTCACCTCGTTCCGCTCGGTGCGCAGCGCCATCGCCTACGAGATCGAGCGCCAGTCTCGGGCCATTGAGGCCGGTGAGGCCGTCGAGCAGGTCACCATGGGTTGGGACGAAGACCGCCAGTGCACGGTTTTTCAGCGTTCGAAGGAGTACGCTGAGGACTATCGCTACTTCCCAGAGCCGGATCTGCCCCCCGTCGAATTGAGTGCCGAGATACTGACGGCACTCCGTTCACGTCTCCCTGAGCTGCCCGACGCCAAAGCGCTCCGTTTGCAGAGCGAACTTGGCCTCAAGCCCGCCGACGCCGCCTTGCTCGTGGCCGATCGCGACACAGCAACCTACTTTGAGCAGGCGGTGGCCGCCCGGCCCGACATCCCCCCACAGACCATCGCAAACTGGATAGTGGGCGAGGTCTTTCGCTACCTCGGTGAGTCCGAACAGTCAGTGCGGTCGCTCAACGTACGCCCCGAGATGCTGGCCGAGCTGGTGGGTTTGGTCCACGACGGCACGATCAACAACACCGTCGGTAAGCAGGTGTTGGCAGAGATGATGGCCTCGGGCGAGGGCGCTAGGAGCATCGTTGCCCGACTCGGCCTGGCTCAGATCAGCGATGCCGACGCGCTCGCCGAACTGATCGCCGGCGTCCTCGCCGCCAACCCCGGGCCAGTGCAACAATACCGTGCCGGCGAGCCCAAGGTGCTTGGCTTTCTTATTGGTCAGGCCATGCGTGCAACCGCGGGCAAAGCGAACGCCCAGGTCGTGCGCGAGCTGCTGTTGCGCGCACTCGGAGAGTCGAACTCCTAGCCGACCAGCAGCGAGATCTTGGCTCGCCCTGGCGAATATGCTACCATCTGCCCGACTGACCTCGATCACAAAGGAGCCTCTGATGCGCACACCGATACTGGCCGGGAACTGGAAGATGAACAAGACCGCCGCTGAGGCGGTGGCCCTGGTACAGGCCATGCAGCCCGATCTGGCCAAGATCTCGGGCGTCGAACAAGTCGTCATTCCGCCCTACCTGGCCATCCCGGATGTCTCCCGCCTATGTCGCGGCACTACCCTCAAGGTTGGTGCGCAAGACCTGTTTTGGGAGGAAAAAGGGGCGTTCACCGGCGAAGTGGCCCCCAACATGGTGGCCGAGTTCTGCAGCCATGTGGTCATCGGCCATAGTGAGCGTCGCGAGTATTTCGGCGAGACCGACGAGAGTGTGAATAAGAAGATCAAGGCCGCCTTTGGCGTGGGCTTGACCCCCATTGTGTGCGTCGGTGAAAGGCTAGAGCTGCGCCAGGCTGGCAAGACCGACGAATGGGTGTCGGGCCAGGTTCGGGCGGCGTTGGCCGGCCTCACACCCGAACAGGTCTCAACCCTGGTCATCGCCTATGAGCCCATCTGGGCCATCGGCACTGGCCTAGCCGCTACTGACGAAGAGGCCGAGCGCGTCTGTGGCGCCGTCGTGCGCGCCACCATCGCCGAGCTATATGGCCAGGCCGTCGCCCAAGCGGTGCGCATCCAGTATGGCGGCAGCGTGAATGCCGAGAACGCCCTCGCCATCATGTCGCAGCCGAATATCGACGGCGGCCTGGTCGGGGGGGCCAGCCTCAAGGCCGACTCCTTCGTCGCCATCGTCCGTGCCACAGCCCAAGCCAAGGGCCTGGCCTGAGCCACAGGTCTATGGAGAGGCGCGCTCGAAGGCGCGCCTCTCGAGTGCCGTCGTGAGGTCGCGTGCAGACGTCGCTGCCCTTTGTCCTGGCCACCATGGCTACGCTGCTCTTACCGTTGGTCGTGCGCTGGTTCGGGCTGCGCGTCCAACGGCTCATCTTGATCCTCACCGACAGCCAAGACGCCGCTCTGTATGTCTATCATTTCGTGCTCCTGCCCGGCACGCTGCTTCACGAGTTCGCCCACTGGCTCACCGCCAAGCTCTTGGGTGTACGCACCGGCCACTTGACCCTGATGCCCGAGCGCAAGGGCAATGTCGCTCGTTTTGGTGCGGTACAGATCGGTGCCTCTGACCCAGTACGCGCTAGCGTCATCGGCGCGGCGCCCTTCTTCGTCGGCCTTGCGGCGGCGACAGCCATCGCTCGGTGGCGTTTCGGGGTCACAGCCGCCATCCCCACGTCATCGGCAGAGGCCAGCGCCCTGTGGCAAGCACTGCGAGCGGCACCCGATGCGGCTCTGTGGCTCTACCTCATCCTCTCGGTGTCCAACGCCATGCTGCCCAGCGCGTCTGATCGTCGTTCGTGGCACTGGGTCGGGTTGGGGCTGCTCGTGTTGATCGTTGCACTCGCGCTGTTGGGCTATCTCGATCGGGTGCTTGCGCCTGCGCTGCCCTGGCTCACTCGCATCGCCGACGCCATCGGCTTTGTAGGCCTGCTGACCATCGCCGGCGATCTCACAGCTGGGTTGCTCGCCATCCTCCTCGAGCGCATGGTCGGCGCAGTCTCTGGGCGCCGGGTTGATGTCGCTTAGGACCCCTGACTTTGACCGGCCCCTTGCAGGCTCTAGAATGCTGTCACGGCTCAATGATGGAGTACTCATGCATATCTACCTTGTTCGTCACGCCGCTACGGATACTCGTAACGCCACCGATCCTTACAATCACCCGCTATCGGCCGCTGGCCAAGGGCGTGCCCGCGAGCTAGCCGCCCTCTGCCAGGAGTGGGGCATCGAATTGCTGGTTGTTGGCATGATGCAGCACTCGCTCGAGACCGCCGACGCCATCAGCGCGTTGCTGCCGCATGTCGAGCGCTGGGACCTGGCCGATCTGGAGGAAATGGCCCTCGATGATCTGCTGGGCGACCCCACCGCCTCTCACCTTGTCTCGACTTGGACGCCCGAGCAGTTCCAAACCGGCCTGGAACGACTATGGATTCGGGTGATGCCGGTCGTCACGCGGATCCTCATCTATGCCGAGGCCCATCGGTTGCAGAACGTGGCCATCGTCGCCGGCGAGCAAGTGCTCAAGCTGATGCTCCTGAACTGGCTCGACCAAGATTGGACGGGCTTTACGCAGCAAGAACTGGCTCTGGCGCCGGGATCGGTCACCTGCGTGACGATCGACGACGACGGCGCCCGCATCGACTATCTCAACCAGGTATAGGGGGCGAGCATCATGGCGCAAGAGATTCGGGTCGGCATCATCGGTGCGGGCGGCATCGCTCGCGGCTATCACGTGCGCAGCTATCAACGCTGCCCTAACGTGCGCATGGTGGCTGCCTGCGACGTGAACCCGGCGGCACTCGACCAGCTGACTGCCATGGTCGGTCCGATCGACGTATACACAGACGATGAGGCGCTGCTCGGGCGCGACGACCTCGACCTGGTGAGCGTCTGTACCACCAACGATCAGCACTATCCCGTGGTGATGGCGGCCATCGCGCGCGGCGTGGACGTCTATTGCGAAAAGCCCCTCGCGCTCAACCTGGCGCAAGCCCGCGCCATGCTCGCCGCCGCCGAACGTGCCGGCATCAAGACCGGCGTCAACTTTTCCCACCGGCGCACGCCCGCGGCGCGCCTCGTCAAAGAGATCCTCGACAGTGGCGCGCTCGGCCAGATCTATTACGCGTCAGCGGTCTACGCCGCCGGCAGTCCGACCTTTGCCACCCAGCCCGGCACCTGGCGCAACGACAAGGCGCTGGCCGGCTATGGCGGCATGGGCGATATGGGCTCGCACATCATCGACATGCTCCTCTGGTTCCTAGAGACGGAGGTTACCGCCGTCACGGGCCTCACGCGCACCCTGGTGCCCGAACGCATACACCGGGACACGGGCCAACCTATGTGCGTCACCACCGAGGATCAGGGGATGATGCTGCTCGCCCTGGCCAATGGGGCCACAGCCTACGTGGCGGGTAGCTATGCCTTCACCGGACGAGGGTATGACCAACGCATCGAGCTGTATGGCAGTCAGGGCGGCGTGATGTACGATCAGCAACACCCCTACGAGCTCAAAGTCTACCTGCCCAAAGAGCACCAGCAACGTTACGCGCGTTCCGTCGAGGGTGGCACCCTTGACACGCCCTATGCCACCATTCTGGTGCCCGAGCGGCATCTGGGCTTTCAAGACGGCGTCCCCTGGGGGCGCACCTCGCTGATGGACTTTATCGATGCCTACACCCACGACCCTTTTGTCTGGTCGCCGGGCTTTCGCGAGGGCGTGCGCGTGCAAGAGGTGCTCGAGGCGGCAACGTTGGCCGAGCAGCACCACGCCTGGGTAGACTTGCCCCTATAGCGAAAGCGGCAACCCTGCTCTAGCCGCTGGACGAGCGAACGGCTCTCGCCGGTAACGAGAGCCGTTCTCCATTGACCAGGTGTTCCCAAACGCTCAGCGCAGCTTGAGCCGCACCGTCTTGAGCTCGAAAGGCCGGAAAGAGAGCGCCACCTTGCCCGCTTGCACCGGCAACGCCACGGCTTCCTCTTCGAGTAGGTTGGTCTGCACTGCGCCGCTCACGGGCAGACCGCAGGCGAGCGTACACTCGGTCGCGGCTCGCATCGCTTCGTACAGGCGGACGATCACCTCGCCGCTACCATCCTCGGCGGGCTTGACCGTGTCGATGATGACATTCGGTGCGTCGAGCGCAAACAAGCTCGTCGTCTCGGCACGACCAGTGGCGGTGCGCACAGGCACGTTCAGATCATAGCCCTCGCGCACCAGATCAGACTCGGCCAGCGCACCGTTCCAGGCATAGAACGCGTAGGCGAACTCTTGAAGACCCTGGTCAGCGGTCATGTCGGGCGCGAGCGGACTCTTGAGCAGGGTCAGGTTGATGCTGTTACCGTCGACGTTCACGCCATACTTGCAGTCATTCAGCACGGCGCACCCGCGCCTGCCCTCTTCCAGTGCCGTCCACTTGTGGTTGGCCACCTCGAACCGGTCGGCATCGAACGGCCGCGACTTGTGGTTGGGACGTCGGATATGCCCGAACTGGATCTCGTGGATGGCCTCGTTGGCATGGATGGCCACAGGGAAATTGACTTTGAGCATCTTGTGCTGCTCGTGCCAGTCGACCTCGGTGTAAAAGTCAATGCGCCTCGCGCCGTGCCGCAGGCTGATCCCCTGGCGCAGCGTCGAATGGTTGACGGTGCGCTCGACCCGCACTATGCCCACCAACGGGCCTGTGCAGACCACCTCGACCTTCGCCTCACTGCCGAGCGCCACCGGCGTGAGCGCGTACATGCTGTCGATGTCCCACGCGTCAAAACAAGAAGGCACATCTTTGTACAGATGCAGCTCGTTGCAGGTGCCTGCGGTGAGCTCGCGCCCGGCGTCCTTGTCATAGATGCTGGTGATCTCGCCCAAGCCGTTGAGCGTCACTCGCAGGTGCTCGTTCTCCAAGAGGGTCGGCGTAGCCTTCACACCCACGCTCTCAGCCGGTGGCGTGTCGGTCGGCTGCACACTCGTCCAGCCACAGGCGGGTGTAGCCACCTCGGCGTAGGTCACTCCATCGATGATCTGCGTGGAGAGCGCCTGACCGTTGGCGTCGCGAGCGCCTTGGACACCTGTGGGCAGCTCGACCAACGCGCTACGCGGCCAAGAGAGCGAGTTGAACACGGTCAACCCCTCCCCAGCAGCCAGCGCGCTCGTGGCCCCAGCGATCATCTCATCGGCCGCAGCGAGTGCCTTGGCATACTCGGCCTCGGCCTCTTCATAGACACGGTGAATCGACGAGCCGGGGATGATGTCGTGGAACTGATTGAGCAGTACGCGGCGCCAGGCATCATCGAGCGCCTGGCGAGGTATCGGCGCGCCCTTGAGCGCAGCGGCTGCGGTCAACCACAGCTCGGCCTCGCGCAAGGCCAACTCGCTCTTGCGATTGCCCCGCTTGGTGCGCGCCTGCGACGTCAGCGTGCCGCGGTGCGCCTGGAAATAGAGCTCGCCCACATAGCGGTTGGCCGGCTCGCCACGCGCCTCTTCATCCTTGAAGAACTGGAGCGGGTGCGGCATGATGACTTGAGGCACCCCCTCGAGGTTGCCCAGGCGGCGTAGCGACTCCAGATGGTCTCGCGTCGGCCCGCCGCCGCCATCGCCCCAGCCAAAAGGCATGAAGCGACTGCGGATGCCGCTCTTTTGTACGCGCTGATTCCAGCGCTCGATCACCGAGCCGGCATTGGCACGCGAGTTATAGTCGTTGCACAGGTGCACCAGCACCGTCGAACCGTCAATGCCCTCCCAGCTAAAGGTGTTGAACGGGAAGGGGTCACCGCCGTTGTAGGCCCAAAAGATCTTGGCCGTCGCAAAGAACTTGACGCCCGCGCCGCGCATGATCTGTGGCATGTTGCCGGAATAGCCAAAGACGTCAGGCAACCAGAGTAGCTCAGAATCGACGCCAAACTCTTGCCTGAAAAAGTGCTTGCCATAGAGGAACTGGCGCACGAGCGCCTCGCCGCCCGAGAGGTTGGTGTCGGCCTCGACCCACATGCCTCCCTCGGGCACCCATTGGCCACCGGCGACCGCCTGCTTGATCCGCTCGTACAGCGCAGGGTATCTGTTTTTGACCATCCAGTAGAGATGCGGCTGACTCTGCAAGAAGCGATACTCAGGATACTCATCCATCAGCGCCAGTTGCGTGCCAAAAGTGCGTACACACTTGCGCTCGGTCTCGGTCCACGGCCAAAGCCAGGCCACGTCGATGTGCGAGTGGCCAAAGGCATACATCGTGGGGGTGGTCGAGCCGTTCACTTTTGCAAAGAGCGGCTTCAGGTGGGCGCGGCAAGCCCGCACAGAGGCCAGCATCTCTTCGTAAGGCAGCTCGAAATCCACGATGGTGGTATAGTCGCATAAGCCTTGGTCGATCTCGTCGACGCGCAGGCTGTTCTCATCCAGATGCTCGCGGATGTCCCACAGAGTCTCGACCTCGATCGCGAGCTGATAGACATCTTCGTTCCAGACGCCAAAGGTGCTCAGGCCAACCACTGCCTGCGTGGACGGTGGCTCGGGCACCGACTCGCGCCCATAGCCCACCGGCCCGCCCCCTGACACGCGCGGCCCGTGCCCGGCATAGGTCTCGATCATGAGCATATACCGCGTACCGGGCACCGCCTTTCGGACCAGAGTAACCTCGGTGTGCTCTCGATCGAGCGCACCGGCGGCCACGCCGTTCACATAGATCGCGCTCTCTCCGCCCGGGCGCACCGCGACCACGACGCGCTGCCCCGCCAGCTCGTCGGGCACCACTACCTCCGTGCGGAACCAGGCATACTCCCACTTGGCGCCCCAGGGCGTTCCCGTCGGCATCGGCGCGAACTCGCGCCTGGCTGCCTCGTCGACCGTGAGTTGCTCTCGCGTGATGAAACCTTCCAGCTCGAGCTCACCGGCAGGCGTGTACAGATGGTGGGCGTGTTCTCTGCGCCACGCCTCGATGCGGTGTCTCCACTCCAATGTCAGAGCCATGCGACCTCCCCTAACGCGCCGCTGCCATCAGCGGCTCAGTAAGCGCGCGCGAAAATGGCAACGCGATTCGTCTTTTGACCAGTAAAAAAGCAGACTCCCTCGCCCTCGGGCGCATCCAGGGGCAGACAGCGCAACGTCGCCCGAGTCTCTTCTTGAATGCGTGCCTCGTCGGCATCGCTGCCGGCCCAGTGTACCCGAATGAAACCGCCTTTGGTTTCGAGCACCTCCTTGAACTCGTCATACGACGAGACACGAGTGGTGTGCTCGTCGCGATAGTCGGTGGCCTCAGCCAATAGATTGGCCTGGATCTCGGCCAATAACGCCCGAACCTCAGCCGCCAACCCACTAACCGCCACGCCAAAACGCTTGCCCTCCTTGCCGGGCCAGTCGCGACGCGCGAGCACCACGGCGTCGTTCTGCACATCACGGGGACCGATCTCGACACGCACCGGCACGCCGCGCAGCTCCCAATCGTTGAACTTGAACCCCGGCGTCTGATCTTCGCGAACATCAAGCTTGACGCGGAGACCGGCGTCACAGAGTTGCTCCTCTACTCGCTGGCACAAGCCCAACACGTTTGCGCGTTCGGCGTCTTGGCGCCAGATGGGTACGATCACCACCTGGATCGGCGCCAACACTGGCGGCAACCTCAGCCCTTGGTCATCGCCATGGGCCATGATCACCGCGCCAACCATGCGCGTGCTCACGCCCCAGCTCGTCGTGTGGCAATACTGCGTCTCGTTGTTCTGATCGAGGAACTTGATGTCAAAGGCCCGCGCAAAGTTATCGCCGAGATAATGGCTCGTGCCCGCCTGCAGCGCCCAACCGTTCCCCATCATCGCTTCGATGGTGTAGCTGTTCACCGCTCCAGCAAACTTTTCGCGGTCGCTCTTGACGCCCTTGATCACCGGGATGGCGGCGTCGTTGATGGCGAAATCAGCATAGACGTCGAGCATGCGCAGAGTCTCTTCCACGGCCTCCGCCGCGGTGGCATGAGCGGTGTGCCCCTCTTGCCAGAGGAACTCCATCGTACGCAAGAACGGCCGGGTGCGCATCTCCCAGCGCACCACGTTGGCCCACTGATTGATGAGCAGGGGCAGGTCGCGGTACGAGTGCACCCACCGTGAATACATGTAGCCAAAGATCGTCTCTGACGTCGGACGCACCACCAGTGGCTCTTCGAGCTGCTCGCAGCCACCGATGGTCACCACGGCCAGCTCGGGCGCAAAGCCCTGTACGTGGTCCGCTTCTTTCTGTAAGAAGCTCATCGGAATGAACAGCGGGAAATAGGCGTTCTGGTGGCCGGTCTCTTTGAAACGCCGGTCGAGCCCCCCTTTGATCGCCTCCCACAGCTCATAGCCATACGGCTTGATCACCATCGAGCCGCGCACCGGCGAGTTCTCGGCTAGGTCGGCCTCGCGGATGACATCTAGATACCAACGCGAATAGTCTTCGGCCCTCGGCGTAATGCTCACGTGCTCTCCTCCAGCTCATCTATCCGGCAGCGCCTAGTGATAGGTGCCGATCTCTAGCCCACGCTCGACAAAGTAGTGATAGGTGTCATAGTCCACCGTGTTGGGGATCGAATGGTCGCTGTGCAAGACATAGCCATATCCGGGCATCACCACGGGCACTTTGGCCAGCAGCTCAGCCTCGACCTGGGCGAGATCGTTGCTATAGAGCACGCGCACATCGATGCCCCCCATGAACGAGAGGACCTCGCCATACAGTCGGTATAGCTTGACGAGGTCCATGCCGGCCTTGACCTCGATCACCTGCAAGCAATCGATGCCGGCCTCGATCATGCCCGGAAGCAACCTCTCGACCATGCCGCACGAGTGCATGACTACGGGTAGGTGGTGCGCCTTGGCAAAGCCGATGGTGTAGCGGTGCGCTGGCTGGATGATGTCGCGGTACATGTTCAGCGACATGAAGGGCCGATCCTTAAAGCCCATGTCCTCATAGTACCAGATGCCATCGGGATAGCCCTCTTGCGCAAAGAGCATCTCTTGCAGGCTGACGGTCAGGCGAGCGTAGGTATCGGCCATATCGCGCACCCAGTCGGGATCCAGCGCCATGCCCATCAGCATGTTCACATGGCCCGTGATGTCTTTGAGGATCTCGAAGACGTTGACGCCCGACCACATAAAGAAACGTCCGCGCTCATGTGCGTGAGCTTTGGCGGCGCGGTACTTGTCAACGTCGATCCGCCGCCACTCGGGCTGAATCTTGCTCTTGAGCTCTGCCCACTGCTCGCGCCCTTTGACGGCAAAGTCGAGGTGTTCTGGGGTCGCTTCGTGTAGCTTGTGCTTGCGCAAGAGGGCGCCATTGCCGTCGCGCACGACCATCGTCTCCGCGGTCTCCTCGACCACCTGCGGCGCCAAGTCGAGATCGGCGGTCATGTCGAACGGCCAGCAGAGATCGAGGTCAAACCCGAAATGATCCGAGAGGTCCTCGTCAGGGGCAATGTGTCCTTGCGCAGTCCATACGCGACGCGTGTCGCCCCAAAAGTGCTCATAGAGGCCGATACGGTCCACGGGTTGGCGGCGGAGGATGCGCGAGATCCGCTCCTGCCCGGTCAACTCTACCATGCCTTCCTTCTTCGCCGTGTGCTCTGGCGGCTATGTTACGTTGATCCAAGACGGCGGCCAAATGCTCAGTCCTCGGCACCGACCAGGGGATGCGCCTCGCCCCAGCGGGTACCGTATACGAGCTCGCGAAGCGGTTTGCGCATCCTCGGCCGAGCATCGTTGTCTCGCAACGATTCCGAGAGATGCGCTGTAGTGCCCAGATAGCCCACCGCGATCATCGTCGTCGGCTGGCATTCGTCAGGGATGCCCAAGAACGCCCTCACCTTGTCGGCGTCGAACCCCGCCATGGGGTGAGCGTGGAGGCCACAGGCGTAGGCCTGCAAGAGCAGGTTCTCGGTCGCCAGGCCAGTGTCGTGCAAGGCATAGGGATGCGGTCTGCCCGATTCGGGCAGCACCGTCAGCGCCACAGCGAGGATCAACACCGGCGCCTGGGGTGCCCACTCGCGATTCCGCCCCGTTAGGCACTCGGCCAGCATCGAGAACGTCTCGCCTTCGCCGCGGATGCCCACTACAAAACGCCAGGGCTGCGCATTGCGCGATGACGGCGCCCAGCGGGCCGCTTCGAGCATACTGCGGAGCTTCTCTGGCTCTACGGGCCGCGGATCAAAACCAACAGGGCTCCAGCGGCTGGCGATCAGGGCATGGATCGGATAGTCGACGGGCGTGACGGGCATGTAGGCCTCCGGAATCAGCTGGGCTGCGCTCAAAACTGCATCCAGTGTACGGTAGCAGACGCGCCCCTTGCCTGCAACTACCCCGCTTTTGACGACTGTCCAGCGCCCGTGGTATATCAACCCCAACAAGCCATGATGGAAACGTGCCTCTCGATCCGTATTGGGCCTGGCCGGCCGAGAAAGGACCTCATGTACATCGACGCAGACTGCCACATCTCCTCTCGCGCGCCCGCGCAGGGCATCTCTATCGACGGCCTGCTGGCCGAGCTCGATGCCGCCGGCGTCGACAAGGCAGTATGTTGGCCCATGGTCTCGTATACCCGCGAGATGGCCACCGACAACCGCGCCATCTATGAGGGGGCCAAACAGCATCCCGACCGCATCATCCCCTTTGGCGGTGTCAACCCGCTGTTGGGGCTGGATCTGGCGCAAGACGAGCTCAAGCGCTGCATCGAGTCCTATGGGGTCCGCGGTGTCAAGCTCAATGGCGCTCGCGACGGCTACTATATCGATGACCCCGCACTGAGCCTGCCCCTGATCGACAGGATCGCCGAGGCGGGGTTGGTACTGGCACTCCACATCGGCGCCAACGATTTCGAGCGTACGCACCCGTACCGCGTGGCCAAGATCTCGGCCCGGCATCCGCAGCTGCCGATCATGGTCGTGCACATGGGTGGCGCCGCCCATCCAGACCTCCATGACGCCGTCATCGACCTGGCGGCACAACACCCCCAGTGGTACCTGATCGATTCCGAGACCGATTACCGAAAGGAACTCAAGGCGCTCCACGAACTCGGTGCCTCGCGAGTGTGCTATGGCAGCGACACGCCCTTTTGCCCCATGCGCTACGAATGGGCGCTGCGGCAGGTAGTGCTGGCCGATCTGGCCCCGGAAGATCGCGCCTTGGTCTTGGGCGGCAACATGGCTCGCCTGTTCAACCTGGCCTAGGAGGCGCGCCATGAACCTGCTGGCTGGCGATGTCGGCGGCACCAAGACAAGCCTCGCCATCTACGCGCTGGGGCGCGGCGTCCACGACCCTCTGGCCGTACGCACCGTCCGAAGCGCCGACTATCCCGATCTCGAGTCCGCTGTCCTGGCCTTTCTGGCCGACACCGGTCTGCGCGTGAGCCGCGCGTCGATCGGCGTGGCCGGGCCTGTGGTGGATGGGGTCACGACGGCCACCAACCTGCCCTGGCAAGTGTCCATCGCTGGTTTCCAGCAGCGTCTGGGGCTGGAATCCTTCTGCCTACTGAATGATCTAGAGGCCATCGCCTATGCGATTCCGGTGCTCACAGCCGATGATCTCGTTACACTGAACGAAGGCTACCCCGAGGCCCAAGGCACAGTCGCCATCCTCGCTCCGGGCACCGGCCTCGGCGAGGGCTATCTCACGTGGACGGGCACCGGCTGGAAGGCGCTACCCTCCGAGGGCGGGCACGGTGATTTCGCGCCCAACGGCCCACTTCAGCAGAAGCTGTTGGCCTATATGTCTGAGCGGGTAGGCCACGTCAGCTGGGAGCGTGTATGCTCTGGCCTGGGCATGGCCAACCTCTATGCCTTTTGCCGGGATGAACGCCTGGCGCCCGAGCCAGACTGGCTCCGCTCAAAGGTCGCCGCCGCTGATGACCCCACGCCCGTGATCGTGGCGCACGCAACCGACTCCGCCGCGCCAGAGCCTCTCTGCCGCGCAGCGCTCGAGTTGTTCCTGGCCATCCTGGGCGCAGAGGCGGGGAATATGTATCTCCGCTTGCTGTCGCCGGGCGGTGTGTACCTCGCCGGCGGGATCCCGCCGCGCATCGTAGACGAGCTGCGCCGCCCCTCATTCCTAGAGGCGTTCTTGGCCAAAGGGCGACTGTCGCACGTCGTCGCCCGGGCACCTTTGCGCATAGTCATGCGGCCCGATGTCGGGTTGCTCGGAGCGGCTGCCTACGGGCAGAGTCACTGGGAGGCATGAACCCATGGCAATGAGTGCTTACGAGGTCGTGCACCGCGCCGTGCACTTTGAAGGGCCGGATCGTCTGCCCATGGCCTTTGCGTCTCTGGGGCTGAGCGACCTGCATCCCGTAGACACGAACGCCATCGGCACCGGCGACCACACACAGCGAGCCACCTATGATGAATGGGGCTGCCTGTGGCAACGCAGCGAGATGAGCAACATGGGCCAGGTCACTGGTCACCCCCTCGCCGACTGGTCCGCATACGATCGCTATGTCTGGCCCGATCCCGACGCGCCCTGGTACTATGACGGCATGGCCGAGCGTTTTGCTGGCTCAGAGGGCAAGTATGTGACGACCGGGATCTTTATGTTGCTGTTCGAGCGGATGCATGCCCTGCGGGGCATGACCAACGTGCTCACCGAGCTCTACACCGAGCCCGAGCGCATGGCTGAGCTGGCCGACCGCATCGTCGATTTCGACGTGCGCGTGGTACGCAACATCGGGCGCATGTTCCCCGGGCGCATCCATGGCCTCAACTTTTCCGACGATTGGGGCACCGAGACGGCGACGTTCATCAGTCCCAAGATGTGGTGCCACTTCTTCCAGCCGCGCTATGCGCGCATCTTTGCCGCCATACACGAGCAGGGCTGGGATGTGTGGATGCACTCTTGCGGCAAAATCAATGCCATCATCGAGCCGCTGATCGAAATCGGGCTTGACGTGATCAACCTGCAACAGCCACGTGCCTTGGGCATCGTCGAGATCGGCACGCGCTTTCGAGGGCGCATCTGCTTCGAGTCCCTGTGTGACATCCAGGCCACCCTGCCCTTCAAGGACGCCGACGACATCCGTGCCGAGGCCAAGCTCTTGCTCGATCATTGGGCTACCCCTGAAGGGGGCTTTGTGCTGTCGGACTATGGAGATGGCGAGGCCATCGGCGTGCCCCTCTGGAAAAAGCAGGTCATGCTCGATGCCTTTCGCGAGTATGACCCATATCGCGTTCGCTCCTGACGAGAAGAGCCGTGGCTCCACAGCCACGGCTCTTGCTCTTTACAGACAGTTGCTTGCTCGCCTAGCGGAGCCGCTCGCCGATCGACCAGGCAGCGCCCAGATCGCGTCCGAGGGCGAAATAGCGCCCGTCGGGAGTGAACACCAGCGGATCGAGCGCCGCAGCGAGCACCTGGTTCTCGGTGTCCAGCACGGCAGTATCGGCATGCGTCTCGACGATCTCGACCAGGTAGAATCGCCCCGTGCCGCACTGGATCCGGTCGCGAATGACGCATTCCAGGTTGAGCGGGCACTCGCCAATGATCGGTGAGGCGATCTTGCTGCTGGGAGCCAGGGTCAGGCCGCACGTGACGGCCTTGCGCGGGTCCTCGCGACCACTCACCGACCCACAATAGTCAACGACCTCGGCCAGGGCGGCATTCGGCACATTCACCGAGAAGCTGCCCTCGGCCTCGATATACGGTGTCGAATAGTGGTCTTGGCCGATCTCGATCGCCATCATGGGCGGCTCACCCGCAACGATGCCCGCCCAGGCAACCGTCAAGATGTTGGCGGTCTCCGCGCCAGTCTTGACGGCCACCAGCAACGCCGGCATAGGGAACAGATTCGTTGTAGGCCCTAGAGTTCGTTTCGCCATGTCTCCCTCCATAGCGCGCTAGGCGCTCCCTTCATGATCACAACCCCTCGATGCCCAGGATACGCACCGGGTTGTGGATGAGCATGTTGGTGGCCATCTCGAGCGCGTCGTCCAGACCGAACGGCTCCATGTTGGGGTGGATCAGGCTGCGCTCCATCCGTTCGGCCAGCGCTACGGCCAGTTCGAACTTGAACATGCGGAACTTGGGTAGGATGAACTCGAGATAGTAGGCGTCAGAGAAGTAGGCGATGGGTTTGTTGCCCGGCACGGTGTCGATGCGGCGGCGAATCTCGCGGGCGATATCTGTTGGCTGGTTCGAGTACCACCAATGGCCCGACGGATAAACGTTGTGGCGTATCCAGGCCGCCGCGGTCAACTCGAGACCCGTGGTGTCGGCCAGCACCGCCGTCGGGAAATTCACATCGGGATAGGCATTCAGCACATAGTCGTAGCCACGCATCGAATTGACCGAATCGAACAGGTCTTGCCCCGAGGGCACACCCTGCGCATATACATCCCGATTCACTCCGATCATCAGATGGAAGGGCCGCTTGTAGGTGCGGCAGGCATCACAGAGGCAGCTCAGCGCATAGGCCCCCCACAGTTCGGTCTCCGTACAATCGAAAGTGCCCCCCGCGACCGCTTTGTCTAGCACGCGCTGAGCGTCTTCATCGGTCACGGGAAATGTCTTGAACCCTGCGGGGACTGACATCGCGGCATAGCCCATACCATGCCGCATAAACTTGTCAAAGGTCTTGGCAATCGCTGCGCGAAAATCGCCGGTGGTTCGAATGGCGCGACCCAAGAACGCGGCGAGCTTGGCACGCTCCTCTGGGCGCCCGAACCACACGACGAACGGCTCGGTGCGTAGGCAAGGAGCATAGAATGACGCATCGAGCCCTTCGAGGTCATCGTCGTACTGATTGGTCAGGAACACCTTGACGATGCCACTCTGCGCAACTAGCTCGTCGCGCCATTCGGGCCGGCCCATGACCTCGACCGAGCGGTCAAAGATGAACTGCCAATTCTCAGGCTGCCACTCCTCGGGGCCAAGGCCCAGATACTCACGCGAGATGGTCATCAACCAGTCGTACTGCACTGTGTTGCGGATGAGCGCTAGTTTGGGCATGATCTCGCGGGTGAGCGCCTCGGGATCACCAAAGGGGAACTTGCCCTCCTGGTAGGCGGCAGAGTTCGCCAGCTCGGTGTAGTAGTGATAGCTGAGGATCTCGCCAATGCTCGCGGCGGTGCCCGTCTTCCAATTAACATGCGTGTGGATGTCGACGATCGGCAAGGCATCGATGCGCTCATACAGCTCAGAGACGAGGGCGCTGTTCATCATTCAACCTCACCAAGCTCAAGTTAGCCACATTACAGCTCGGCGCATGTCCTCACGATGGCCTAAGCAGCAGCACCGGGCATTTGCCAGAGATGAGTGAACGTTACTAGAATAGCTAGAAGATGTCAACGGCACTGCCGGAGGTGTGGCTATGGCCTACATCCTGAGCCTCGATCTCGGCACGAGCAAACTCGCTGCTCTCGCTTTCGATGTGGCGACCGGGCGCGCCCTGGCCATCAATTCCGCCCCAAACCGGGCCCGTCGAGACACGGTGGCGCTAGGGCTGACGCGCGCCGAGTTGGACGCCAGCCTGCTCAGCACCGACGCGCTCGCTCTCCTGCGCGAGCTGGTCACCTGGCTTCCAGATAGTGCTGACGTGCTCTCCGTAGGCGTTACTGGCCAACAGCATGGAGTCGCGCTGCTCGACGCTCAGGGCAAGCCCATCGCACCCGCCATCACCTGGCAGGATCAGCGCGCACTAGAGCCAGCTGGCCCCCGCACCTTTCTCGACGAGTATATCAGGCGTGTTGGTGGGCCGGCGCGGTTTGCTGGCGAGGGTTGTCAGCCGGCGCCCGGCTACCTAGGCGTTACTCTCTACTGGCTAGCCCAACACGGGCTGTTACCGGCTGGCAGCCGCGTGTGCCACATCCCTGATGTATTCGTAGCCACCTTGATCGGCAAGCTGCCGCCCACGGACCCCACGCTCGCGGGCAGCTCGGGGCTTTATGATGTGCAGGCTGGGTGCTGGGATCGCGTGCTCATCAGCCAGCTGGGGCTGAGCACCGTGCAGTTTCCCGAGATACTGCCAACGGGCACTCTGGCGGGAACCCTATGCGCTGAGGCTGCCGCCTGCACCGGCCTGAAGGTGGGCACACCGGTCACCGTCGCTTTGGGAGACAATCAGGCCAGCTATATTGGCAGCGTCACTGCCCCGTGGAATAGCGTGCTGGTCAACATCGGCACCGGTGGACAGGTCTCAGCCCTGGTGAACACTTTTCTGCGCATCCCGACCCTGGACACGCGTGCTTTCCCAGAAGGGGCATTCCTGCTCGTGGGCGCAGGCAGTTCGGGCGGCAGTAGCCTGACGGTTCTACACAGCCTCGTGCAAGAGATCGGCCAGGAGTTCTGGGGCATTCCCCCGGCCAACTTGTACGGCCAGCTCACCACCCTCGCTAGCCAGGCCCCAGCCAGATCCGCCGGCGTCACGTGCATTCCTCATTTCGGTGGCACCCGCTCCAATCCCGCTGACACGGGCTCGTGGCTCGGCCTCACCACGGCAAACATGACCATTGGCAACCTGACCCGTTCCCTCCTGGAGGGCATCGCCAGCGATGCCCACGACTTCTGGCGCCTGATGTCGCCGCTTACTGGGCCGCGCGCGAAGCTCATCGGTGCGGGCAATGGCTTGCTGCGCAATCCCGTGCTGCAAGAGGCGATCGAGGAGGCGTTTGGGCTACCTCTCACCCTCTCGCGCCATGCCGAGGCCGCCGCTTTGGGCGCCGCCCTATCGGCCAGCGTCGCCGCCGGCGTCTATCCTGACCACTTCACGGCGATGAGTCAGAACGGCCGGGAGGAATAGCGCGGGAACCCTCAGCCCCGTGCTTGTGGGCGGCTAGCGGTACAGAACCAGCTGCAAAGCCAGCAACACCCAGAACCACGAGGTGATGAGTGCCCAGGGCCAGGCGCTCCATCGCCAGCTCGTCAGAAGGATAATGCCGCCAAGCATCCAATACTCGGCCAGAGCTCGCAGAAAAGCCCAGTCGCCACCGCCATAGTGGCGGATGATCATCATCAAGCCGAGGTAGGCGACAAATGCCAGCTTGATATGCAGCGATGCTCGGCTACGCCACAGAGCGCCCAGGACTACTAGGCCAAACAAGGCGAGGAGTAATAGCTCCCAAGCCGTCAGCCCCCCTTGAGGCACGTATCGCACCAACGCCTGGATGAACGGCGGCAACCGTGAGCTGGACGCTCCCGGCACATTGACGTTCGAACGCACTACGTTCCCCGAGAGCGAAGCCATGCCCCAGTTCGCACGAAGCCAGGCCTGCCAGGCCACATAGAGCAGCATCGGCGCCACGAATAGCACCCAGCTATGGCGCTCACGCTGACGTCGATAGAGACCCCAACCTGCCGCTGGCAGGGCCGCTATAGCAAGCCCCAGAGAGGTCTCTTTGGCCAGTAGAGCGAGACACAAGCAAACTGCGGCCAGGCCGTAGCGCGGCCTGGCCTGCACCAATTCCAGCAGAGTCGCCAAAAAGAACAGGATCTCGGTGATCTCGGTGAGGTCCCGATCAAAGGACAGCAGTAGCCCAGGGAACAATGCCAGACCGAGGCCCGCCAGCGCATGATGCCCGCATACTTGGGCAAGCCGACCACTTTGCCAACCGATCAGAGCTAGAGCGAGAAGGTTCACGCTCACCATCGCGAGGGGCACCAACAATGGCTTGCCGAGGGCTGCGACGTGCACTAGCAGCGGATAGAGGATGCGTTGCTGCCGATAGGCGGGGTTGCCATCCATGCGAACGCCGTATCCTTCCCACTCGCGAGTGAAGGGCTCGATCGCCAGCAGATAGTAGAACTGGCCGTCGTAGCCATCCGAGTCGGGCAGGATGAACAGGTTCTCGGGCACTTGGCCAGCCGTGGCGAAGCGATCACCCGCCACCACAAAGCGACTGATATCCCCTGCATAGCTGGCCAGCCGCACCCAGAAGAACGCCAGGTACAGCGCCAGCACGACCAGCATGGTCACCTGAGGGCTATCCAGTTCACGCCAGAGGCGCCTGTTCATCGATATGGTGGTTCCTTCTCGAGGTCACGGCAGCGTAAGCCAGACGCACATGCGTGTCAAACAGTTTTTGACATTGTCCCCTCACCCAAGTACCATCGTAAAGGGGCCGCTAACCCCTGTGGTGCTCACTATTTTCGAGGAGTCATGCCATGCCCAGCGACTATGACGCGATTGTGATCGGCGCCGGGCCCGCCGGTCTGACCGCCGCCTTCGAACTTGCTCGTCTGGGCATACGCACACTGGTCCTCGAACAGACCACGCAGATGGGGGGCATCAGCCGCACTGAGGTCTATCGCGGCTTTCGCTTTGACATCGGTGGGCATCGCTTCTTCACCCGTGTCCCTGAGATCGACGCCCTCTGGCGCGAAACGTTGGGTGATGACCTGCTCCGCGTCAAACGCCAGTCGCGCATCTTTTATCAGGGCCGCTTTTTCCAATACCCGATCGCCTTGGGCAACGCGTTAGCCAATCTAGGCCCTCTGGAAGGGCTGCAGATCATTGGCAGCTATGCTCGTGCCAGGATCGCGCCACAGCGTCCGGAAGAGAGCTTTGAGCAATGGGTCTCGAACCGCTTTGGCGAACGGCTCTACCGGATGTTCTTCAAGTCGTATACGGAGAAGGTCTGGGGCATGCCCTGTTCGACGATCAGCGCTGACTGGGCTGCCCAACGCATCCAGGGCTTGTCGCTTCGCACGGCCATCCTCAATGCCCTCACAGGCTCGTCCAGCGCCAAGACCCTCATCGACTCGGTCCTATACCCGCGTCTTGGCCCCGGGATGATGTGGGAGGCGCTCGCGGAGCGCGCCGTGGCACTTGGTGCACAAGTGCGCGTGGGCGCACGAGCCGAATCCGTGCGCCTCGGTCAAGACGGCCTGCACGAGGTGACCTTTCTCACTCACGCGGGCCGTGAAACGGTTACCGCGCCTAACATCATCAGCAGCGCTCCACTCAGCAAACTGGTGCTCGGCCTGCAGCCCACCCCACCTGAGAAGGTGCGCGAATCCGCCCTGTCGCTACACTATCGGGACTTTTGCCTGGTCCAGCTGTTACTCAACGGTGACGACTTGTTCCCCGACAACTGGCTCTACATCCACAGCCCAGAGGTGCAGGTCGGGCGCATCCAGAACTCGAAGAACTGGAGCGCCGACTTGGTGCCCGAACCCGGCGTCTCTAGCCTCGGCATGGAGTATTTCTGCACTGAGGGCGACTCGCTGTGGCGCCAGTCAGATGACGCGTTGGTGCGTTTGGCGACCAAGGAGCTAGCGATGCTCGGCCTGGCTCGATCGGAACAGGTCTTTGACGGGGTCGTCATCCGGCAAAAGCGCGCCTATCCCGTGTATAGTGAGGGCTACACCCAGGCAGTGAGCACCATCCGCGACTATCTCGCTGACCTGCGCGGTGTGCAGACCGTCGGGCGCAATGGCATGCATCGCTACAACAACCTGGATCACTCGATGCTGACCGGCCTGCTGGCGGCGCGCAATATCGCCGGCGCGAATCACGACCTCTGGCAAGTCAATGCCGACGAGACTTATCTCGAGTCTCCCCTCGCGGAATAGCATGTTCGTCGGCGACGTGCCATGAGCCGTGCGCACTATTGGGAGGGCGTCGCCCAAGAGTGGCGCCGCACAGATCGCGATCAGCTCTGGCGTTCGGCGAGCGATGCCATTCACCTTCACCTGCTGCGCGCCTGGGGAGTGCTGCCGGCGCGAGGCCTGGTGCTCAAGACAGACCTGTTCGATGAGGCAGCTACAGGGGCTCTGGGCCAAGCTCTGGCCGCCGAAAGCAGACAACTGGTGGGTATTGATATCTCCGCTACAACGGCTCACGCCGCGGCTAACCATCTGCCGGGCGTGGCCGTGCTCGTCGCCGATGTGCAAGCTCTGCCCTTGGCCGAGGGATCCCTCGACTTGATCGTCTCGGATTCGACCCTCGACCACCTGCCCGATGCCAGGGCTATCGCGGTCACTCTTGCCCACCTGGCGGGACTCCTGCGGCCTGGAGGCAAACTCTGGGTGACTCTAGACAACCCCCAGCACCCAGTGCTCTGGCTGCGACAGCATTTGCCTTGGGGTTGGCTGCATCGCTTGGGTCTGGTGCCCTATCGGCTGGGTGCCACGCTGTCGCTCACCGAGCTCGGCGCGGCCTGTCGCGAGGTAGGCCTCGACACCGAGCGCACCGGCGTGTTCATGCACTGCCCCCGGGTGTTGGCGGTGTGGTTGGGCAGACTCTTGCAGCATGCGCCTACAGGGATCCAGAACGCATACCAGGGCGCCCTGCTCGCTCACGAGCGCCTCTCGTCCTGGCCCGGTCAGCGCTTCACTGGCCGATTCGTGGCTGTGTTAGCGGTCAAACCACCACTCGAGGCACCAGTGAGTCAGGCGGGCCGATCATGATGCTCAGCCTCATCATCCCCGTGCACAACGGCGAGCGTGAGCTCGAACGCTGCTTACAGGCTATTCGCGATAGTAGCAGACATCCCGATGAGCTGATCGTGGTGGATGATGCCAGCACCGATGCTTCCGCTGAGGTCGCGCAGCGTTGGGGAGCGCGAGTCATCCGCGAGCCTCATGGCCCGCGAGGTCCGGCACGCGCCCGCAATAATGGCGCGCAAGTGGCTCAGGGCGAGATCCTGCTGTTTGTCGATGCCGATGTAGCAGTGCATCCGGACACGATCGCGCGCCTAGAGGCCCGCTTGCGCGATGATCCCACGCTGGCTGCTGTCTTTGGCTCGTATGATGACGCCCCCACAGATCCTGGGTTGGTGTCACAATACAAGAATCTGCAGCATCACTGGGTCCACCAACACGCCAGGCCAGAGGCACAGACATTCTGGGCAGGGTGCGGGGCAGTTCGGCGTGAGGCCTTCGAGGCAGTGGGCGGCTTTGACACACGCTTTGCTTCGGCCACGATCGAGGACATCGAGTTCGGTCTCCGCCTGCACGATGCTGGCTGGCGCATCATCCTCGACGCCGACATCCGATGCACCCATCTCAAGCGCTGGACACTGGCGAGGATGTTGCGCGCTGACATCTGGGGGCGCGCCATTCCCTGGAGTCGTCTGATCGCCGCGCGAGGGCAAGCCCCTCTCGACCTCAACCTCGACCGATCGGCGCGTTGGAGCGGCGCGTTAGCGTGGTTTGCCGTCGTCTGTTGCTGCGTGGCGTGGTGGTGGCCCTGGCTGCTGCTGCTCGCCATCCTAGCAGTCGCGGCCATCATCTGGCTCAATCGGGCGTTCTATCGCTTTCTTTGGCAGCGCGGGGGTTGGCCCCTCTTGCTGGTCGGCATGGCGCTGCACCTGGCCTACTATCTCTACTCCACGGCTATCTTTGCTTGGTTTGCCCTCCCCAAACTCCTCTGGCGCCGCGTGCGATGCGCGAAAAAGGCGTAGCCTCTAGACTACGCCCTTCTGTCGGGGCGAGAGGATTTGAACCTCCGACCTCACGGACCCGAACCGTGCGCGCTTCCGGTCTGCGCTACGCCCCGAACGCCCACAGTATATGGCAGAGTACTGAGCACTACAAATCGCGTTAGGCGGCTGTACTAGCCCGAGATCAGACCAAAAACGACCCGCTCAAACTGTCCGATGGCCATGAGAAAGCCCATCGCCAGCACCAACAGTCCGCCCAGCTTGGTCAATACGGCCAGCGCACGTTGCGCCCGCTCCAACAGCTGATGCAGCTCAACCACCAGCACTCCCGCTACCAAGAAGGGCACGCCGAGGCCGAGCACATATGCCCCCAACAACAGCGCACCTTGCGCTGCGGTACGCGTCTCGGCGGCCATCAGCAGGATGGCCGACAACACCGGCCCGACGCACGGACTCCAGCCGATCGCAAAGGCCAGCCCCATCAGCAGCGACCGCCAGAGGCCCTGGCGGCCACG
>JBDKSN010000058.1:0-14680 GCA_039680625.1 Anaerolineales bacterium | reverse complement strand
TCTATCTCGCCGAGGTCGATGGCGAGATTGCGGGCTATGCCAGCTTGGTCGAGGGCGAGCAGGGGCAGCAGGGTGAGGGCTATCTGGATCTGCTGAACGTCAACCCCAAGTTCCATGGCTTGCACATCGGGCGCAAGCTCGTGCAGACCTGTGTCAACCGCGCCATCCAAGAGGGCTTCAAACGGCACACGCTGGGCACTTGGTCGAATAACTTGAAGGCCGTGCCCGTGTATAAGAAGACCGGCCACTTCTGGCGACCGCAATCCTCAGTGTGGATGCAGAACTATGTCCCCATGGTGGTGCAGATGCCCATCTGTCGGCCGTTCTTTGAGCGGCACGACTGGTACGATAGCCATGTGCGGCAGGTGACCCAGGACGAGGATGATTTCCGCTGGGAGGGCGTCAAGGTCTACCCCATGCGGTGGGAGGCCGACGGCGAGTCTCTGGCCGTGTGGATAGACCGTGAGGCGCAGGCTCCCGTAGCTGTAGAGACAGACGAGCTGTTTGTGGCGGCGATCCCTCAGCGCATCGAAGCTCTACACGGCGATCAGGTGCAGATCAACTGGCGTATCACCAACAAGACAGACACGGTGCAGCGCTTCTTGGTCGATGCGCGAGGGGCCAACGGCCTCGAGATCGACCATCGTGAGATGTTTGTCGTTCAACCAGGGGCCACCGTTGAGCATGTGGCGATGGTGAACGTGACCGAGAGCACCCCCTATGGTGATGAGAATGGCGATGCGCCGGCAGTACGTTCGGTGATCACCTTTGGCCACGACGATGTCGAGCTGTTCTCGGGCATTCGCGCGCGTAAGCCATTCGAGATCTCGACCGACTCGGCTGAGCTCTCGATAGCGCCACGGCGCTCGCAGTCGATCCAGCTGCAGTTGCAGAATCGGCGCGATGTGCCGATCGAGGCCACGGTGCGCTTGACGCCGTCTGACGGCCTCGTTCTTTCGTGGGTAGAGCGCGAGGTCGAGATCGAGGCCAATGGCGACCTTGCGCTGCCTGTAGTAGTGACGAGCGCTCAAGAGCGGGCCTATCGGCTCGAAGTGCGCGCGCAGGTGGGGGATCAGGCCAAGCCTGTCATTGAGACGCTGACGCTTTTCAGTGTCGGGCCAGGCGGCCTGGTGTGGCAGGCGGATGCCAAGTCGGTGCGGATCGAGACGGACGCCCAGCGGGTGAAGGTTGAGGCTAAGAGAGGCGTGGTCACGCTGATCGACAAGGCCACCGCTCAGTTTCTCGCCTCGGTAGGGCCGACGATGGGGCCACCCTATCACAGCACCGAGGCGCTGCGACGCGTCTTTGATGTGTCGGTTGAACCGAGTGGCTCGCGGGTGGTGGTTGCTCTCTCGGCAGAGAGTATGTCACAGCCGGGTTTGGTGCTCGTTGAGCGTTTGACGGTCGCGCCGACGGGACTCATCGAGGTTTCGGGCCGGCTGGAGAACCGCGGCATCGAGATCCGCGAGTCTGCCGTGCGCCTGGTGGTCGAGCGCGGTGACCTTGACCGGCTCAAGATCGTCATGCCACTGGCCAAAGAGGTGGTGGTCGGCGACGCGAGCTGGTGGCCGCGTGTGCCTGGCGACATGCCGAGTTCGCCGCACTCCTTGGCTGAGCCGTGGCAGATCTGGCAAGGGCATGGCCAGGCCGCCGGCGTAGCCTGGGGCAGTGGTGTCGAGCAATTGCGCAGTGAATGGCGGTTCCTGGCCACGGGCGCGCCGCAGAGCCTGGCGCCCGGTGAGTCCTCGTCGCCCGTCACGTTGGCCCTCTGTGGCCAGGAGGGCGACTGGCCGCAGGTGCGCTCGAGGCTCTGCGCCTGGGCTGGCGTCGCGCCGAAACCCTTGCCCGTGCAGCCGATGGCCCTGGCCTCTGTCGATCCTAGCCTGATCGTCACGGACCAGGCGAGAGTGCAAGCGGAGGTCAATGTCAAGAGTGTGCTGAGCCGCGCCTTTGACGGCGAGGTCACTCTGACGTGCGCCGCTCCTTGTAGGGCAGATTGGACCAACCTGGCGGTGCCCCATCTGGTGCAGGGGGCACTGGTGAGCAAGCCCGTGAGCCTGACATTGCCTGACGATGAGGTTTCCGTCTATGCGGGAGAGGCGCAGCTCGAGTTGCCCATCTTGCACTCCAGCACGCCGTTCCATATTGTGCGTGCAGGTCTGGGTGGGCCGGTGTCGGTTGCTCAGGAGCGAGATCGCGGCTATGACACGTGGTGCGTCGACAACGGCCTGGCCCAGTTCCGCATTGTGGCTGGCTATGGCCCCTCGGTCTATTCCTGGCGGGTGAACGGCCAGGAGCAGTTGCACAGCCACTTTCCCGAGACGCACGGGCTGGCCTGGGTCTATCCCTTCTTTGGGGGCATCTACCCGCTCTTGATGTGGTCGGGGGCGTATAGCTTTGACCGGCTACTGTACCGCGCCCCTTGTGCGGCGATGCCGGTGGAGCAAACCGACCGCTGGGGGTTGAATTGGCAGGGGATGCGCCTGGCGATGCGCCCCGAGCAGGAAGAGTTGCGCGCGCTGCTGGTTGAGCTGGATGTGTTGACATTGGGCCGCTCGCCTATCCTCAAGATTGTGCAGCGGCTGCGAAACGAGCGTAATGTCGCCCGCGAGCTCATCAGTGGGCTGGCGGCCATGCCCAGCTTGGGTGCTGCATCCGTGCAAGACCTCGTGCTCGCCGGCCCGGATGCCTGGCATCAAGACTCGCCGATCGGCAACTCTCGTTGGGGGCAGCGTTGGGGAGCGGTGGTCAACCCTGCCGATGGCCGCACAGCCCTGCTGGTGAGTAATGAGGATGCCGTGGGCCTATGGGCTACCGCTCAGGCAGGACGGCTGTTTTGGGGAGGGCGGACGGTACGTCTGGCGGCCAAAGAAGTCCAAGAGACGACGTATTATCTCGTGCTGGCCAATAGCCTCGAAGAGGCCAAACGTTTTGTCGTCTTGCAGGATGCCTAGACGCGGAGGGAACGGATGATCAACTTGCGTATACCCGGGCCAACCCCACTCCCGCCCGATGTGCAGGTGGCAGTCGGCCAACAGATGATCAATCACCGTGGTGATGATTTCGCGCGGCTATTCGCCGAGACGAGCTGCTGGCTGAAGCCGTTCTTTGAGACCGAGCAAGAGGTCTATATCTTGACCTCGTCGGGCACGGGGGCGATGGAGGCAAGCATCGCCAATACGCTCTCTCCTGGCGACAGGGTGCTGGCGGTGTCGTGCGGCTCCTTTGGTGATCGCTATGACGAGATCGCGCGGGCCTATCGCGCTGAGGTGACCAGCTGCAAGTTCCCTTTGGGGCGTGCTGTGCAGCCGGACGTCGTCGCGCAGGCCGTGGCCGAAAAGGGCCCGTTCAAGGCGGTGATCCTGACCCATAACGAGACCTCCACGGGTGTGCTCAATGATGTTCAGGCCATTGCCGCGGCGATTCGCGCTGTGGCTGAGCCAGCGCCGCTGATCATGGTCGACAGCATCAGTGGACTGGGCGGTGTACGGCTGCAGATGGATGCATGGGGCATCGACGTCGTTCTCACGGCGTCGCAAATGGCCTGGATGGCGCCTCCAGGCCTCGCCATGATCGCGCTGAGTCCGCGTGCCTGGCAGGCCTATGAGACTGCGCAGAACCCACGGTACTACTTTGACCTTGGGCAGGCCAAGCAATATGCTGCCCGCCACCAGACGCCCTCTACACCGGCGATCTCGGCGCTGTTCGGGCTGCATACGGCGCTAGAGCGCATGGTCGCCGAGGGTGTGGAGGCGATCGCCGCCCGTCATGAGACTCTGGCGGCGCACTGTCGTGAGCGTGCCCTCGAACTCGGGCTGGGCCTGTATGCTGAAGAGGGGCACTACTCGCCGACGGTCACTGCCCTGACGTTGCCCGTTGGTGTCAAGCCCGATCGAGTGCTCAAGCAGTTGGTCGACCGTTATGACATTCACTGCGGCTCGACCAAAGACCCACGCGTAGGCGTCATCCGCATCGGCCACATGGGCTATTGTAGCCTGGCCGATATCGATGCCGTGTTTGCGGCGCTCGGCGAGCTCCTTTCGGCAGCGTGACGCAGCTTACGGACATGGAGCCGCCCAGCTCTCCGCCTGGACCGCCAGACGGAGAACTGGGCGGCTCCGTCGAGGTCGAAGGGGCGACTGCGTCGGGTTCGGTGGCGCGCGATGCGGCAGTCATTGCCGTAGGCAACGTAGCGAGCCGCCTGTTGGGGCTGGTGCGCGAGTCGGTCATCGCCGGCTCGTTTGGCGCCTCGGGTGCGACGAGCGCGTTCGATGCCGTTAGCTCGGTGCCCAAGATGGTGTACGAGCTGCTGGTGGGCGGGATGCTTTCGTCGGCGCTGGTGCCCGTTCTCAGCGAGTACACGACCGCAGAGCAAGAGCGTGAACGCGATCACGTGCTCTCTGTGCTGCTGACCGTCATGGGCGTGATTCTGCTCGTCATCGTCGTCTTGCTCGAACTCGGCGCAGAATGGATCGCGCCAGTGCTCGTGGGCGGGTTCGATGCCGAGCTGTTGGCCACCACCACGTTGCTGGTGCGGCTCATTGTGCCCTCGATTCTGATCTATGGCCTCTCAGGGATCCTGCAGGCCTTTCACTATGCGCGCAAGCAATTCGTCTACCCCTCGTTCGGGGCGCCCGCGCACAACCTCGGGGTGATCATCGCCGTGCTCATCCTGGCCTCGCGGCTGGGCGTGGCTGCGCTGAGCCTCTCGATCATTGCGGCGGCGCTGGCGCAATTCATCGTGCAGCTCCCTGGGATGAAGGGGGTGCGGCTGCGACCCAGCCTCGACTGGCGACATCCCGTCATTCGACGTCTGTTTCGCCTCTATGCGCCGGTGGTGCTGAGCGTCGTCATCTCGAACCTGGGCGTGATCATCGATCGTAACCTGGCCTCGCGGACGATCAACGAGGCCATCACCTACATGAACAAGGCGACCTTCCTCATCCAACTGCCGTTGGGTCCGGTGTCGATGGCTGTCTCGCTGGCGGTGTTGCCGACGCTCTCGCAGCTCGACGCTATGCGCGATGCGGTGCGCTTCAAAGACACGCTAGCCAAGGGGCTGCGGCTGGTGTTGGCGGTGATCATTCCCTCGACCATAGGCCTGTGGGTGCTGGGCAAGCCGATCATCGAGCTGATCTATCAGCATGGCGCCTACTCGGCTGTCGACACCGCCCAGACGGTGCGCGCGCTGCAGTACTATCTTCTCGGGCTGCCCTTTGCTGCTATCGATTTGCCGTTGGTGTTCAGCTTCTACTCGCAAAAAGACACCGTCAGGCCTGTAGTGGTGGGCGTGGTCACTGTGGCGCTCTACCTCGCGGTGGCCCCCACCCTGGCTTTTCTGCTCGATTGGGGCTTTTACGGCCTGGTGTTGGCCAACGCGGTGCAGAACGGCGCCCATGCGCTGATCATGCTCTGGCTGTTTCGGCGGCGCTATGGTGGCCTGTCTGGCCTGGGCGTGGGCGCGATGGTCTATCGCTCGCTGCTCGCCTCTGTGCCGGTGGCCCTGGTCGCGGGCGGGAGCTATCTGTTGCTCGCGCAACTGGGCCTTGCGGGTCTCGTCGGAGAGGTCCTGCGCGCCTGCGTGCCGGCGCTGTTGGGTGGGCTGACCTATCTGTTTGTGGCACGGTGGCTGCACATCGGCGAGGTAGAGCAGCTCTGGGATGCAGTGCGGCGCAAGGTGCTAGGGCGCTAACTCGTCGCGCTTACCTCGCGGCCGACCCACTTGAGCGGCATCACGGGCGGCCGATAGTGCTCGACGTAATCCAGTACCGCCGCCGGCGTCTCGCCGACGTAATACGTCTCGCGATAGACCTCGTGAGCGAAATGCTCGCGATAGAGCTGTTCGAAAAATGCTACCAGGCCGTCGTAGAACCCACAGGTATTCACCAAGGCCACCGGTGCGCTCAGATAGCGCAGTTGCTTTTGGGTGATGGCTTGGCTGATCTCTTCGAGCGTGCCGAAACCGCCGGGGAGGGTGATAAAGGCCTCGGCCTCTCGCTCCATGAGTTCTTTGCGCTCGGCCATCGTCTCGGTGATGGTCAGTTCATCGGCTTGTTCGTAGGCTACGCCGTAACTGACCAGGAGCCTCGGGATGATCCCATGCACGGGCGCCCCCGCAGCCTGGGCTGCCTGGGCCAGCACGCCCATCAAGCCAGCCTTGCTACCGCCAAAGACTAGGCTGTGCCCGTGCTCGCCCAAGAGCCGACCCAACTCTGCCGCAGCAACGCTGTAGGCCGGCGCCACGGCTGCGCTCGATGAGCAGTAGACACAAATGCGCATGGTCCCTCCTAGTCCTCAAGGCCCTTAGGATAGCGGCTCTGCGAGGGAGCGTCAATTGAGCGGCTTAGTGCTGCGCGACACGCGCTGTATAATCAAGGGGCAATGCAGAAGAGGAGCATGCCATGGCTGCATGTGAACTGCCCCCGACCGATGCTCAACGCGCCATCCGCCTGACGCAGATGGCCAAAGCGGCGGGTTGAGGCTCGAAGCGGGCCTCTGCGGCCCTGGCGCGGGTCACGCGCCAACTCACTGAAGTGTTCGACGGGTCGCTCTACCCCGAGCTGCTCGTCGGCCTGAGCACGCCCGATGACGCCGCCGTTTGGCGGCTGGACGATCGACGCGCTCTGGTGTTCACCGTTGACTTTTTCACGCCAGTGGTCGACGATCCCTACGACTGGGGGGCGATCGCCGCGGCGAATGCCCTGAGCGATGTCTATGCCATGGGAGGTCGGCCTTTCCTGGCACTCAACTTGGCCGCGCTGCCTGCCGCGCTGCCCGAAGAGATGATTCGCCGCATCTTGTTGGGCAGTGCGGAGAAGGTCCGCGAGGCGGGCGCGGTGGTGGCGGGCGGGCACACGATCGATGACGATGAGCCCAAGTTCGGCCTGGCCGTCTTGGGTGAGGTGCCGCTCGATCGCGTGGGCACCAAGGCAGCCGCTCGGCCCGGTGACCTGGTCGTGTTGACCAAGCCGTTGGGAGTGGGGCTGATCACAACCGCGCTCAAGGCCGATGTGGCCGCGCCCGAACACATCGCTGCGGCGGTGGCTTCGATGAAGCTGCTCAACCGTGCTGCCGCAGAGGCGCTGAGTGGGGTGCAGCCTCACGCGATCACCGACATCACCGGTTTTGGGCTTCTTGGCCACGCCTGGGAGGTCGCCGAGCGCAGCGGCGTGAGCCTGCGCCTGGACTATGCGGCATTGCCGTTCCACCCTGGCGCGCAACAGTATGCTTACGACTTGCTCTTCCCCGCTATGGCCAACAAGAACCTCGGTGACTATGGCACGCATGTGCGCTTTGCCGCGCGGCTCCAATACGAGGACCGGCTGCTCTTGGCCAGCCCCGAGACCTCGGGCGGGTTGTTCGTCACCCTGGCTCCGGCCGATGCCGAGGCGTATCTTGAGCGGTGTCGACAGGTCGGCCAGGACGCCTGGATCATCGGTGAGGTCATGTCGGCCGAGGGGGCCGAGGCACACATCGAGGTCGCGTGACCTTGAGCCAAACGGGCCGCTCGACCTTGGTCAGGCGACACCCATAGCCCTTGTCTCTACACATCCGCAGAAAGGCGATGTATGAACGAACGGGGAATAGACGTCCTCTGGTATCGGGCCCCGGCCGACGATTGGCTCAAGGCGATGCCCATCGGCAATGGGCGGCTTGGCGGCATGGTGTATGGCGGAGTGGACCACGAAGAGATCCAGCTCAATGAGGATACGCTCTGGTCGGGCCGCCCGCGCAACACGATCGTGCCTGACGGTGGCGCCAGCCTGCCCGAGATCCGTCGGCTGGTGCGCGAGCAGCGCTATCTCGAGGCCGGTGAGCTCACCAAGCGCTTTCAGGGACCGTACAACGAGTCGTATCAGCCGTTGGGCAATCTGCATCTCGATCTGGCGCCGCGGGGTGTGGTCAGTGACTATAGCCGCACGCTCGATATGGCCCGGGGCCTCTTGCGAGTGAGTTACGTCTTTGACGGAGTGCGCCTGGAGCGCGAGGCGTTGGTCAGCTATCCCGATCAGGTGCTTGCGCTGCACCTCTCGGCTGACCGGCCGGGCGCGGTGGGGGTGACTCTGCGGCTCGACAGCCTGTTGCGCCATGACGTGACGACGGCCGGCTGGGACACGTTGCGACTGCACACGCGCTGCCCCATCCACGTCGAGCCCAACTATGTCGGCGATGTGCCCGACGCGATCGTCTATGACGAGGAAGAGGATCCCGCCGGCATGCGGGCGGCCTGCTGGCTGCGCGTGTTGGTACATGGCGGCAGCGTGACCAGCACTGGCGACGCCCTGTCGGTGGCCGGTGCAGACGAAGTGACCCTCTTGCTTGCGGCGGCAACGAGCTTTCAGGGCTATGATCGCGAGCCGGGGCGCTCTTTTGCGCCACTAGACGTTGCTTGCCGAGAGACACTTGCTCGCGCTGCACAGCGTGGCTGGGCTGAACTCTGCGCTCGCCACGTGGCTGACCATTCCCGGCTGTATAGCGCCTTTGCTGTGGACCTGGGCGGCGACCCCACCGCCGATCTCTCGACGGACGAGCGCCTCGCCCGAGTCCAGGCGGGCGCCGATGATCCGGTGCTGGTGGCTCAATATCTCCAGTTCGGGCGGTATCTGCTGATCGCCAGTTCGCGCGCGGGCAGCCAGCCGGCCAACCTCCAGGGCATCTGGGCCAAGGAACAGCGCCCTGCTTGGAGCGCTAACTGGACACTCAACATCAACGCCGAGATGAACTATTGGCCTGCGCAAACTACTGGCCTGTTTGCGTGCTTTGCTCCCTTTGTCGACATGGTGAGCGAACTGGCCGAGCAGGGGGAGCGCACTGCCAGAGAGTTGTACGGCCTGCCCGGCTGGGTGGCACATCACAACACAGACCTCTGGCGTACGGCCACGCCCGTCGGCGGAGGCACAGGCGACCCGGTATGGGCGATGTGGCCCATGGCGGGGCCATGGCTCTGTCAGAACCTTTGGGATCAGTACGCCTTCACTGGCGATGTGGACTATCTCCGCGAGCGCGCCTACCCGTTGATGCGGGGCGCCGCCGAGTTTCTGCTGGCCTGGGTGTATGAGAACCCCGCAGGCCAGCTCGTCACCTGCCCCTCCACTTCGCCCGAGAACAAGTTCTTGTACGAAGGGCAGCCCTGCGCGGTCACCGAGGCGAGCACGATGGACATGGCTCTGTCCTGGGAGCTATTGACGCATGTAGCCGAGGCGGCCAGTGTGCTCGAGGTCGATTCGGCCTTTCGTGAGCGGTGCCTGGCTGCCCGCGAGCAGCTCGCGCCCTATCAGATCGGCGCGCGAGGACAGCTGCAAGAGTGGGATCGGGATTTTGCCGAGGCCGAGCCCGGCCATCGGCACATCTCGCATCTCTATGGCGTCTATCCCGGGCATCAGATCACTCCGGAGGGTACTCCCGCGCTGGCGGCAGCGGCCAAGCGCTCGCTCGAGTTGCGCCTGGCCCATGGCGGCGGCCACACGGGTTGGAGTTGCTCGTGGATCATCAATCAATGGGCGCGCCTGCACGAACCAGAGCGGGCGTATCAGCAAGTGAATACCCTGCTGCGCCGCTCGACCTATCCCAACCTGTTCGACGTGCACCCGCCGTTCCAGATCGATGGCAACTTTGGGGGAGCCGCGGGCATCGTCGAGATGCTGCTCCAGAGCCACGATGGCGTAGTACGCCTGCTGCCAGCCCTCCCCGCCGCGTGGGCTGTCGGAGAGGTCAAAGGGCTGTGGGCGCGTGGGGGCTTGTGCGTCGACATCGCCTGGTGCGAAGGGCAGCTGGTCGAGGCAGCGCTCTATGCTACCCGCGACACGAACTGCACTTTGAGTGGGCCGAGAGGCCTCGTGGTCTTGCAGGGCGAGGCCAAGTTAGCCGCTGCCGCTGCCGGCGACCTCGCTCATTTCGCGGCGCGGGCGGGCGAGAGCTACGTCGTGCAACCGTTACGCTAGGCTTTTGGTGATTCGCACGTGATACCCATACGCCGTATAATAGGAGCGTTGTGTTTGGCTCAGCGTATTGGGCTGGGGCCATCGGACTCAAGGAGTACATCATCATGGTCGATTCCGTGCAGGACAAGTGCGTGATCAGTATGGAGTACACGCTTCGCCTCGATAGCGGCGAGGTCGTAGACACCTCTGTGGGGCGCGAGCCGCTCGAGTTCATTCAGGGGCAAAGGCAGATCATCCCCGGGCTGGAAGATGCGCTGCTGGGCATGGCGGTGGGTGAAGAGAAAGACATCATCGTCGCGCCGGCCGATGGCTATGGCGAGCAGGAGCCCGACCTTCAGGAGGCACTCCCGCGAGATGTCTTTCCGCCGGATGTGGAAGTGGGCGATTCGTTCCGCATGCGCACCGAGACTGGCCACAGTGTGATCGTCTATGTCGCCAGCGTCACCGAGGATGAGGTGGTGGTCGATTTGAATCACCCCCTGGCTGGTGAGACGTTGCACTTTCATGTCAAGATCTTGGGAGCGCGGGAAGCAACTGAAGAGGACCTCGCCGCCTGCTCGTGCGGGTGTGACTGCTCCGAGTGCGCTGAGGGCGAGTGCGCGGACGACGATTGTGACTGCGCAGACGGCTGCCCTGGCTGCGGCCACTGAGCGACTGGATCACAGGCCCCTAACCACTCGGTTAGGGGCCTGTTGCTTTTGCCGTCTTGTTCTTGGGCTAGCGCTGGTGGGCGCTAGCGCAGTTGCTGTTTGAGCAGCTTGCGGGCCTTGCGTTCTGTGAAAGTACGCCACACCTCTGGAAAGCTCTCGGCGAGAGCGCGTTGTCGTGCGACGCACGCCTCGCGATAGACGAGTGCGCCGGCATACTCGGGCGCTCCCTCACGCCCTTGGACAAGCTCCCGGATCATCTCGACGGTGACGTATTGATCGTGCAGGTCACCCAGATGATCCTGTAACTGTACGACGGTGGGGATCAGGGCCTCGATCTCGGCCGGTAGCACCTCGCGGAAGAACTCGAGCCCATAGCGGAGCCGCTTGCAGTCGATGCGCAGGGCATGCAAGAGCTGCACCGGCGCGTCGGGCAACACGGTGTCATACGCCTCGACGATCGCTTCGTCGATGAACACCAGTCGTGGCGCTAGGTACCCGACGGCTTGATTGCCTTCGGCCCATGACTCGTCCTGTTCGAGGCTGGTCAACAGGCTCCCCATCGCGTGCTGGAGGCGCGCATATTCACGCCCGTTCAGGTAGCGCAGCATTGCACCCCGTGCCCGATCACGCTCGCGTCGCCAGCGGGCGAGAAGCGGCGTCAGATCGGGCGACGTCGCATCTGCCGCGGCAAATGCCTCGGCCCTGGCGATCGCCACGTCGAGATCGCGGACGGCGCCCAAGACTAGGCCCGTGCGGCGCAGACGCTCGTTGACGCGAGCCACATCGGGTCCTCGCAGATAGGGGCCGAACAGGCGCAACGCCGAGCGCATGCGCCGGACCGCGACCCGCATATCATGAAGGGCCTCGGGATCCTCGCCCAAGCGCGTACCGGGTTCGTTGAGGACCATCTGCCGCTGCCAGTAGCCGAGCACTTTGCGCGCGGCCGTGGGCATCGTGTCCCACGGGTTGATGCCGAGCATTCGCGGGCCTTCGACGGCCGAGACGAGCACATCGCCATCGCTCGATAGCAGGCCCCACTCCAGACGGGTGGCTGAGAGCATGGCCCAGAGGTCGCTCCGGCGGCTGGCGCGGCGCGCTGCCTGCTCGTTGCCCGGGCCAGCGAGCAACAGGCGCACTGTTCCATCCAGCTCGTGGACGTGCTCGATGGTCACCTCTGCCTCGCGACTCAGGGCAGATGCGATGCGCACGAGGGCGGCGATCAAGAGCGCTTGGCGACGCTCATCGGCAGTGAACGTGTCGGGCAGTACTTCAGCGATGCGTTCGGGCGAGACCGCCTCGCGACGCAGGAACAGGGCCGCGGCGATCACTTGTTGCTCCTGCTCGTCGAACCCGGCGAGGCGATAGCGCAACGCCAGGTTGCGCGCTACGACATGAGATCGCTCTTTGTGAGCGGCAGTGCCCAACACGGTGAGCAAGCCCGCCGCCTGGGCCACGCGCCGCTGTTCGGCCGTCAGGCCGTGGTGGGCTTGAAGGGCATCGAACAGCTGGCCAACAAGGGCCGAAACGCGCTCGCCTTGGGCCTGGTCATCGCCATAGCGGGCTATGAGTTCGCCGGGTGTGACGGCGCGCAGTCGTTCGCGGAGGTCGGTCTCGGGCAGCTCATCGCGCTCGATGATATCCAGCGCCCGACGTAGTTTGCTGCGTGGCTCGGGGAGCAGGTCATAGTCCTGGGCGAGTGTGGCGTCGATCGCCAGGAGGTCTTCGGGCGTGCCCTGAGCTTCGAGCTCGCATTCGAGCATATAGCTCTCGTGATCGTGGCCTTTGCCGCGACAGCGCACCTCATCGAGCGATAGGGAGGCTACCGTGCGGTCGCCCTGGGTCACAGCGAATAGATGGCGTCGCTGCTCGATAGTAACGAGCTCGGAGAGGGGGCTGTTGCCACATAGCTGCGCAACCTGTTCACGCAGCTCGCTCTGCGGCCACTGGGCATAGTCCCGCATGCCGGTAGAGAGGGTGATCTCGCTTTCGGGGCGAGTATGGATTACCCCCTCGCCGACTCGTGGCCCCTTGAGGGTGACAAGCCAGCGGCCCCCTTGGCGGCGCAGACGGCAGGCCCAGCCCTGTCGAGTCAGCGCGCGACCGTGACTGTCCAGATACGTATCCACTACTTTGGCGACGCCGCGCGGCTCGAGCACATACTCGCCCAAGGTGCCAAGCTTTTGCAGGCGTGCAAAGAGCAAACGGTCCGGCACGATGTAGCGCGATTCAACCTCGTTGCTGGCCATGCCCAAGCCTCCTTTTCGACCCGTGTCCGACACAGGCGCAGAGCGTCTCTATATCAGACATTATCGTCTAGTGAAGGGCGGCTGTCCACTAGTAGGCCTAGGGTTCAAGGATCACCTTGACCGACTCGTCGCCCGAGTGGGCGAGCTCCAGGCCATGGCGGAATTCGCTCAACGGCAAACGATGCGTCGCCAGCGTCTCGCCATCGATCTGGCCACCGAGCAGATACTGGATGGCGAGCGGATAGCAATAGGGTCCCAGATGGGCGCCGTGGATGTTGAGCTCTTTTTGGTCGCCGATGATCGACCAGTCTACAGCGACAGGGCCAGCATGGACGCTGAACTCGACAAAGGTGCCGAGCTTGCGCAGCATCTGCAAGCCCTGGCTTACGGCTGGCCCCGCGCCGGTGGCTTCGATATACACGTCGCAGCCATAGCCTTCGGTGAGATCCAAGACGCGCTGCACAGCGTTCTCCTCGGCGACATTGATGGTCAGATCGGCGCCTAGGTACTCGGCCAACTGCAGGCGGCGCGGCTTCATATCCAGTGCAATGAGCAATCCGGGGTTCTTGAGACGGGCAACGCTCAGCATACCCAGACCGATCGGCCCCATGCCCGCGATGGCGACGACGTCGCCCAACTCGATCTGGCCCCGTTGCACTGCGTGAATGGCACAGGCCATCGGCTCGATGAGCGCTGCCTGGTGGGCCGGCAGCTCGTGGGGCACCTTGTGGTTGATGGCGCCCGCGGGGAAGAGCATGTACTCGGCCCACGAGCCTTCGGCGATGCCGCGCTTGAACCCATAGATGGCGTGGCGCTCGCACATCCAATATTGCCCATGGCGGCAAAAGCGGCAGCGCCCGCAAGGCACAATCTGCTCCGAGATGGCGTGGTCGCCAATCTGCAAACCGTACTTGTCTGCGGCGCCCTCGCCCAGAGCCACCACCTCGCCGACGAACTCGTGGCCAGCCGTGACGGGCGTGACGATGTAGGGCGGGATCTCTGCGCTACCCCACACACGGTGGCCTTCGAATGTCTTGATGTCCGAGGCGCAGATGCCGGTGGCCAGCACCTTGATGAGCACCTCTTCTGGCCCCGGTTGGGGCACAGGCACCTCTTCCAGGCGATAGTCGCCAATGCCATAGATGCGTACTGCTTTCATCGTCTTGGGGATGCTCATGGCCGGTCACCTCGTCAGTTCGGGATAGCGAAACCTGGAAAGATTGTCCTCTGAATGATCTGCGGCGCCGGTTAGGACGCCGCCATAGGGCGCAACCCAACGATCTGCACCGTGTCGTCATCGACGACGACGCTCACCGCCGACAGGTGCGCCTCAGGGTAACGGTATTCGTTGCCGTCCAGGGTGCAGGTGGCGTCCCTGAATTCGACGATCACTTGCAGGCGATCATCCTCAGGCTCGACATCGAGCACGCGCCAATCCGTAGCCGTCACCTGGCCGCCACGTGCATCGACGGCAAAGGCATTGTCGGTCAGCTTGTCCAAGCCCCAATAGGCGGCGGTGCTATATTCGCCCGTCAGCCAGGCGTGGATGGCCAGCTCGATGGCATAGAGCGCCGAGCCAGATTGGCCCATGTACAGCGTGGTGTCCTTGTCGGGCGCGGCACTGTGCACGCGCTCAAGGATCTCACGGCGCTCTTCAGCGGTTGCCCAGCGCGGTTGGGCATAATCCTCCAACACCGTCGTGAGCATCTCGCTGCTCAACAGGCGCCCATCATAGATGGTGTGGCGGGCGATGAGGCCCGTGCGCGTCTCCCAGCTCCACATCTGGTCAAAGAACAGGTTGCCGATGCCATACACGATGATGCCGGACCCGTTCGCATCGTCT
>JBDKSN010000057.1:0-15061 GCA_039680625.1 Anaerolineales bacterium | reverse complement strand
CTCAGCGCGCGTGGCCACGCGCAGCTTGGCGTCCAGGTTCGACAGCGGCTCGTCCATGAGGAACACGGCTGGCTCGCGCACGATGGCGCGGCCGAGGGCCACACGCTGGCGCTGGCCGCCAGACAGTGCCTTGGGCTTGCGGTCGAGCAGCTCCTGGATGCCCAGCATGGCGGCGCCTTCACGGACGCGGCGCTCGATCTCGGCCTTGGGCGTCTTGCGCAGCTTCAAGCCAAAGGCCATGTTGTCATACACGCTCATGTGCGGGTACAGAGCATAGCTCTGGAACACCATGGCGATGTTGCGGTCCTTGGGGGCCACATCGTTGACCAGCCGGTCGCCGATGTAGATGTTGCCATCCGAGAGCTCTTCGAGGCCGGCGAGCAGGCGCAGCGACGTCGTCTTGCCGCAGCCCGAGGGGCCGACGAACACGAGGAACTCTTTGTCGGCGACTTCGATGCACAGATCGTTGACGGCGATCACATCGCCAAAGCGCTTGACCACATGATCATAGGTTACGCTTGCCATCTTGTACTCCTGTCATATAGAAGCAAACAATGGGGCCAGGGCGCGCGCAGCAGAACTTGAAGGTCAGCGCTCGAAAACGGGCGCCGGGCATACGCCAAAACCATCTACGGGCGCTCTGGGCGTAGGCGAAAACGACCCGCCAGCTCGCTCGATAGGCACCTCCTTGTGGTAGAGGCCGCCGGCCCCCTGTGGCCAGCGCCTATGACTGCTGCCAATATAGCAAACGACCTGAACGTTGTCAACAAGATGGGCGCGGGCATCGAGCCGCTCTGCCCTACCTGAGCCAGCTCTGGGTGCCCGTCATCCGCTCGATGTGCGCGCGGCGCTCTTCCAAGCTGTGGAGCACCGCGTTGAACAGGCCCTCGGCCGTCTCATCGATATCCAGCCGACTGTTGGTGTAGGGGTCGGCTTTGGTTGCCGCGTTCACCGTGGCGATCCACTCCGCGTCGAGGGCACTCGCGCCCGAGAAGGCGCCCGCCAGGCCGGCGGCCACCGCGGCGATGCAGTCTGTGTCGCGCCCAAAGTTGACCGCCGCCAACAGCGCGGTGCGCGCGTCGCCCTGTGCCGCACTAAAGATCGCCAGACCCTTGGAGACCACCTCGTTGGCCTGCGACATCGAGTACACAAAGTGCGTGCCGCCGTAATAGTGCTGGTCGAACTCGGGCCGCATCCCCATTGGGTCGCCCACGTGGCGCGAGGCGATCTCGAGCGCACGCTCGACCTCGCTCTTGACCGTGTCGTAGCGCGCATAGGGGGTGTCGTGCACAGCATGATACTGAGTATACTCCAGGGCCGTGGCGAGCACCGAGTCGACCGTAGCATCGGGGCGCAGGGCAGCTGCGATGCTGCTGTGATAGACCGCTGCCCAGCGCAGCGCAAAGGTCTGCGCGGTGGCATAGACGAGGCCGACGTCATAGACATCGGCAGCCGCGCCAGCGGGATCGCCCGCATTGACGATGCCCAGGGTGTGGCCCGCGCGCGCCAGCGAGTTGACGTTGTTGAAGGGCCACATGCGGCCGAGCTCGCGCGCCGGAACGCCCGCGCGGGCCATCTCGAGCAGTGTCTGGTCGAACGGCTCTTGCTTGTAGACCATGCGCTCGGGCTTCAAGTCGCGCAGCCAGGTGGCCACCAAGTCCTCGGCCGTAAAGCGGCCGCCCTTTTCCATGGCGGTGGTGTTCATGAGCTTTTGGCGCTCGATGCCATCCTCAGTGGTGCCGGGCTGGCGTTGCCAGTCGGTGTACGAGGTATAGTGCTTGTAGGGCAACAGGCGGTCGAGCCAGCCATACGTCTCGACGATCCGGTCGTGGCTCCAGCCCTCCACCGCAGCGCCCATCGACGAGCCAACCCACGAGCCGGCGATGCAACCTCGAATCTTGTCATAGAGCGTGACCATCAGAACCTCCGTTGAGTGAATGTGAACGACAAGGGCACGTTGGCCCGCTAGCCAAGCGCGCCCTCAACCCCCAATACGTGGGGTGCCCAAGACGCATTGGCTCGTCAACCATCAGCGACAACCAAAGCATACCTCTCGCTCGCGCCCTCGAAAAGGGCCGCCCCTCGTTCGCGGCGCGCCAATGGAGCGCCTCTAGCGATGCCCAGACTGAACTGACCAAGACGACAGGCCTGACTCGTCGCACGGAAAATCAGGAGGGTAGTCCTATCTATGCAGCACCATACAGCCCATACCCTTCTGAGCAGCGGGGCGTGGCCTGTTGGCGATGCTGCGCATGCTCGTTCAACTTGCCAGATAATGGTGCTGTCGACTATGATGAAAACGTTGCGAGCCAGCGCGGCCTCTCGGTCACGAGCGGCATGCACTAGCCAGGCTACGGTCGGGCGCGTACTACGGAAGAGAGAAGATGGCAGCTTTTCACAACAAGATCCTACGGGTCAACCTCACCACGGGTCAGATCACGGTCGAGGAGCCGGGCATCGCCTATCTGCGGCGCAACATCGGTGGCTGGGGCATCATTGTCGAGACGCTGCTCAAAGAGGTGCCCGCCAGGGCAGATCCGCTCGGCCCCGAGAACAAGCTCATCTTTGCCCCTAGCGTGCTCACCGGGCTGGCGGTAGCCGGCGCCTCGCGCAATGCCGTCGGGGCCAAGTCTCCGCTCTCCGGCGGCTTTGGGGCTGGAGAGGTGGGCGGCTTTTGGGGCGCCGAGTTCAAGCGCGCCGGCTTTGACGCGCTGATCGTCGAGGGCGTCTCGCCGCGGCCGGTGGTTCTGTGGATCAAGGATGGCACGGTAGAGCTGCGCGATGCCGAGGCGTTGTGGGGCCAGCCCACCAAAGAGACGCAGGAGGCCATCCGCGCCGAGCTGGGCGACAAGCATGTTCAGGTGGCCATGATCGGCATCGGCGGCGAGAACCTGGTGCGCTATGCCTGCGTGATGAACGGCCTCAAGGACGCCGCGGGCCGCTGCGGCCTTGGCGCTGTGATGGGCAGCAAGAGACTCAAGGCCGTGGCTGTCCGCGGCACCCAGGGCTTGCGCGGGCAGGACCATGAGCGGGTCCAAGAACTGGGCCGCGCGATGACCAAGGCCATCACCGATGGCAAGGTCGCCGCCGGGCAGCACCAGTGGGGCACCGGCCGCTACCTGGCCGACTCGCTGTTGACGGGCAACCTGCCCATCCACAACTTTCGCGATGGCGAGTTCGCCGGCGCGGCCAACCTCGGCGGCGAGGTGTTCATGCCCAAGATCGGCAAGGGCATGGATGGTTGCTTTGCCTGTGCCGTCCGCTGCAAGAAGGTCGTGCAGGCCGACGAACCCTACCGGCTCGACCCCGACTATGGCGGCCCCGAGTACGAGTCGGTCGGCCTGCTTGGCTCGGCCTGCGGCGTGGATGACATCGTCGCCGTCAGCAAGGCCACCGAGCTGTGCAACGCCTACTCGCTCGACACGATCACTACGGGCGGCTGCATCGCCCTCGCCATGGAGTGCTTTGAGAAGGGCCTGATCGACGAAACCGATACCGATGGGATCGACCTGCGCTTTGGCAATGGCGATGCCGTCATTCAGATGGTCGACAAGATCGCGCACAAAGAGGGCTTGGGCGCGGTGCTGGCCGAAGGGCCCCTACGCGCTGCGCGACAGATCGGCCACGGCGCCGAGGCGTTTGCGGTGCAGGTCAAGAACCAGACCTATCCCGCCCATGAGGCGCGCTTCCAGCGTGGCCTGGCCATCTCGTACGCCGTGTCTCCGACCGGGGCCGATCATCAGCACGCGCTGCACGATCCGGGCCTCGACCGCGTGACCGAGGACGGCCTGCTGGCCAACGCCACGCTGCGGACCATGGGCTTGTTGGACCCCATCCCCCTCGAGAGCCTGGGCGTCGACAAAGTGCGCGCTGTGCGCCAGCAGATGATCTTTCAGATCATGAACAACTGCCTCACGCTATGCAACTTTGTCACCTGGAGCCTGGACGAGACCGTCGCCCTCGTGCGAGCGGCCACGGGCTGGGACGTCAGCGCCTACGAGCTGCTCATCCTCGGCGAGCGCGTGCTCACGCTGGCTCGCCTGTACAACATGCGCGAGGGCCTCACCGCCGCCGATGACGAACCCGCGCCGCGCACCTATGAGCCTACGCGGAACGGCATCTTGAGCCACGGCGGGCTGGACCCCGAGGCCCTGCGCGCGGCGATCCACACCTACTATGGCCTGATGGGTTGGGATCGAGAGACCGGCGTGCCCCGGGCGGACACGCTGCACGCGCTGAATGCTTCTTGGGCGGTGGACTACCTGGCCCAGGTGGAACTGCAGGCCTGCACCGCGTGCGAGGCAGAGGTCCCGCAGGTTCAAAGCTGACGGCCTCTCCACAGATACCGAGATGCGGGCCATCCTGGCCAACGAGGCGCAGGGATGGCCCGCGCTTTGCTCGGCTTGCGCCTTTCCCCCGTGACCGGCGCCCTCGCCCCCTCACATTTGTGACCCCCAGCGCGTCTGTCTAGAATGGGCCGCGTTGCACCATGCGCCCAACAGGCGCGACTTGCGCATAGGGAGGCTGCTCCAGATGCTTGAGGTCAAGCAAGCGTCCAAACGCTATGGCGATATCGTGGCCCTCGATAGCGCCAGCTTTGTGGTAGGCCAAGGGCAGATCGTCGGCCTGCTGGGCCACAACGGCGCGGGCAAGAGCACGGCGATCAAGATCATCACCGGCTATCTCCAGCCCGATAGCGGCACGGTCACCGTCAATGGCCTCGACGTGACGACCGACACGCGCCGCGTCCAGGCCATGATCGGCTATCTGCCCGAGAGCGCGCCGCTCTATCCCGAGCTCTCGGTGCAGGCCTACCTCGTCACTCTGGCCAGGCTACGGGGCGTGCCTGAGAGCGCCCTCCTGGCGCGCCTCTCAGAGGCCGTCTATGCCACCGGCCTGCAAGACCACCTCACGCGGCCCATCGGCCAGCTGAGCAAGGGCTTTCGCCAGCGCGTCGGGCTGGCCCAGGCCATCATCCATCAACCCGAGCTGCTGATCCTCGACGAGCCGAGCATCGGCCTGGACCCCACGCAGATCATCGAGATGCGCGCCCTCATCCGCCGCCTCGCCGAGCACAGCACGGTGCTCTTTTCCACCCACATCCTCTCAGAGGTCGAGGCCCTGTGCGACCGCGTGGTGATCTTGGTCAACGGCCGGGTGCGCGCCGACGCCGCCCTGAGTGAGCTGGCCACCGCGCCGACCGTCTCGCTGGTGCTGGCCCGCGTGGTCGATGGCGTGCCCGCTACGCTGCGCGCCGAGGCGGGCGTGACCGAGGTGACCACGCATCGGCATGACGACGGCTCGGTGACCTACACGGCTCGCGCGGGCGATGCGCCCCAAGACGCTGCCGAGTTGAGCGAGCGGCTCTTTCGCTGTGCCGCCGCGCATCAGTGGCCCGTGCGCGAGATCAAGCGCGACGTGCGCAGCCTCGAAAGCGTCTTTAGCGCGTTGGCTGTCGAGCGCCCCGTGCAGGAGGTGCCGGCATGACCAAGACCCTGACCATGGCCCGCAAAGAGCTGCGCATCTTGCTGAGCTCGGCCACGGCGCTGGTGTTCGTCGGCGCGTTCTTGCTCCTCACCCTGTTCGTCTTCTTCTGGGTCGACGCCTTCTGGGCGCGCGGCCTGGCCGATGTGCGCCCGCTGTTCAACCGCATGCCCCTCTTGCTGCTGGTGCTCGTCTCGGCGCTGACCATGCGCCAGTGGAGCGAAGAGCAGCGCTCGGGTACGCAAGAGATCCTCTTGACGCTGCCTGTGCGCCGCATCGAGCTGGTGCTGGGCAAGCTGCTCGCCGTAATCGCCCTGGTGGCCCTCACCCTGGCGCTGACGCTCTTTTTGCCGGTGAGCATCTCGTTCTTGGGCGATCTCGACTGGGGGCCGGTTTGGGGCGGCTACCTGGCCGCGTTGTTACTGGCCGCTGCCTATGGCGCCATCGGCCTGTTCATCTCTTCGCGCACCGACAATCAGATCGTGGCCTTTATCGTCACCCTGCTCGTCTGCGGCGCGCTGTACCTCCTCGGCACCAGCGACCTCTCGTCGGCGGCCGGAGCGAGCGTGGGCGCGGTGCTGCGCGCCCTGAGCACCAGCAGCCGCTTTGAGAGCATCCAGCGCGGCGTGATCGACCTGCGCGACCTGGTCTATTACCTCTCGCTCACGGCGATCTTTGTGACGGCCAATGTGCTGTCGTTGCAGGCCAAGGGCTGGTCGACGCGGCCCGAGCGCCGTGCGCACCGGCACCAGAGCTATGCGCTGGCCTCGTTGGTGATGGCCAACCTGGTGCTGCTCAACATCTGGCTCGCCCCCCTGCGCGGCCTGCGCTGGGACCTCACCGAGCAGCACGTGTTCACCCTTTCTGACGCTACGCAGAACCTCCTGAGCCAGCTCCAAGAGCCGCTCGAGATCACCGCCTACCTCTCGTCTGAGACGCATCCATTGCTCGAGCCGCTGGCGCCCGAGATCGAAGATCTGTTGCACGAGTACGCCGTGGCGGGCGGAAGCCGCGTCCACGTGTCGGTGATCGACCCGGCCGACGATCCCGAGGCAGAGGCCGAGGCCAACAACACCTATGGCATCCGGCCAAACGCCTTTCAAGTGGCGGGCCGCAACCAGACCAGCATCATCAACGCCTATCTCGATGTGCTGGTGCGCTATGGCGACCAGAGCGAGGTGTTGGGCTTTGGCGACCTGGTCAAGGTCACGGCCAATCGCGACGGCACGGTAGAGGTGGCTCTGAACAACCTCGAATATCAGTTGACCAGCGCCATCAAGCGCGCGGTGTATGGCTTCCAGAGCGTCGAGGCGGCGTTGGCCGCGATGACCGAGCCGGCCAAGCTCACGCTGTACCTGACCAGCTCGACTCTGCCTGCGTGGCTCGCCGACGCGCCCGCGGCCATTCAGGCGGTGGTCGACGACTATACGGCCGCCTCGCCCAACTTGAGCTATGCAGTGGTCGACCTCGACGACCAAGCGACGACCGTCACCCCGCAAGAGCTGTACGAGCAATACGGCCTGCAACCCGTGCGCGCCTCGCTGACGAGCACCGACACCTACTACTTTTACCTGGTGCTGACCGTCGGCGACCAGAGCCAGGTGATCTACCCGGGCGGCACCTACGCCGAGAGCGACGTGCGCAAGGCCGTCGACGCGGCCATCAAGCGCAGCGCGCCAGGCTTTCTCAAGGTGGTGGGTGTGTGGACTCCCCCTGCCCCGCAAGGCAGTCAGGCGGCGAACTATAACCTGGCCACCTATGAGGAGGCCAGGCAGGCGCTGGCTGACGAGTATCAGGTGTCGACTGTCGACCTCTCGACGGGCGCCGTGCCCGCCGAAATCGACGTGCTCGTGCTCATCGCCCCGCAGAACCTGAGCGAGCGCGAGCGCTTTGCCATCGACCAATACCTCATGCGCGGCGGCTCGGTGGTCGCGGTGGCGGGCAATTATGGCCTCACCATCGACCCCTACTCGGGCAGCCTGGCGCTGCAAGAGATCCAGGGCGGTCTGCGCGACCTCTTGCTCAAATACGGCATCGACGTGCAAAAGGCGCTCGTGCTCGATCCACAGAACGAGCCCTTCCCGGTGATCGTCAACCGGCAAGTCAGCGGCTTTACCGTGCAAGAGTTGCAGGCGATGGACTATCCCTTCTTCATCGATGTCCGCCAAGATGGCCTGGCCGCCGACAGCCCCATCACCGCCGGCCTCTCGGCCGTCACGCTCAACTGGGCCTCGCCCGTGGTGGTCGACGCCGCGGCCAACGCCAACCGCCAGGTCGAGACGCTGGTGCGCTCGAGCAGCCAGTCGTGGCTGCAGACCGACACCAACATCAACCCCGACTTCTCGACGTATCCGGACTATGGCTTTGCGGTGGTTGCGCCGCAGCAATCGTATCCCCTGGGCGTAGCGGTCACGGGCACCTTCACGAGCGCCTATGCCGAGTCGGGCGTGCCCGCGAGCGACGACGGCACGACGCCCGACACGGCGCTACTCACCGAGTCACCGGCCACGGCGCACCTGATCGTGCTGGGCAGCGCCGAGTTCCTCAACGACACGGTCTTTGCGATCTCGTCGCAGCTGGCCGTCGACCGACACATGAACAGCATCCAGCTCATCCAAAACGCGGTGGCCTGGTGCGTCGAAGAGCCAGACATGCTCGCGATCCGCACCAAGGGCAACGCCACCATGCGCGTGCTGGCGAGCCTGTCGGAACAGGGCCAGAAGGTGTGGGAGTGGGGCAACTATGCCGTGGCGCTAGTGGCGCTGCTCGTCTTGGGCGGGTGGTGGCGGTCGCGCCTGCGCCACGAACGGCCGCTGCCCTTGACCTCGCCCGGCCAGTCGTCCCCAGCGGCGCAAGACCCCGTGGGAGGCCCACGATCATGAACAAGCGCGCGCTCTATGTGCTGTTGGGCGTGCTCGTCGCCCAGATCGCCCTGGCCGTCTTTACCTGGTGGCCGCGCAACGCGACCGTCGAGGCCGGACCGCTCTTGCCCAACCTCACCACCGCGCAGATCACCGCCTTGACCGTGAGCGACAGCGACGGCCACCACGTGCGCCTGGCTCGCTCGGGCGAGGGCTGGGTGCTGCCCGAGGCCGATGACTATCCCGCGCTGAGCGAGAGTGTGCAAGAGGCGCTGAACAAGCTGCTAGCGGTCACGCGCGCCGAGGTGATCACCGAGACGGCCGCCAGCCACATCCGGCTGCAGGTCACCGCCGACAACTATGTCCGGCGCATCGACCTCGAGACGAGCGACGGCCCGGCAGCCACGCTCTATCTCGGCTCGTCGCTCAGCTATGGCGACTCGAACGTGCGCCTGGCCGATGAAGACGTGGTCTACAGGGGCACGGGTCTCACCCCGTGGGAGTGGGGAGCCACCGCCGCCGGCTGGGTCGATACGCAATATGTGAACATCGCCCTCGACGAGGTGACGGCGGTGACCATCCTCAACGGCCACGGCGAGTGTATGCTCACGCGCACCGAGGCGGGCGGCTGGGCGCTGGCCGGTCAGGCCGCGGACGATGTGCTCGACGAGGACGCCGCCAACACGCTGGTGCAACAGGCCGCGACCCTGCGGCTGACCGCGCCGCTGAGCCGCACCCTCGACCCGGCCTATGGCCTCGACAAGCCCCAGGCCACGGTGACCCTCCGCACGGCCAAGGGCGACACTACCGTATTGGTGGGCGCCCAACAGCCCGATGGCGGCTATGCGGCCAAGTCGTCGGCGGCCGAGTACGCCGTCGAGATCTCGAGCTATGTGGCTGAGAGCCTGCTCAACGCCAGCGTCGACACCCTGCGCAAAGCTCCCGAGACGCCGACACCGACGCCAGCGCAGTAGCACGAGACAGCCGCCTCTCCTCGGCCCCCGCCGCCTTTGCACGACGGGGGCCAATTGCGCTATGCTGTCGGTTGTAGGCAGACGCCGATGCCGCCATCGGGGCGCCCTGCTAGTAACCGCCGAGGAGTAACCATGTCTGATCGCATCCTGGCCGAGGATTTCCTGCCCCGCTCCGAGCTCGTCTCGCCGCAACACCCCGTCTCGTGGGCCAAGTTCCCCGTGATCGACGCCCACAACCACCTGACCGCGCTCAATAGCCTGGATCTCGTGCGCCCGCCCGCCGACATGGTGCGCGAGATGGATTTTCTCAACGTGCGCGCCATCGCTGACCTGGATGGCTGCTCGGGCGACCTGCTCAAGCACAAGCTCGAACAGCTCGATTTCGCCTATCCCGGGCGCTTTTACACCCTCTGCAACGTCGACTGGAACGGCGTGGGCACGCCCGGCTTTGCCGAACGCGCCACCACTGCCCTCGCCCAAGACGTCGCCGCCGGTGCGCGCGGCCTCAAGGTGTTCAAGACCCTCGGCCTGCGCGTGCGCGACCAGGCCGGCAAGCTGGTGATGCCCGACGACCCGCGCATCGCCGACGTGTGGGAACAGGCCGGCGAGCTCGGCGTGCCCGTGCTCATCCACACCGCCGACCCCACGGCCTTTTTCAAGCCGCTCGACCGCTTCAACGAGCGCTGGGATGAGCTGCACGCCCACCCCGACTGGCACTTTTACGGCCCTGCGTTCCCCCGCTTTGAGGAGCTGATCGACGCGCTCTATCACCTGGTCGAGGCGCATCCCCGCACCAACTTCCAGCTGGCGCACGTGGGCTGCTATCCCGAGAACCTGGGCTTTGTGGGCGAGATGCTGGCCAAGTATCCCAATATGTACACCGACATCTCCGAGCGGCTGGGTGAGCTGGGCCGGCAGCCCTACAGCGCCCGCGAGCTGATCCTGCGCTTCCCCGACCGCATCCTCTTTGGCACCGATGTGCGGCCGTCGGTGCCGTGGTACCAGACCTATTTCCGCGGGCTAGAGAGCCGCGACGAGTATTTCGACTATGGCCCAGGCGAAGGCCAGCCGCGGCAGGGCCGCTGGAAGATCTATGGCCTGCACCTGCCCGATGACGTGCTCCAAAAGGTCTATTTCGACAACGCCGCGAGGCTGTACAAGCTCCCGAGCGGCCAAGCCTGAGCGCCAGGCTCTGACCGAGGGCGCCTCTCTCGCGAGGCGCCCTCTTGGCGCATAGAGGCGCCGCGCTTGCCAAGAGGGCCAAGTCGGGTTACATAGGGAGCAGAATGGCCTGGCCCCCGCCAGGCATGAGCACAAGGAGGTATACCGTGAGAAAGGCACATCGCATCGCGCTCATCGGCAGCGGCTTTATCGGCGCGTTTTATCTGAATACGCTTCACCAGCCGCGCGGGCTGGACCGCATCGAGCTGGTCTATTCGCGGCGGCCCGAGCGCGCCCGCGAGTTCGCTGAGGAATATGGCGTGCCTCGCTGGACGAGCGACCTCGACGCGGCCATCAACGACCCCGACATCGACACGGTGCTGGTGGGCGTGCCCAACGACGCGCACCACGATGTGGTGCTCAAGGCGGCCGCCGCGGGCAAGAACATCCTCTGCACCAAGCCGCTGGCGCGCACGGCGGCTGAGGCCAAAGAGATGCTCGACGCCGTCGAAAAGGCCGGCGTCTGGGCCGGCTATCTCGAAGACCTCTGCTACACGCCCAAGACGCTCAAGGCGTTGACCTCGGTCAAGAACGGCGCGCTCGGCCGCGTGCTCTGGGTGCGCTCGCGCGAGACGCACCCCGGCCCCCACGCCGCCTGGTTCTGGGACAAGAGCCGCGCCGGCGGTGGCGCCATCGTCGATATGGGCTGCCACTGCATCGAGATCATCCGCAACTTTATCGGCAAAGACATCCGCCCGGTCGAGGTCATGTGCTGGACCGATACGCTCGTGCACAAGATCGACGCCGAAGACCACGGCATCGCGCTGATCCGCTTTGCCAACCGCTCGGTGGGCCAGTTCGAGGTGAGCTGGGCCTTTCGCGGCGGGATGGACTTGCGCGACGAGGTCTCGGGCACCGAGGGCACCATCTGGCTCGACCACTTTTTGCGGACGGGCATGGAGATGTTCACCGCGGTGGGCCAGGGCGGCTATGTGGCCGAGAAGGCCGAGCAAGACACCGGCTGGCTCTTCCCCGTGGGCGATGAGGCGGCCGAGCTCGGCTACCCGCCCATGTTCCAGGATATGTTCGACGCCATGGACGCGGGCACTGCGCCGATGGAGACCTTTTACGACGGCTATGTGGTCAACGCCATCGTCGACGCCTGCTATCGCTCATCGAGCTCGCGCCAGTGGGAGCCGGTGCTGCTCGACGACTGGCGGGGCAAGGCCGAGGTGAGCGAGACCGAGGCCCTGCCCGACTATGATGCCGACCACATCATCCTCAAAGAAGAGACCCTGCCCGACGGCCGGCGCAAGCTGATCTTGCGGCACAAGGCGACGGGCGAGATCACCGAGCAGTTCGTCTAGCCCGCCAAGCGCGCCTCTCGACAGCTCCCCGCGGTGCCCGTGCCGCGGGGGCTCGTCTATACGTGGCCCCTCGACGCCCTCTTTCGCTTGGGCGCGGCCGATCCGGTATAATGAGGCTCTAGGTTTGGCATCCTGACCAGGCCGCTATTTGCGCGCCGACCAGAGAATGGCGAGGCGATGACCGAACAACGCTGCCCCAAGTGTAACGAGCCCTATCCCGCCGGTGCGGCGAGCTGCCCCTCTTGTGGCGCGCCTCTGGTGCGCATCTGCCCCACCTGCGGCGCACGCCGCGCCTGGAACGTCGCCGTGTGCCCGCGATGCTCCGCCCGTGCAGAAGACCAGCGCACCTTCACCGCCCTCTTTGATGAGGTGCCTCGCGAGCGCATCCAGGGCCGCTACGCCGTGCAAGACGTGTTGGCCCAGGGCCGCGTCGGCCGCGTGTTGCGTGCCGTAGATCGGCACGAGGCCAACCGGCCCGTGGCGCTCAAAGAGCTGCCCCTGGTGCGCCTCTTTCGCCCTGACGAGCGTCGCGAGGCCCTCGCTGCGCTCTTTCACCAGGTCGAGCGCTGGCGCAACGTCGGCCACCCCGCCCTGCCGCGCATCGACGACGCCTTTACGCTCGGCGAGCGCGTCTATATCGTCATGGAGCTGGTCCCCGGCTGGGATGGCGCCCGCCTCATCGACGAGCGCTCGGTGGGCGTGACCCCCGAGCTGGCGCGCAACTGGGGCGCCCAGTTGTGCGACCTGTTGGCCGCGCTCCACGCCAGCGAGCCGCCCCTCGACGTGGCCTTCTTGGCGCCCGAGCATGTGCTCATCACGCCGCAGGGCCAGGTCAAGCTCGTCGGTCTAGGCCTGGGGCGCCTGGTCGCGCCCACGACCTATGGCCCCTATGGCAGCACGTCGGGCTATGCCGCGCCCGAGCTGGCGACCTCGTTCCCTTCACCGCGCTCGGATATCTACGCCGTGGGGCGACTGCTCTATGCGCTGCTGGCGCGCGTCGACCTGGCCCGCGGGCAGACGCAGGCGCCACCTTTGCAGCGCGCCATGCCCGGCATCTCGTCGCAGTTGGTCAAGGCCATCGCTCGCGCCGCCCACCGCGACAGCAACCTGCGCTTTGCCAGCGCACGCCAGTTCGGCCGCGCGCTGTGGGATCCGACCTATGGCCCGCTCGTGCCCATCGACAACTGGTATGCGACGGCACGCCGCACGCCCGAGGAGCAGGTCGCCGCGCCCACCACCCCCCGCCAGGCGCCAGCCACGCCGAGCGCGCCCGCCGAGACGATGGAGTCGCTCGGCTTTGCCGCCGACGCGCGCTTTGGGAGGCGGCCGCAGTCCGCACCAGCCCAGGCGGCCGCCGCTAGCCCAGTGGCGAGGGGCGCCCTCTCGGTGCAACCGCGGCAGTTTGTCGTCAGCGACCTCAAGCCGGCAGAGAAGCGGCGGCTCGTGCTCTCGCTGCGCAACGTAGGCTCGGTCGAGGTGACGGGCCGGGTGATCAGCCACGTCTCTTGGCTCTCTGCTCCGGCCAAGGCGTTCACACTGCCGGTGGGCAAACAGGCCAAGGTGCTGCTCACCCTCGATGCCAACGCCCTGCCCGCGGGCAAGACCATCGAGCCACAGGCGCTCTCGCTCGAGTCCAACGCCAGCCCGGTGTGGGTCGGCGTTACCGTCGATATCGCCTCTGGCCCGCAGCTCGTGGTCGAGCCAGAGCGCTTCGACCTGGGCGCGCTCCAGACCGACACGCCGCAGCCGCTCACCCTCACCATCCGCAACGCGGGCCGCCAGACGATGGCGGGCACCGTGGCCTCTCGCGTGCCCTGGTTGCGCGTCGACCGGCCCGATTTCCGCTGCCTGCCGGGTCGCGCGGTAGACGTGACGGTGATCTTGCTGCCCGAGCGGCTGGGCAAGGGTCCGGTGGCCGTCGCCGATGCGCTCGTGATCGCGAGCGATGGCGGCCAGGCGCAGATCGAGGTGCGTGCCTGGAGGCCGCGCCCCGCGCTCGAGCTGGGCGCGACGCATATGGACCTGGGCACCTGCCGCCAGGGCGAAGTCGCCGAGCGGTACCTGATCGTGAGCAACCCGGGCGATGGCGTGCTCGAGGGCGCCGTGCGCAGCCTGGTGCCCTGGCTCCAGGCACACCCGCGCGAGTTCACCGTGGCCCCTGGCGAGATGACCCAGCTCACCGTGAGCGCCGACCTCGCCGGCCTGCCCGACGGCCGCCTCGACATCGCCCAGGCCCTGCGTGTGCAGAGCAACGCGGGCACCCAGAGCATGTCGCTCCGCGTGGTGGTCAGTGCGCCGCGCCTCGTGCTCTCGCGCGAGACGCTCGATTGGGGCGCGGTGCCCTATGGCGAGCGCGCCGAATTGCCCCTCGTGATCAGCAACGGCGGCACCGCGCCGCTCGAACTCGGCCTCAGCACGCTGGTGCCCTGCCTCAGCCTCGACCAGACGGCATTGACGCTCGCCCCGGGCGAGTCGCGCACGGTGCGTCTCACCGCCGACACCCAGCGCTTTGGCCAGGGGCAGGCCATCGAGGCCGAGCCGGCGCTGCGCCTGACCCAGGCCTCGGCCATCCTCGATCTGCCGGCGAGCATCACCGTGGTCAAACCCGCGCTGCGCGTGGAGCCGGAGGTGATCGACTGGGGCTATATCGACCCGGCAGTGGCCGAGCGCCGCGAGGTGACGCTGATCAACGACGGCAACGGCCGCCTGGCGTGGGCGGCCACCACCGCCGCGCCGTGGGTCGAACTCGCGCCCACGCAGGGCGTATGCGCGCCCGGCGAGCAACAGACCATCGCCCTGACCGCCTATGGCCTGATGCTGCCCCTCGAGGCCGAGGGCGACGAGTCGAGCCTGGTGATCAACTCGGATGGCGGGCGGGCCAAGGTGACGCTGCGCATCGCCAAGGCGCACCCGCTCATCGCCGCCGACACGGCGCTGCTCATCCTGGGCCCGAGCATCAACCTCGCGCCCGTGTCGGGCTCGCTGCGCGTGTTCAATCACGGGCTGGGGTTGCTGCGCGGCAGCGTGTCGGCCAGCGAACCCTGGCTCGCCGTCGACCGCGTCTCGTTCGAGTGCCCCACGGGCCGCTCGACCGAGATCAACGTGCATGTCGACCCGGCCGAGCTGCCCAGCGAGGAGGGCGACTTGATGGCGACGCTGGACCTCACCAGCAACGGCGGCGATCTCAGCATCGACGTCAGCCTGCGCGTCGAGC
>JBDKSN010000056.1:0-6478 GCA_039680625.1 Anaerolineales bacterium | reverse complement strand
TGCAAGGCAAGGATGGCCAACGCGCCGCACACGGTTGCGGGGATCTCAGCCATCACCGAGCGCCCCATACTCGAGACCGCGGGCACCAGCACCAAGAGCAGGGCAGTCAGGGCGCCGGCCCAGCGGCCGAAAGCTCGGCGGGCAATACGACTCGCGAGAAGCATCGTGATCGCCGTCAGCACGACCATCAGCGCCCGCGGCCCCGTCAACGAGACGCCACCGACGCGAAAGACGAGGACTAGCAGGTTCATCAACCCCGAGAGATAGTTGAACCACACTTCGCGATAGAGAGCATGCCCGTCATACACCGCCCTGGCCGTCAGCAGGAAGGTGCCCTCATCGTCTTCAAAGGAGAAAAAGTCGAGGTGGCCCAGCTCGACCGCCACCCAGCCCGCCACACTGGCCAGAGTCAGCAGTGCCGGAGCCAGGCGCGAGAGCCGTTGCCCGACCTGTGATGGATGGCCAGTGTCTGATTGAGCAGTGAGACTCTGTTCCATGGATCGCTTATACTCTCATCGTCAGATTAGGACCTGTTGTGGCGCGGCGCAGTCGCCCTGTGCTCGGCGCCAACCAGAGTGTTCCCGCGCTGGGCCATGCTATGATGTGACCGGAATACGGAACACACACCCATCATCGTGAGCGCAGGGGCTTGGGTCGGTTGACGCATCCCCTGCGCTGGACACAATGATGGTAGGCAAGCGCCTGTACTGTGGCAAGTGCGGCCCCTGTCTGAGTGAGAGCAGGGAGGGCGCAACTTGACGAGTTGTCGCATCGTCTTGAGGATGAGGACGGCTCACCGGGACCAGGCAATTCGAGAGCGACTTACAGGCTAACGAGGAGGTCGCATGGAGATCACCGGACTGCGCTTTCGCCGGTACCGTTGGACGTGGGATTATCGGGAACCATTGGCCGAGGAGCGGTTGCTTCGGCCAGAGGACATCTATCCCGATCTGGCGGCTGCGCCGCCGACCTGGCCGGTGCGTCGGCAGGAAGGCCCGCCGTACCAGATCGAGTCCGTGTATCTGTATGTCGACACCGACGTGGAGCTGAGCGGCCTGTTTGGGCCGGTGACTGCCGAAGAGGCACATATCATTCGCAACCAGCTGGCGCCCGTGCTCTTGGGCCAGAATCCACACGGGGTCGAGCGCCTGTGGGATCGCATGTATCGGGTGGCCATTCATGGGCGTAAGGGCCAGACGATGATGGCGATCAGCAAGGTCGATCTCGCCCTCTGGGACCTGAAGGGCAAGCTGCTCGGTGCCCCGGTGTACGTGCTGCTCGGTGGCCCTACGCGGCCCGCTAACCGCGCCTATGCCTCGATGCTGGGGTACTCAGTCGAGCCCGAGCGCGCCGCTCAACGCGCAGCCGAGGTGGCCGCACAGGGCTACACAGCCACCAAGTGGTTCGTGCGCAAGGGGCCTGCCGACGGTGAGACGGGGATTCGCGAGAATCTGGCGCTGATCGCCGCGGTGCGCGCGGCAGTGGGCGATGACATCGACATCATGTTCGACGCCTGGAGCAGCTGGAATGTGCCCTACACGCGGCGCATGGCCGAACTGGCGGCGCCCTATCGCGTGTGGTGGTTCGAAGAGCCTGTGCTGGCCGACCGCATCCCCGAATACGCCGAGCTGCGCCGTACCATGCACGGTGTCTCGATTGCCGGTGGCGAACACGAGTACACTCGCTGGGGCATTCGGGCGCTGCTCGAAGCGGGTGCTGTGGACGTGGTGCAGGCTGACCCGACGTGGGCCGGGGGCCTCACCGAGATGAAAAAGATCGCTGCGCTCTGCTCGGCTTATGGCGTGCCGCTCATCCCGCATCACGGCAGCTTTGCGGCGACGCATCTCATCGCTTCCGAAGACCTCACCACCTGCCCGCTGCAGGAATGGCTATTGCAGGCCGGGGCGCGCGAGAATGCGTTGCTCAAGTACCCGCTCGAGGCGGTGGATGGCCAAATCTTGCTGCCCGACCGACCCGGATTGGGCATCGAGCTGGCCGACGAGGTCGAGGCGTGTGGTGAGGATCTGTCTTGGTAGGATCCAAACACCGCAGTACTCTGGGCAAATCGAAGGACTGTGCATCCCCAGAGCAGCCACGCGTGATGGCCGAGGTTGACCTTCAGCGGGTGCGCCAGCAGCCACGATCGCGTTGGTTGTTGCTGGTGTTGGCACTCTATTTTGCGCTGGCGGTGACCTACGGCCTCGTCACGCCGCTGTGGGAGGCGCCCGATGAGCCGCAGCACGCCGCCTATGCCTTTCAGCTGGCCCGTGGCGGTGGGTTACCGGTGCTCGACCCAGCTGCTCCCGGCGACTGGCGGCAGGAGGGTGGCCAGCCCCCGCTCTACTACCTCCTGGTGGCGGCGATCGTTCACCCGATCGACACCAGCAACTGGGCGGCGGTATATGTGCCCAACCCCTATGTCGACTTGGGAAGGGTGACCAGCGACGGCAACGTCAATGCGGCTCTGCACTCGTCGGCAGAGGCGTGGCCGTATCGCGGGGCAGCCTTGGCGGCGCACATCGCGCGGCTGGTTTCGGCATTGCTGGGCGTCGTGACGGTGCTGAGCGCCTATCTTCTGGGACGCGAGGTGCTCCCCGATGCGCCCGGTGTTGCGCTTGGCGCGGCTGCCCTCACGGCGTTCAACCCCATGTTCTTGTTCATCAGCGGCGCCATCACCAACGACGCCCTGGCCATCGCACTGTGTAGCCTCACCGTCTGGCTCCTGGTGCGTGCGTTGCGCCGGCCCCCGACCGTCGCGGGCTGGGCGCTACGGGGCGCTCTGGTTGGGTTGGCTGCGCTCACCAAGCTGAGTGCGCTGGCATTGGTGCCTCTGGCAGGGCTCGTCGCCATGATGGTAGCCAGGCAACACGACTGGCGGCAGCTCGGCAGGGCCGCTCTGGGCGGACTGCTGCCGGTGCTGGCCATCGCCGGCTGGTGGTTCGTGCGCAATTGGCGCCTCTATGGCGACCCAAGCGGTCTTGCGCCCTTTATCGCGATCATCGGGCGGCGCTATCCGCCGTCGACGTTAGTGCAGCTCTGGGGAGAGCGCGAGGGGCTGGCACTGTCGTACGTCGGGCTGTTCGGCTGGATGAACCTGCCTGCGCCGACCTGGGCCGTGTACGTGCAAGGGGGCATCCTGGCAGTAGGCTGGTTGGCGGCGCCCTGGGGTCTGTACAGGCAACGCACGGCGGATGGTCAGTCGCTGTGGAGCTGGCGGTGGACTCTGGTACTGGTCTGGCCGCTGATCCTGCTCATCTCGCTCGTGCGCTGGACATTGCTCACGCCAGCCACGCAGGGGCGACTGCTGTTCCCCGCCATCGGCTGCCTGAGCCTGTGCGCGGCTTTTGGCTGGCATACGTTGGCCACTCGCCGATGGGGGCGCGCTTTCCTCGTAACTGTGGCCATAGCGCTGGCGGGTATCGCAGCGGCTCTGCCGTGGACCACGATCGCTCCGGCATATCGGCCACCAGAGCCGATGATGGCTACGGCCATTCCCTCCTCGGCCCAACGACTCGACGCCGACCTTGGCGGCGGTCTGCGGTTGCTCGGAGTCGAGTTACCGACCGAGCCGCTCTCTCCTGGAGGCGAAGCGCGACTGACGCTGTATTGGCAAGCCGATACGACAGTCACCACAGACTATGCCGCCTATGTGCATCTCATCGGTGCGAACGAGCGCATCGTTGCGCAGCGCGACCGTTTCCCTGGCCGCGGGCTCTTGCTGACGAGCCAGATGCAGGCCGGTGCCATATACGCGGACCCGTGGGCAGTGCGTCTGTCAGAGACGATGCTGACTCCCGAGCAGCTGCGCGTGGTGGTAGGGTTGGTGGAGCCAGCTACAGGCATCAGACCCGCCTCCGGCGTGGCCTTGGGGGAACTCTCCCTGCCAGCGCGGGTAAAGGCCGAGATCCCGAATCCGTTGAACATACGGCTTGGCGAGGGCGTAGCGCTGATTGGATATACGGTGGATCGGACGGCCGCCTCGCCCGGTGAGCCGATCGCTTTGACCCTGTACTGGCAGGCCCTGGCGGACGGCCGCGAGGATCTGACGGTCTTTTGTCAGCTACAAGCAGAACAGGGCGCCATTGTGGCGCAGCACGATGGCCCGCCTCGCGGAGGTGAGCGGCCTACCTCGACCTGGCACAGAGGCGACATCGTTGTCGACGAACACGTGCTGCAAGTGCGCGAAGATGCGCCCGCAGGGGTATGGACACTGCACGTGGGCCTCTACAACAGTCGCCACAAACGCTTGACGGTGCTGGGTGAACACGGCGAAGCGCAAGCCAGAGACATCGTACTCACGCCGATCCGGGTCCTCCCCTAGCGTGAGCAAGGGCTAGAGCCTCAGCGAGGCCCTAGGGGGCGCGGTCTGGCCGAAGATAGATGCCGTGGAGACGATAGTAGCTCTCGTCTTGCTCTTGGTACTGCCGATAGATCTCGACGTATTGGCTGCGGATGTCGGCCACATAGTGCGGTGCGTGGTCGGTGAACTTTTCCTCCCAAAAGACCACCGCTGCTGGCGCATAGGCGGCGCTGATCTCCTGCACTATCGGCTCGGTGAGGCTGCCGGTGAAAAAGCGCAGGCCCGACGTGTTGGTGAGCCATGGTGGCGCCGATCGGCCGGCACGGTAGGTGATCATCCCCAGATCAGAAACCACGTAATCGCCAGGCTGTGTGTGCTCGGCCACGAGCGCTACTGCTTCATAGAGCTCCTCATTAGCCGCTCGGTCCGAGCGGTAGAACGTAGCGGTATTGCCGATGGTCTGGGGCAACAGGGCCAACAGCAGCAACGTTGCCAGAGCCGCGCCGACCAAGGGCCAGCGCTGAGCTCGGGCGAGTGCACCCTTCCGAGCGACGCGCACCAGGCCGGGCAGGGACGCTAGCCCGATAGCTGCCAGGATCGCGAGGGGGGCCAGGAACAGATACATGTGGTGGGTGCCCAGGGGCGTGCTAAAGAGCATAGCCACGACATAGCCCCCTAGCCATGCCCCTAGCAAATACGCGGCATTGCGCTGGCGTCGGAATAGGGCGACCAGCCCCACAGCGGCCAGGGCCGCTAGGCCCCAGTTGTTGGTGTTCAGGTACCCATAGTACTTGCCCAAGTTACGCACTACGTTCAAGTCGTCATAGTCGTCGCTTCGTAGATAGGTGACGACGATCTGTTCCCACTGCGCAGGCAGCTCGTACGCCAGGGTGCTCAGCAGGGCGGGCAATATGCCGCACGCAAGAAGGAGTGCCGAGCGGGCAAGGGTGCTCTGCCAGCGATCGTGGTGCTGCCATGCGTCGGCCCACAGCCCGACCACGAGGATGACCAGCAAGAGGGCGGCGGGGTACTTGAACCAGATGCCCACGCTGGCAGTCAGCCCCGATAGAGCGAGCCAACCCAGGCGCCGCGAGCGCAGGTGTTGTAGCAGCAGGAGCACGGCCAACGCGCCACAGAGAGCTGCCGGCACCTCGGCCATCACCGAGCGCCCCATGCGCGCCGTTGCCGGCGTGATCGCCAAGAGCAGCACCGTGAGGAACCCGGCCAGCCGCCCGGCTACGCGTCGGGCGATTTCGCTAGCGACCAACATCGTGAGCACGGTGATCACTGCGATGAGCACCCTGGGTGCCACGACGGTCGTACCGCCCAGCCAGAAAGCGAACCGCAACAGATGCATCAGCCCGGCCAGGTAGTTGAACCATACCTCGCGGTAGAGGGCGTGCCCCTCCCAGACCGACCGCGCGGTCATCAAGAACGTGCCCTCATCATCTTCGAACGCGAAAAAGTCCAGGTGGGTAAGGGCGAGCAACAACCACCCGCCGAGCACCGCGGCGATCGCAAGGGCATATAACCAGCGCCGTTGCCCGGGCGATCGGCCTGTAGGCTGCTGGGCGGCGGACGATAGCGATGTCATCAGCGAACTATCCTCATCAGGTTGGACAGCATGAGCAACAAGGGAATGGTATTCCCCTAGGACCTGTCGGCCAAATGAGTAGCCCCGCTGTTCGCTGACGAACGAGCGCAGATCCCTTGCCGTACAGGCTGGCTCGCGGCTGGGGAACAGGGTACAGCGGCAGTATCGCACGACTCGGCCGGCGCCGAGCCTCGTCTGCTTCGGCAAGGCGTCGCCATCTAGGTGCATTGGCGGTTGACGCCACTATCTCACTCTGCTACCGTAGGAGAAATTCTATGGAGGAGCCATGTCGGTAGACAGACCGACCCAAGCGTGCTCAGGCTCGTTTGGGCTCCCAGAAAGGAGCTCCATGGCCAAGACCGTCATCGGCGCTGCGCTGGGTGAATGCGTTCATGTGGCGGGGGTGTTGAGTTTCCTGCGGCTGGCGCGAGAGGCAGGTTGGCGCACGGTTTTCCTGGGACCGGCGACGCCCATAGCCGAGGTAGTCGCCGCAGCGGAACGCGAGGGTGCCAAGTTGGTGGGGGTGTCCTATCGTCTTACCCCTGAGACCGGCGAGCGACTGTTGGGCGACTTTGCCGAAGCAG
>JBDKSN010000055.1:0-26951 GCA_039680625.1 Anaerolineales bacterium | reverse complement strand
CCTATTGGGTGCCCCGGCCTTTGGTCGCATGGGATTTGCCCTGGGCGACGCTAACCGGCATCGCGCTCTTTGCCATCGCCTGGTTTCGCAAAGGCAAGCTCGGTCGAGGTGGCGCAATCTATCTCATGGCACTCTACTTTGTGTATCTGATTCTGCGAGTCACTCTGTTCCAGTCGGACAGCTATGCCGCGGCGAACGGCTTGCGGCTATTCGGATGGTTGGCCTAGCGTTTGCGCCAAAGTGGGGAACTGCGCTATTCTGCAGTCATGGATGCTACAGGCTGGCCCTTTGCCGATGACCCGCTGGCCGAGCACGATCCCTCTGTGCTCGTGGCGGTGGTGCCGCGCCTGAGCGACTGGGCGCACATCACGCAAGAGCACTGGTACCATATCCCCCTGGCGCGGGCGCCGCAGCGCATCGCCGTCGATCGCCTGGCTTTCTATCACCCAGCGTGTTTTCCCGAGACGGCGCACAGCGTCAGCTTCTACGCCGATGTTCAGGGCTATGAGCTGCTGCCGCGCGAGGCGCTATTCCCCGCCGAGCCAGACCATCCACGCGCTCATGCCCTGTACTATCAGCTACGCCTCGGCCCAGTGACGGCCCTGCCCTGGCCCGTGCCCGCTGCCCGTCTGCGACGGATCACGTTCATCCGCACCAGTTGGCAGCGCCTGCTATTGGCCCAGGATATCGTCGAGCTGTGGCCGCACGAGTCGCTGCCCGAGCGCCTGAGCCGCGAGCTGCACGAGGCCGCGGCGCTCTATCTCTTCCCAGCACCGGCCTGAGCGAGTCAGGCGAATCTCTGCCCTATGCTGAGGGCAGCTTCTCCAGGCGCGCATACTGGAGGAGCAACCGCTTGACGCCCTGATCCACAAAGGCCACAGTCACCTCCTCGTCGCCACCGACCAGTTTGCTCGCGACCACCGTACCCTCGCCAAAGATGGGGTGGCGCACCGTGTCGCCCGTGGCGAAGGTGGGCTCAGTCTTGGACGGCCTGGGGTGGGCCGTCTCGGCTTGCCCCGTCTCTGTGGGACGTCGCACCGAGGGCCGAGTCGGCGCAGAGCGCGGAGGCAGGGGTTCAGCCTCGCTGGCCGTGCGCACGCGTCGCACCCCCTCGCTGCGCTCTCGGCGTTGCTCGACCCACGCCCGTGGCCCAGCCGGTGCCCCTTCGTGGAGCCCATCGCCGGGCAGGGCAACGCGAGGCACGGGGCTACCGGCCAACAGGGCGCGCGGGATGTCGGCCAAGAAGCGCGAGGGCTCGCGCACCTGGCTGTTACCAAACAGCGAGCGTCGAAAAGCGCGCACGAGGTACAGGCGCCGTTTGGCCCGCGTCAGGCCCACATAGCAGAGGCGTCGCTCCTCCTCCATCTGCTCTGGATCATCCAGCGAACGCATATGTGGGCAGATGCCCTCTTCCATCCCCACCAGGAACACGGTGTCGAACTCCAAGCCCTTGGCTGCGTGTAGGGTGAGCATGGTCACAGCGTCGGCCTGCCAGTTGGCCTCGTCGACATCCGATACCAGGGCAGCGTCTTGGAGAAATGCACGCAACGCCTCGTGAGGCTCCATCTCGCTGTAGCGCTCGACAGCAGTATAGAGCTCGCGTACGTTGCCGATGCGCTCCTCGCCCTCCTGGGTGCCATCACGCAGATAGGCGAGATAGTCGGTCTCTTGCAACAGCTTGTCGAGCAGTTGAGGCAAGGACAGCGTGTCGCGGGCGACGACCAGGCCGGCTAGCAGGTGCGCGAACGACTGCAAGCTACGCGCCGTAGCCCCCGAGAGGCCCGTCCGCGAGGCAGCCTCGTCCGGCGTACGTGCGTCCGCCAGCTCGAGCAACGTTCGCCCCATCGACAGCCCCTGGGCCTGGGCATGCACGCGCAACTGCTCCACGGTGCGCTCGCCGATCTTGCGCGAGGGCACGTTGATCACCCGACGGAGGCTCACCTCATCATCCACGTTGTGGATCAGTCGCAAGTAGCAGAGGACGTCTTTGATCTCACGCCGCTGGTAAAAGCGCACCGAACCCACCAGCCGATAGGCGAGGCCGTGCTGCATAAAGGCATCTTCGAGCGCGCGTGACTGGGCGTTGGTGCGAAACATCACCGCACACTCGCCCGCAGTCGTCTCGCCATTGGCAAGCAGCTTTTGCAGCTCGGCCACCACATAGGCCGCCTCTTCGCGCTCGTCATAGGCCTCAAAGAGCTGGATGGGCGGGCCAGCCGCCGCGCTGGTCCACAACGTCTTCTTCGTCCGGTGCTGATTACGGTCGATCACGCTCTGCGCGGCATCGAGGATGTTCGGCGTCGAGCGGTAGTTGCGCTCGAGCAGGATGACTTGCGCCTCGGGAAAGTCAGCACGAAACCGTTGAACGTTGCGATAGTCCGCCCCGCGCCAGGAATAGATGCTCTGATCCTCATCGCCGACGACGAACACCTGCCGATGCTCCTGGGTGAGATGCAAGACCAGCTCGTATTGCGCGCGGTTGGTGTCTTGGAACTCGTCGACCAACACCTGCGCCCAGCGACGCTGATAGCGCTCACGGACGTCTTCATGCTCGCGAAAGAGCTGTTCGGTTTTTTGGAGCAGGTCGTCGAAATCCAGCGCGTTGTTCTCGCGCTTGAACTGCTCATAGCGGGCAAAGACGCGCGCCACTGCTTCATGCCAGTAAGTTGGCGGTGCATAGCTCTCGGGGGTGAGGAGCTCGTTCTTGGCCCGCGAGATCGCGCCGGCGATGGCGCTGGGCCGGTACTGCTTGGTATCGAGGTCGAGCTCCTTGACCATGCGCGTGATCACGCGATCCTGATCGTCGGCGTCATAGATCGTAAAGTCCGTGCCAAAGCCGACCTGAGGCGCCTCACGTCGCAAGACGCGCACGCAAATCGCGTGGAACGTGCCGATCGTCAGCCGAGTGGCCAGCGGGCCGAGCAGCTGTTGCAGGCGGGAGGTCATCTCGCCCGCGGCCTTGTTGGTAAAGGTCACGGCGAGGATTTCGCCGGGTTGCACGCCCAGCTCAGTGACGAGGTAGGCGATGCGATAGGTGAGGACGCGCGTCTTGCCCGAGCCGGGGCCAGCGAGCACCAGCATTGGCCCGAGAGGGGCGGTCACCGCCGCCAACTGCTCTTCATTCAGTTCTGCCGACCAGCGCCTGCCGCTCAACACTACGCCGTCTCTCCTCGCTCTAGAGTAACAAGCAAGGCTAACACGGCCCGACCCCCGTGTCAAAGCGCTCGACTTGGCATGCATGATCCGCAGCAGTGGATGCTGGCCAGGCTTGTGGGCCGATTGTGGCTCGCGGGGCCGGATGGTATACTCGCGCCAGACATGGGGGGTGCTATGCACGAACAGACCCACACTCTACCATCGGTCGGCGATGGCGTATTCGCTCTATTGCAGCGCGCGGCCGAGTTGGGCCAGCTGCGCTCCCGACAGGCAGTGCTCGAACTGATCGAGATGATGGATCATCCTAGCCCACTGGTGCGCTCTGAGGCGGCCCGTGAGCTTGCCCGTGTCGGCCGAACGCTGCGTCAGCAAGGCCGGTTGATGGCCCAGGTTGGGCAGCCGCGCTCGGGCATCCTCACCGCACAAGGCGTGATCGACGACTGCATGGCGCGAGCAAGTGCACGTTCGGAGGACTGGCGCGAGGCTTGGGCCGAGTCCCTGGGGCAATGGCAGCATGAAGGGGCATTGCCTGCCCTAACGACGCTGTTAGGAGACTGCTCGCCGCGAGTGCGCGCCGCAGCAGCCCAGGCTCTCGGCGAGACGCAAGACATGAGCGCACTCGCTCCCTTGCGGGCGGCTGCGGCGGATGCCGATGCTCATGTGCGTTGCAGCGTCGCCTATGCGGTAGGCGCCATCGGCCTTGGTGAAGGGCTCGACGTGCTGGACACCTTGCGAAATGACCCCGTACTGTTGGTGCAGTGCGCGACGCTGCAGGCACTCGGCAGCCTGCCCGGTGCCAAGACCCTAGACTGGCTGCACGCAGCTTTGCATGACCATACGCCCGAGGTGCGCTGGCAGAGCATCCGATCCCTGGCCAAGGTGGGGGGGGTGGCCTCGCTGCCTCACCTCGAGCGCCTGTTCGACGACACGACGCCCGTCTGTGGCGAGACGGTCGGCCAGGCGGCACTAGAGGCAGCGGCGCTCATCCGCGAGCGTGAGGGACACCTATGGAGCCAGGTGTGGCAGTCTTTGTACGAGCTGCAGCTCAAGCTCAAGCGCAGAATCCACCGACGTTCGCGTCGGCTCAAGCGTTTCGGCCTTTTCTGAGCCACGGTGGCGCTGTTGCCTTGTCAGTGAATGTGCTATAGTAGCTGCATGGCCACTCCAAGAGTGCAGTCCAACCCAACCCTCACCTCCCTGGCCGCCAGTATTCGGCGATCGAGCTGGCGCGTACCCTCGCTGTTCTTTCTGGCTGCCACCCGCCCGCTGGCGCCACTCGGCCGCCAGCTACTGCTCTTCTCGCAGCCTCTACTGGGCGTCGGCTGCCTATCTGCCTACGCTCGCTTGTTGAGCGAGCCGGGCGCTTGGGAGGAGCTGGCTGCCTTGGTCGATCAGGAACCTGCCCCATGAACGCCCTCGCCGACCTGTCCTCGGTGGCGGGCTGTCTGTGGCTCGTCGCACTCGCCCTCTATGCCTTGGCGACTTGGCTCCTGGATATGCGGCTATCGCGCCGCCAACGGCCATTGCGCACGATCACGGTGTATGAGCGGCTCGCAGGGCTAGTTAGCCGCTCTGTCGAGACTGACGCAGCCGTGCATCTCTCCTTGGGCAGTGGCTCGCTGCTGACTGAGGCGCCACAGGTAGCCAGTGCGTGCGCTCTTGGCCAGCGCCTGATGGAGGGCGCTCTGCCAAGAGCCCTCTGCACCTGTGGTTCTCCAACGCTGTATGTGGCTGCGGCTGGCGCACTACAAGGCGCAGCCATCGGCCACGGCGGTGAGCAACAAACCGCTCGCGAGCGACCATCTGTCTGCCTGGTAGGCACCGAGGCGGCCGCGCTAGCGCCCGGCGCGTGGGATGCCGCCGATGGGCGGCAGTTGGCCGGCGAGGTCTTTTTCGGTCCCTTTGGCGCCGAGGGATTGCTCTTGGCTGAAGGTTCTCCGACGGTCTCGCCCGAGCGGCTCGTCGGCACTGCTGAGATCGATGCCCTCGTCGGTCTGAGCCTGGGCGCATCGGCCTGGGTGGTCGGCGAGGACGTATACGCGGCTCGCGCCTATGCGCACAAAGATGGGCAGCAGGGCGGCCTGGCTCTGCAAGACGCCATCCGCGTTGTCCTGCTCCTGGCGGTGCTAGCCGGGCTGGGTTTGCGGCTCGCCGGTTGGGGGGGCTAGGCATGCGCCGTTGGCTGAGCGTCTTGCTGGTCGCCCTGACGGGCCTGGTGATGGTGGCCGATGGTTTGGTGCCCGAGCTAGGGTTGGGTCCGGTTCGCCGCGGCCTCGTCGATGGCGCCGTGATCCTCAGCGCCTTTGCCCTGTTGGCCGGGGTGTTGAACCTGCTCGGCTGGCATCTACGCCGCTTGCGGGGCGGTGAAGGCGCATCTGGCGGAAGCATCCTCTTGATGCTAGCCCTATTGGGCACGGCGACGGTGACCATCGCCCTGCCCGAGAGTGGCGCGCCGGAATGGCTCTATGCCCACCTTTATCAGCCGATTCAGGCCAGCCTGATGGCCCTGCTGGCCTTTTACAGTGTGTCGGCGGCCTATCGCACCTTTGCCCTGCGCACTGCCGACGCCGTGCTCCTGATGATCAGCGCTGTGCTGCTCCTCTTTCTGCAGCTACCCTTCACCGCTGCGCTGCTGCCGGTCTTGGGCGACATCCGACAATGGCTGTTAGCAGCACCGATTGCGGGCATCATGCGCGGCGTGCTGATCGGCAGCGCACTGGGCGCGGTAACCGTATCATTACGCGTGCTGTTGGGGCGCGAGCGACCCCAAGTGGGCGAATAGCCTATGCAGATCGCCTGCCCCATCTGCCGCGCTCGCCATCCCGAAGGCACTCGTACATGCACTGTGTGCGGTCACGACCTGGCCACGCTTCACCTCGTAGTCTGCCCGATCTGTGGCGCGCTGAACCTCGTTGACGATGAGCGCTGCCGCCGCTGCGCCACTCCCTTGCGAGAGCCACCTGCCCCGCTGACCCTGCCTGAGACACCTGCGACAGGGCCCAGTGAGTCCGCCAAGCCCACCATATCAGCAGGGCAAGAGGCCGCGCAGGAGCGCCTGGGCCCGGTGCCCGAGTCGAGTGCAGCGGAATTGCCGCTGGGTCAGCAGGAGCCAGCCATCCCGCTCGACCCGTTGGCCGGGTTGACGGCGCCGTTGGGTTTGGCGCGCGCCGCAGCCGAGCCGCATCGCGCTACGCTGGGCCTGGCCCGAGAGCCGGGCGATGCCGAGCATTATGATGCAGATCTGCTGGCGCAGATCGCTGCCGAGCCTGCGCCGCTCACCGAGGGGGCGCACGGAGTGACCACAGAGGGCCACCCGGCGCTCCCGCGTGGCTGGCGGATCGCCCTCTACGTGCTCCTGCTTGCCGCGGCGCTCCTTCCCTGGGTACTGCCCGGCTTGGGCAGCTCCTGGATCCAGCCCCGACAGGCGGTCGTCGCCCTCGCCGATGCAGTCGCCGACCTGCCTGCGGGAGCGCCGGTGCTACTGGTGTGGGACTATGATGCGCGCTATGCCGGTGAGCTCGACCCGCTGGCGACGGCGCTGCTGGCACAACTGCGCGAGCGCCAGGCGACCGTCGAGGTCGTGGCCATGTCACCGGCCAGCCTTGGTCAGGCACAGCGCGTGATCTCGGCCGGATGGGGAGATCAGCCCTCCGGACCGACGCTCTTGGGCTATATCCCGATCGGCGAAGCGGGCTGGCGCTTGCTGGCCGAGGGTGCGCCGGCAGTGGGGATCGAGCCAGTCAGTGACTATGCCATGGTCGTGTTGCTGGCCGACGAAGCAGCGGCAGTGCGCGGTTGGGCCGAACAGGTGGAGGTCTATAGTGGCGTCTCGCCCTATGTTCTCGTCACTGCCCGTAGCGAGCCCTCGTTGTGGCCCTATGTGCAGAGCGGCCAGTTGCGCGCCGTGTTGGGCGGGGCCTGGGCAGCGCCCGAGTTCGAGGTGGCCAGCGGCCAACATGCCGACGCAGTGGCTACGGCGAGCGGGTATCTCGGGCTGACTTTGGTCATCGCCATCCTGGCCGTGTTGGCCATGCTCCGTGGACCCGGATCTGGCCCGCACCGAGGCGGCCAATGAGCGGCTGGGCACCTTCGAACAGCTTGTTGACCATGGGGGGTACGTTGGTGGCCCTTTTGGTCACGCTGGCTGTGCTGAGCCGCGTGTTCGGAGAGAATGTCTTTTCGCGCATTGCGCAATATGTCTTTGTGGGCGTAGCCGCGGGCTATGCCGTGGGGTTGGCGTGGCTGCACGTGCTCTGGCCGCGTCTACAGCTCCTCTTGGCTGATCCGGCAGGCCGATGGCCCACCGCCGTATTCATGATCCTGGGTGTGCTGCTGTTGGTGCGGGGAGTGCGCCCTAGCTCGCCGCTGGGCGATGCGCCGGTGAGCATCTTGCTGGGTGTAGGGGCAGGGCTTGCCCTAGTGGGCGGGGTGCGTGGCACGCTGGCCCCACAGGTAGTCAGCGCTGTGAGCGGCCCGCAGACGGCCGGGCAGCCGGGCTGGCTTGGCATTGCCACCCTCGTCACGATGGCGTTGGCCACGGTGTTTACCCTGGCGGCCTTTCACTATCAGCGACGGAGCACGGGATTGGCGAGCTATGTCGATCGGATCGTGCAAGAACTGGGCCTTATCGGCCGGCGGCTCATCATGCTGGCCTTGGGTGCGGCGTTGGCTGGCGCATGGCTGGCGTTTTTTGCAGCCTTGCAGGGACGGGTCGGCTTTGTCTATCGCGTGATCGCGAACCTGGCTGCCGGTAAAGGGCTGTGGCCGTGACGGCCGAGTTGACGGTCGGCCATACACTGCCTGGCGGCATCGAGTCGATCCTCGCCGCCGACATCGGCAGCACGTGGACGCATGTCTGCCTCATCGACCGCGTCGAAGGGACCTATCGGCTCATCGCTCGCGCCGAGGAACCCAGCCTGCGCAACGGCTCACTGGATGTGCTCGCTGCGGTGCGCGGTGCCGTGCAACGCATCGAGCGCATCGCCCAGCGCAGTCTGCTCGACGGTGTTGGGGAGCTGATCTCGCCCGAGGGAGAGGCCGGCGTCGGCGTCGACGCGATGGTCGCCTGCAGCTCGGCGGGCGCGCCTTTGCGCTGCGCAGTCATCGGCCTGACGGCCGACCTGAGCCTGGCCAGCGCAACGCAAGCCTGCGCGAACACGATGGCGCGCGTGACCCAGGCGATCACCCTGGAGCAAAGCCGAGGGCCGGCCGCACTCGCTCCCTTGCTTGCTCTCGAGGCTTCCCCGCCAGAGGTGATCGTACTTACCGGCGGCTTTGACAACGGCCCGGTTGCCCCATTACAGGCCGCGGCCGAGATGCTGGCCGCAGTGTTCGCCGCCTGGCCTGCCGAACAGCGCCCCTCGGTCGTGTACGCAGGCAATCAGGAGGCTCGCCGACCGGTGGCACACGCCCTGGGCAGCGGTTTTCGTCTGGCCGTGGTCGATAATGTCCGGCCGAACGAAGATACCGAGAGTCCCCGCGAGCTCCAGCGCGAGCTGAACCACATCTACCGCGAACGCCAACTGGCGGCCCTGCCCGGCATGGAGACCTTGCGTCGCTGGTGCGCAGGGCCGATCATTAGCACGGGCGATGCGCTGGCCGTGGCGCTCCAGTTTTTGGCCCGCCGAAACGACCTCCCTACGGGCGTCCTGGGGGTGGACATCGGGGGCAATGCGACCAGCTTGATTGGCGCCCGTCAAGGGGCCTTGCACACGGCGATCGACGCCGGGGTGGGCACGGCTGGCGGCCTGCGTGGCGTCTTGGGCAATGAGAGCCTGTGGCGGGTCGCGCAGTGGCTGCCCACCGTGCGTAGCGAGGATGACATGGCAGCCGAGCTGGAGAACGCGAGCTTGTACCCAACCAGCGTACCCCAAACACTCGACGACCTGTTGCTCGTGCACGCCGCGGCTCGCGTTGCGGTGGCGCAGGTGTATGAGCGCTGGCGCGCTGATTGCCCCCTGGTGCGAGGCAAACCGTTCGCCTACAACCTCATCGCCGCACGAGGGGGCTGCCTCACGCACTGCCCGCACGATGGGCTGGCCGCCCTGATGCTGCTCGATGCGTTGCAGCCCGTCGGCCTGGCTCGTCTAGTGCTCGACTGGGGCGCATTATGGCCTCAGCTGGGGGTACTGGCGGCGACTGCGCCGCTGGCGGCCAGCCAAGTGTTCAACCGCGACGGTGTGAGCGATCTGGGCATGGTGCTCTGCCCCACCGGCACGATGCGCGCCGGTGACCGCGCGCTGCGCATCGTGATCGAGTCGCCCACACGCGCCCCACAAAGCTTGGAAGTACCCTTTGGCGACATCATCCGCGTGCCCCTCTCGCCCGAGGAGAGTGTGACGATCAAGGTGTGGCCCAATGCGCGCCTCGACCTCGGCCTGGGTGAGCCTGGCCGACCAGCACAAGCGCGCATCCAAGGGGGCAGGCTCGGTCTGATCATCGATGCCCGCGGCCGGCCGCTACAGCTGCCTAGCGCCCCGCAACAGCGCGCCGAAAGCCAGCAACGATGGATCAACGCCCTGTGCCCACGCTGAGCATGGCCCTCGAGACCGGCAGCTGGTCGCGGGACGTCTCCCTGCCTGCCGGCGTCGATGTAGAGGTGGGGCAACGCGTAGGCGCCGGCACGCCCCTAGGCCGTGCACCGAGCCGGGGGACGCTGCTCGCCGTAGACGTCGCCGGGCCACTGGGCATCGCGCCGAGCCACGTCACCGATGTGCTGCGGGTGACGGCGGGCCAGCAAGTAGCGAGCGGTACGGTGTTGGCCGAGGGCCGACGTTCGCTCAGGCGGCGCTCCATCTTGGCGCCGTGCAACGGCGTGCTGCAGGGCACGGTAGCAGGCTGCGTGCTCTTGCGCCAGACTAACGTCGAGCGCAGCGAGTTTGCGAGCCTCGATGCCCTGGTGAGCGCTGTTTCGGCTACGGGTGATGTCACCCTGCAATTCACCGGCACACGCCTGTGGGGCGCATGGGGCTGCGGTGAAGAAATCCGCGGGCCACTGGTCATGGCGACGTCCGAGGCAGATGAAGAGCTGCGCTGGCAGCACGTTGGCCGCCACTTGCGCGGCGCCGTGTTGGTCGGCGGTTGGCTGCGCGATGGGCGCGCCGTGCAGCGCGCTCAGCAGTTCGGGCTGGCAGGGCTGCTCGTCGGCGGGGTCGATGTGGCGCTCGCCCGACGCACCCAGTGGCCCTTGCCCATACTGGCCACGGAGGGGTTCGGGCCGCTGCCTATGGCGGCTACCTCTTTCGCCGCGCTGGCGCCTCTGGCGGGATATACGCTCTTGCTTCATCCCCAGTGCGATGAGGGGCGACCCTACGCTGCGGTTGCGCACGTCGTGACCAACCGCCAGCCTCGACCAACTATGGCCACGGCCGGTGCGCATGTGCATCTCCTGCGCGCTCCCTATCTCGGGCAGGTGGGGCAGGTCGCCGATCTCCCCACTGTGGCCCGACAGACGGCGCTCGGCACTCGCGAAGAGGGTGCCCTCGTGGCCTTGCCCAACGGGCAGCGCGTGTTCGTGCCCTGGGCCAACCTCGAGTTGGCGCACTAGCCCCCAGCTATGGGCCGTTTGTACCCCGCCCCTCGCACGCTATAATGCCTCCCGTGGAGGAGAGGGAATGCTCACTCGCGAGACCGTGTTGCATATCGCTGAACTGGCCAAACTCGAACTCTCCGAGCGAGAGACAGAGCTCTATGCTGAACAGTTGTCGGCGATCCTCGAGTACGCCGAGCGGCTCAACGCGTTGGATACCGCCAGCATCCCGCCTACCGCGCAGACCATCTATCAGCGCAACGTGCTGCGCGACGACGAACCCGGTCCCTCGCTTTCTCCAGACCAGGCTCTTGCCAACGCGCCCCAGCGCGACGGGGACCTGTTCCGTGTCCAGCAGATCCTCGAATAGCACGCAACGGACGAAGGACGCCGATCGTGAAGCTGTATGACCTGACCATCCACGAAGCGCTCACTCTGATGGCGCAGGGCGAGACGACCTCCGTCGCCATCACGCAGGCCCTGCTCGATCGCATCGCCGCTCTCGACGGGCAGATCGGCGCCTACCTTCGCGTCACCGGTGACCTGGCGTTGGCGCAGGCCAAAGAGGCCGACGCGCGTCGCTCTCGCGGCGAGACCGCGCCCTTGTTGGGCATCCCTTTGGCGCTCAAGGACATCATCTGCACCAAAGGGATCGAGACCACGGCGGGCTCGCGCATTCTACAGGGGTTCATACCGCCCTACGATGCCACGGTCGTGCGCCGATTGCGCGCCGCTGGCGCCGTGATCCTGGGCAAGACGAACACCGATGAATTCGCCATGGGCTCGTCGACCGAGAACTCGGGCTACTGGACGACCCACAATCCCTGGGATCCGACGCGGGTGCCCGGCGGATCGAGCGGGGGGAGCGCCGCCGCGATGGCCGCCGGCCTGTGCCTGGGCGCGCTGGGCTCGGATACGGGCGGCAGCATCCGCCAACCGGCTGCCTATTGTGGTGTGGTAGGCTTCCGCCCCACCTATGGGCGCGTCTCGCGATACGGGCTGATCGCCTTTGCCTCCTCGCTCGACCAGATCGGCCCCTTTGCCCGGGACGTCATCGATGCGGCACTGCTCACGCAGGTCATCGCGGGGCACGATCCCCGCGATTCGACCTCAGCTACCGAGCCAGTGCCCGATCTCTGTGCTGGGCTGAAGCAGGGTGTGCGCGGTATGCGCTTGGGCGTTCCCCGCGAGTACTATCTGGAGGGCCTGGATCCAGGCATCGAGCGGGCCGTGCGCGCTGCGCTCGATGTGTGGCGTGACTTGGGCGCCGAGCTCGTCGAGGTATCGATGCCGCACACGGCTTATGCCCTGCCAACTTACTACCTCCTGGCGCCAGCCGAGGCTTCGGCCAACCTGGCTCGCTTCGATGGCATACGTTATGGCTATGCCCACCCCGAGGCGACCGACATCTGGGATGCTTTTCGGCGCACGCGGGCCGAGGGCTTTGGCGCCGAAGTCAAGCGCCGCATCATGCTGGGCACCTATGCCCTTTCGGCGGGCTACTATGATGCCTACTACCTCAAGGCGCAAAAGGTGCGCACCCTGATCAAGCAGGACTATGACGAGGCGCTCCAACAGTGCGACGCCCTGGTGACGCCCACCACACCGAACACAGCCTTCCAGATCGGCCAGCACGCCGATGACCCACTGCAAATGTATCTAGAGGATATCTACACGTTGCCCTTGAACCTGGCCGGCGTGTGCGGCATCTCGATCCCCTGTGGACTGCTCGACGGCCTGCCGGTGGGAGTGCAGCTGCAGGGGCGCGCCTATGACGAGGCGACGGTCTTGCGCGTGGCCCAGGCCTATCAAGAGGTGACCTCTTGGCACAAGGTCAGGCCGAGCCTACCTGACACGCCTGCGTCCTGAAAACCTGGCCAAGAGACCCAGAAGGAGCGACCATGAAGGTGATCATGCCCATGGCGGGCTATGGCAAACGGATGCGACCGCTCACCTGGTCGCGCCCCAAGCCGTTGCTGAACGTAGCCGGCAATACCGTCCTCGGCCACACCCTCGACCGGTTCTCGCCCAACGACGTCGACGAGCTGGTGTTCATCACCGGCTGGCTCGGCGAGCGGATCCAAGAGTATGTGTCGCAACGCTATGCCTTCCGCACTCGCTTCTATGAGCAGAAAGAGCTGCTCGGGCAATCGCACGCCATCCTCTTGGCGCGCGAGGCGTTGACCGGCCCTTGCCTGATCCTGTATGTAGACACCCTCTGCGACGCCAACCTGGCGCAGCTCAAGAACCTCGATGCCGATGGAGCCATCTTTACCATGGAGGTGGATGACCCGCGCCCCTTTGGTGTCGTACGCGAGGAGCAGGGCCGCGTGGTCGAGTACATCGAAAAACCCAAGGACTGCACCAACCGCAAGACGACCGTGGGCGCCTTTTGGGTGCGCGAGGGCGCCGAACTCGCCTCGGCGATCGACGAAGAGATGCGCCTGGGCAAGACGCGCAACGGCGAGTACTACTTGGCCGATGCGTTCAACATCATGATCGCCCGTGGCGCGCGCTTTGTGTCTTTGCCGGTGACCATGTGGCAGGATTGCGGGCAACCCGGCACCATGTTGGCCACGAATCGATACCTGCTCGATCACGGCTGTGCCAGGCCATTCGCCAGGCAGGGCAACGTGATCATCCCGCCGGTGAACATCGCGGAAAGCGCACACATCGAGCATTCCGTCATCGGCCCCCATGTGAGCATCGCGGCGAGCGCGAGCATCGTAGGCGCGATCGTGTCTGACGCCATCATCGATGAAGAGGCACAGATCGAGACCGCGCTTGTCCAGTCGTCGCTGGTCGGCCAGCGCGCCCGAGTGCATGGCACCGCGCAACAGATGAACATCGGTGACGATGCTTGCATCGCGTTCTAATGTGTCAGGGCAAGAGGTCGCCACGAGGTGAACAATGATCGTCGGCATTCCGCGAGAGATCAAAGACCAAGAGTATCGGGTCTCGATGACGCCTGGCGCCGTCGAGGCGTTGGTGCATGATGGACACACGGTGCTCGTCGAATCGGGCGCAGGTGTGAGCAGTGGCTTTGTTGACAGCGAATACCAACGCGCTGGCGCCCAGTTGTGTGGGTTGGCCAGCGAGGTCTATGCTCAAAGCGACATGGTGGTCAAGGTCAAAGAGCCGCTCCCCGAGGAATATGGCTGCCTGCGGCCGGGGTTGCTGCTCTTTACCTATCTCCATCTGGCCGCCAGCGAATCTTTGACCGATGCGCTGTTACAGGCGCAGGTTACGGGTGTCGCTTACGAGACGGTCCAGCGAGAGGATGGATCTCTGCCCCTGCTCACGCCGATGAGCGAGATCGCCGGCCGCATGGCCGTGCAGATCGGCGCCCATTATCTCGAACAGACCGAGGGGGGCCGCGGAGTGCTATTGAGCGGCGTGGCGGGAGTGCGAGCCGCCTCGGTGGTGATTCTCGGCGGCGGCGTCGTGGGCACCAATGCCGCTCGGGTGGCCCTCGGCTTGGGCGCGCGAACGACGGTGATCGACTTGAACATCGACCGCCTGCGCTACCTGGAGGACATCTTTGGCGGTGCGCTCACGACCATGGCCTCGAACTATCGCAACATCTTTGAGGCTGTACGGCGCGCCGAGCTGTTGATCGGTGCTGTGTTGGTGCCAGGGGCCAAGGCGCCCCTGCTGGTCACCGAAGAGATGGTACGCTCGATGGCGCCGGGCTCGGTGGTGCTGGATGTGGCCGTGGATCAGGGCGGCTGCATCGAGACAGCGCATCCCACCAGCCACTCTCAACCCATCTATCGGTTGCATGACGTCATTCACTATGCTGTACCCAACATCCCCGGAGCAGTGCCCCGTACGGCCACCTACGCCCTCTCTAACGCGACATTGCCCTATATTCGCACCCTGGCTGCCAAGGGCCTGATTGAAGCGATCCAGGACGATGGCGCGCTGGCGCGGGGAGTGAACACTTATCAGGGGCACATCACCCACGCCGCAGTGGCGGCCGCGTTTGGGCGGAAGCACACCCCTATCGAGCAGTTGCTCTAGCCGGGGAACTCTAGTCGAGACCAACGCGTTCTCAATCGAGAGCTAACTGCAAGGGGGCATTATGCCTACGTCCAAATACCTGCGATTATTGCCTGTCTTGGGTCTAGGCTTGGTCGTTGTTGGCTGCGCCTCTCTTGGGTTGCGCTCCTGCCGCCGCGCTGAGCCTACCGCCACGCCCATGCCGCTCTATCGAGAGACGACCTCGCCGCCCGCCACTCCGACGTTACTGCCTCCCACGATGACACCTGTGGCGGTGGCAACATCGGCCTCCACGCCCGTGGCCACGTCGACGCCTGTGGCTACTGCGCTCGCCTCGAGTGAGGCCATTCGGGTCGAGATGACCGAGGCTGAGGTCAACGAGTACCTGGCCGGCGAGTCTTTCAGTCAGCAGGGGGCGTCGATCAGTGACCTCAAAGTGGGTATCACGCCGGAGCAGATGCAGATCCACGGTCACGTGGTGCATCAGGCCACCGGCATAGGCGGAGACATCACCATCCGCGGCACACCGCAGCTCGTCGATGGGGTGCTGTACTTCCAGATCGCCTCTGTCGAGCTAGGCCCACAGTTCAGCGGGTTGGTGCGCACAGTCGCGCAAAGCATGATCCAGCAAGCCATCCGGCAGCAGAGTGGCGCCAAGGGGATCAAGATCCCCGTGCCTCCCCCTGAGGGGATCACGCTCACCCGCGTGACGCTGGGCGACGGCAAACTCCTTCTAGAGGGCGTTCGTAGCTAGGCTGCATATCCGAGGTTGCGCAGCGCTGCGCGAGCCGTGTCTTGATCGCTCCAGGGGTATTCCGTCTGCCCATAACACATCGAGCGCTCATGCCCTTTGCCACAAAGGATGACCACGTCGCCCGGCTGAGCCAGCTGGATGGCCGCCGCGATCGCCTCGGCACGGTCGCCGATGCGCAAGAACCCCTCGCCCTCCTCACGGCCCGCTTTGCGACAACCCACAGCGATCTGCTCCATGATGTCGTCGAGCGACTCGGTGCGCGGATCTTCGGCGGTGATCACCGTCAGGTCGGCCAGGCGACCAGCGATCTCGCCCATCCACGGTCGCTTGGCCACATCACGCAATCCGGCACAGCCAAAGACGGCGATGACTCGCCCCTGCCGTTGGGCCAAGTCGCGTGCGGCGCGGAGGGCATTGTCTAGCGCGTTGGGCGTATGGGCAAAGTCCACGATCACGGTGAAGGGTTGCCCCTCGTCGATGCGCTCCATTCGGCCGCTAACGCTGCGGACCTGCGCCACACCAGAGGCAATCTCCTCTAGCGTCAGGCCCTGCGAGAGGCCTACGGCGGCGGCGGCCAGGATGTTCGCGGCGTTGTAGCGACCGATGAGCGGCGAGGTGATGGGCACACCGCCCTGAGGCGTTTGCAGCAACAGGTGCAGCCCTTGGGGTGACAGGCTAATCCCGTGGGCCGTGAGGTCGGCGGGCTGCTCGACGGCATAGGTAAGCTGGACATCCGCCGGAATCGACGCCAAGTACCCAAAGGAGCTATCGTCGCGATTGAGCACCGCTACCTTGGGCATGTCTGGTTTGCGATAGGACGTGCTCAACGCGCGAAAGAGCATCGCCTTGGCATCGCGGTAGGCCTCGTACGTCTTGTGATAGTCCAGATGCTCGTGAGTAATATTGGTGACCACGGCCACATCGTACTCGCTGGCCGTGACGCGATGCTGCGCCAGACCATGCGAGGTGGACTCGATCACCGCATAGGTCATGCCCGCCGCCACCATCTGCGCCAAGTAGGCCTGCACCTCTGGCGCGTCGGGCGTGGTCGTGTGAAAGCCCGTATCGAGCTCTTGGTCGCCGATGTAGGCGCTCACCGAGTCGATGCTGCCGGTAGGGCGGCCCGACTGGTTCAGAATGCCCGCGATGAGCCGCACGGTCGTCGTCTTTCCATCGGTGCCCGTCACACCGATCACCCGCAGCTTGCGTCCGGGATGCCCCTGCCAGGCAGCGTGTAGCCACGCCAGGGCCTCGCGACTGTTGGGCACAAGCAACGTGGGTATGTCGCCACAGCCCTCGACCTCGTGCTCCAGCACCAGCGCGACCGCGCCATGCGCCACAGCCGCGGCCGTATAGCGGTGGCCATCGACGGCCACGCCCGACACCGCAACGAACAGATCGCCGGGCGCCACCTCGCGCGAGTCCGCGCGAATACCGACGATATCGACGCCCTCGCGCCAATGCAGTTTGCGCGCTTGCGGCAGCGCAAGAACCAGAGTGTCTAGCAACATGCAAGGCTCCCATCGTGTGCAGACTTCCCGGGCCAGTGTCGCGCCGGACTCACATCACCACGCAGGTATTGGGGTCCAATCGTAGGTGCGCGCTCAGGCGTTCTCTTCTTCGCCGCCGAGAAGCGTCTGGATGACCAGGTCACGGCGCTTGCGTTGCCCCTTGAGGGCGTACTCGCGCACCGCCTCGTGATAGGAGACGAGTTTGTCGAGCGCGCGCGTCCATGCGCCTGACTGGATCGGCGCGTGCAGAAAGCCGGTGCGCACACTGTGCACCGCTCCCGAGACGGGGCAAACCCGCTCGCAGGCGCCACAATAGAGGCAAAAGCGCTCGTCGAGCACCACGGCGTTACCCTCGTACGTCAGCGCGTGCGTGGGGCAGGCGTCGGCACAAGCCTGACAGCCAGTAGGGCAGAGGCTGGCGTCCAGAGAGACGCGCCCCAGATATGGCTTGGTGATCTCAAACGCGCCAGTCGGCCCCTCGACCATACAGCGCGTGCAGTTGAAACACAGGGCGCGATCGATCCGCACGTTGCGCACGCATCTCACCACGCCTTGTTCATCGCGCTCGATCTCTGCCGAGAGTGCGCCTGACGGGCAACGTTCGATATAGCTCACGTCGAGGTTGGCCTCTAGGGGATCCTGGTTGACGACCATTCGACGAATCAACAGCGGAAAGGCCTTACCCTGGATCACCGGCACCTCTGGCTCGCCGTTCACCGTCATACCCAGAGCGTGAGTGGGGCAGAGGGCCACGCACTCGCCGCAAAAGATGCACTTGTCCTCCGCGATGTCCACCCGCGCAGGGACGATCAGTCGGCCATCGGCTACCACTGGCGTCGATAGGGTGATGGCCTCTTTCGGGCACACCTTGGCGCACAGGTCGCAACCGCAACAGACGTCGTGCCGCACCGTGAGTTCATAGCGACGCGTGACCATCGGCCGCGTGAGCACCAGGCGCTCGTCACTGGCGGTCTTGATGGTCTGGCCTCGGCTGGGCATGCCTTACTCCTCTGCCTGCTAATCGCGGATCAGGCGAGCAACCTGCTCGCCGTGGCTGTCACGCACGGTGATGTCGAGGGCCATCTGCCCTGGTGCGGCATGGGTAGCGCAGGCCATGCAGGGATCATAGGCTCGCATGGCCATCTCGACCCGATCGAGTAGCCCGGGCGTAATCTCGCGGCCACCACCGATCAGGGCCTGCGCGGCCTTCTTGATCGACAGGGAGATGGCCGCGTTGTTGTTGGTCGTGCCCACGATCAGGTTGACTTGCGTCAGCAAGCCCCGCTCATCCGTTCGGTAATGGTGGGTGAGCAGGCCGCGCGGCGCCTCGACAATGCCGACCCCTTCAGTAGGCGTCTCAGTGGGGATCGTGCGCACATTCGGGTCGAGGATGCGCTCGTCCGTGGCTAGCTCGAGCATCCGCTCACCCGCATACAGCATCTCGATCAGCCGCGCCCAATGAGTGGCCAGTGTGGCGTGCACGGGCTTGCCGCCCATCGCCGCATAGAACTCGTCATACGCCTCCTGTGCGCGCGGTGTGGCTAGCCCCTCAGAGACGTTGAGGCGTGCCAAGGGCGTCGAGCGGTACACGCCGCTGGCCGGGCCATCGGTGAGCCCCTGCCAGCCAAAGTGCCTGAGGTAGGGGAACTTGACATAGGTCCAGGGTTCTACGTGCTCGGCGATATGTTGCGCATAGTCCGCCGGAGCGTAGAGCGCCACCTCTTGCCCGGCAACATCGACCACCCGCACCTGACCATCGTAGAAATTGAGCTGCTTGTTGGCATCGACCAGGCCGATGGAATGGGTGCGCTGCACAAACGCCTCATTGGACAAGAGCTCGCAAAACGCCGCGTTGCTCAGAATCTCTTCTCGCCAGAGCTGGAGCGACAGCTCGCCGAAGGCGACCATATGCTCGCCGATCTCGATCAGGCGAGTCTGCATCTCGGGCGTGACCCCCTTGGCCACACCGCCGGGCAAAGCCAGCACGGGATGCACAAACCGCCCGCCGAGTAACGAGACCACCTCGTGCGACTCGGCCAGATGCTGCAACACACGGCGACCGAGTTGCAGGCCGACCTTGCGCACCAGGCCGAGGATATTGCGCTCGGCCGGATCAGCATCAGGGCCGACGAACAGGTCCGGCCCAGAGAGGACATAGAAATGCGTCCCGTGGTCTCCGGCCACAAAGGCGGCATAGACCATCTCACGGATCAGGCGCGCGGCGAGAGGGGGCGTGACGTGATATACGGCATCGCCGGCTTTGGCCGAGACCATGTGGTGTGCCGTAGGGCACACGCCACAGATGCGCTGAGTGATGCGCGGCATCTCCTCGACCGGCCGCCCCTCACAAAAGCTCTCAAAGCCGCGGAACTCGGGCACCTGCAAGTAAGCGTTGGCCACATCGCCATGATCGTCCAAAAAGAGCGTGATCTTGCCGTGGCCCTCCAGGCGAGTCACAGGGTCGATCTCGATGCGCCTCATACGTGAGCCTCCTCACCCTTGGCGTGTAGACACGGCGAGGTGCCCATCTGCAGAGCCTGCAAACGCTGCAAGAGCGAGGCGCCCAAGCTAAAGCGATAGAACGTGCCCAACGGGTCGACGATGGTGCCCAATACACGCCGTGTCTCGGCGTCAGACTGGCCATCCATCGCCGCGACGATGGCGCCGAGGAGCGCCGCCCCTTGGTCGTCCACATCATCGGGCGGGCCGTAGCAGCCGCGGCAGGGCATGTTGGCCTTGACACACAGAGCGCCGCAGCCCGCGTGAGTGGCCGGGCCGGCGCAGATCAGGCCCTGTTCGAGCAAACAGCGGTCCGGGTCAGGGATGATCTCGTGCGGCCGCACAAAGCGATCGACGTGCACCTTGCCCTCACGCACCCGCGAGCACTGGTCGCACACGGTGCGCGGATCGACGCCCAAGAAGGCCCCGCGAGAAGGCAGCATGCCACTCAAGACGGTCTGTAGGGCGCGCCACACCTGGTCGTGATTCGGCGGGCAGCCCGGGATGGTATAGTCTACCGGCACCACATCGCCCAGAGGGAGCAGTTGCGCGCCGAGTTGCGGCAGGGTGAGGACACCCTCGGGGAGAGCGCTGCAGGGAGCCGGCAGCACGCCCGTCGGGTTATCGGTGGTGGGCGTCTCGACGGCGGCGCGGCGCAACGCACGCTCTGGGCCCTGAATGTTGGCCAGCGCTGGGATGCAGCCCTCCATCGCACACGAGCCCAAAGCCACGAGGCATTTGCTCTTGGCGCGGAGGAGCGCTGCGAGGTGCGCGTCGTGTTCGGTGCGAATGGCGCCGTTGAACAGCGTGACATCGATGTAGCCATCGGGCATCTGCTCGACGTCGTGGTACTTGAAATCCATCGCCGCCGGCCAAAACACGAGGTCAGCCACCTCAGCCAGCTCGAGCAGTTGCTCGCCCAGCTCGACCAGGGCAATGTCACAGCCACCACAGCTCGAGGCCCAGTACACTGCCAGCTTGATCTTGTCCATCCGTCTCCTCAGAGCTTGGCCGTGGTTGGCAACGGCTGGGCCAGGGCCTCCAGTCGAGTGCGCAGCTCGCGGACCAGGCGCGGCAGAACGGCCCGATCGAGCGCTGCGGATTCGGCAAAGGCCACCCTCTCGGCAGGCAGGCCCATCTGCTGCATGAGCTGCGCGAGCAACAGGATCTTGCCGCGCCCCTGGTAGGTGCCGCGCAGATAGTGGCATTCGCCCTCGGCGCAACCGACGACCAACACACCATCGGCGCCTCGGCTCAACGCCAGCAGGATCATCGCCGGGTCGACGCGGCCCGAGCAGGGCAGCGACACGATGCGCAGGTCATCGCTCTGTAGGCCGTCGAGCGCCGCCCAGTCGCTGTCGGCATGGATACTCCACTGACAGACCAAAGCCAGTATCCGTGCCTCACCCTGGCCGCCCGCCAACCACCCGGGGCGATCGAGCCAGCCTCCCGCACCCATTCGCAGGAGGAGCTCACCATCGCTGAACGGCGCAAGGGACATCGCGATAGAGATCGCGCGCGAAGGGCACGCGGCAACGCAGAGGCCACACCGCTGGCACAGAGTCGGGTCGACCTGGGCGATGCTGCGCTCTTGACCGTCGATCTCTCTCGCAGCCCGCTCGATGGCGCCATAGGGGCAGGCGCGTGTACACACCGCGCAGCCCGAGCACTTGGCCTCGTCTACCTCGGGGAATGGTCCCGGCGGAGCGTATCCCTGGCGAATGGCCACGGTGCGGATCGCCCTCATCACCCCCGAGATGTGGATCCGTTGCGGGCAACGCGGATAGCAGAGGTCGCAGGCAGAGCACTGCCAGATCTCGCTGCTAGAGAGCACCATCTGACTCAAGCCCAAGCCGGCCCGGCGCAGCACAAGCCGCGGGTTGAACGAGGGCTCGTAACGGTGCACTAGGCAAGTAGCCGCGCATGTGCCGCACGACATGCAGGTGAGCAGGTGCTCGCCCCCCGGCTCGGCCAGCACCTCGGCGACAAAGTCACGATCCCCGCCGATACCTGTGGTCACGCCAGTACCTCTTCGGCCTCGGCCGGAGACAGCAAGTCAACCATGAGCGGCGAAGCCTTCCAGCGAGCAAGGCGTTTGCCGATGGCCGGGCGAGCAGCGCGGGTCTCGGCGATGAGCGCCTCTCTGTCGAACGACTTGAGCTTGGCGTCCATCTCGGTGATCACCCTCGCATACTTGTCGCCCTCAGCGGCCGAGATCCACTCCAGCCGAAACCGCTCGGGGTTGATGCCCATGCGCTGCAAGAGGCGCGCCATGCGGTCGAATCGTTTAGCCGCCACTTGCTGGCCCGAGATATAGTGGCAATCTTGCGGGTGGCAACCCGAGACCAGCACCATGCCCGCGCCCCGGCGAAAGGCCTCGAGGACGAAATCCTCATCCATACGCGCCGAACACATCACGCGCAGGCCACGCGAACTCGAGGGATACTCAAAGTGGCTGGTGCCAGCGTTGTCGGCGCCGCCATACGAGCACCAGTGACACATAAAGGCGATGATCTTCTCCTCCGGCCTGTCGGTCAACAGGGCATCGAGCTGAGCCACGATCTGGGCATCGGTAAAGTGGTCTTGGGTGATCGCGCTCTGTGGACACTCGGCGGCGCAACCACCGCAGCCGTGGCACTTGGCCGGCGTGATCACCGCTGGCTGGCCCACTTCGACGGTGATGGCGCCATAGGGGCAGGCCTGGGCACACAAACCGCACCTTTTGCCCTGAGCGCTGATGCACAGCTCGGGATGTACCCGGGCAATGACCGGCTCGATCTCCCAGGTGTCTTTGCTCAACACGCGCGCCGCTCGCGAAGCTGCGGCACTGCCCTGCGCCACACTCGCCGGAATATCTTTCGGGCCCTGAGCCGCGCCCGCCAAAAAGATGCCGTCGGTCGGTGAATCGACCGGGCGCAGCTTCGGATGGTATTCCATGAAAAAGCCACTAGGGCTACGCGCCAGCGCAAGCCTGGAGCTCATCACCTCCGTATCGCGCTTGGGGATGGCAGCCGATGACAGGGTGACCATCTCGACCTCTAGCTCGATCACCTGCCCCAGCTCTTGATCCTCAGCCACGACGTGCAGATTGCACGTCAGCGGATCCTCGGTGATCTGCGCGGGTCGGCCATGGATAAAGCGCACGCCTAGCTCACGCGCGCGGTTATAGAACTCTTCATAACCCTTGGATGGGGTCCGAATGTCCATGTAAAAGATGGTGAGTTCCATATCGTGATTGGCTTGCTTGAGCAACACGGCGTTCTTGATGGCATACATGCAGCAAAAGCCACTGCAATACTCATAGTAACGCTTGTCTCGCGAGCCAACGCACTGGATGATGGCCATGCTCTGGGGCGTACGCCCATCGGAGGGTCGAATGAGCTTGCCCACCGTAGGCCCCGCCGAGTTCGCCAGGCGCTCGAGCTCCATAGCGGTGATCACATTGGGATATCGGCCATAGCCGTACTCGGGGATGACGCTGGGATCAAAGCTGTCAAAGCCAGTGGCCATGATGATCGAGCCGATCTCCAGCTCGCGCGTCTCGGGCTCCATGCCAAAATCGATGGCATCGCGCTTGCCACACGCCGTCACACACTGGTAGCACTGGATGCAGCTATCCAGGTCGACCGCATAGATCAGCGGCACGGCCTGCCCATGGGGCACGTCGATCGCCTTGCGCGGAGCCAGGTCGATCTCAAACTCGTTGGGTACTTCGATGGGACAGACGGCCGCGCACTCGCCACAGCCCGTGCAGAGGTCAGTCTTGACATAACGCGGCTTTTGCGTGACCTGCGCGCGGAAATTGCCGATAAAGCCATCGACCCGCTCTACTTCGGCATAGCTGACGATCTCGACCTGAGGATGACGCGCCGCGTCAACCATCTTGGGGGCGAGAATTCAAATGCTACAGTCCATCGTGGGGAATGTCTTGTTGAGCTGAGCCATGGTGCCGCCGATGCTCTGTTCGCGCTCCACCAGATAGGTCTTGATCCCCATGTCCCCCAAGTCGAGCGCGGCACTGATACCCGCCACACCGCCACCGATGACCAGCGCCGCCTTGGTGACGGGCACCTCGATCGGCTGCAAGGGCTGCACGTGGCGCACTTTGGCGACGGCAGCGGCGACGAGCTCTTTGGCCTTGAGCAGGGCACCCTCGGGATCATGCCCGTGCACCCAGGTGTCTTGCTCGCGAATGTTGGTCATCTCCATCAAGAACGGGTTGAGTCCGGCCTCGGCCACGCACGCGCGAAATGTAGGCTCATGCATACGTACGCTGCAAGCGGCGATGACCACGCGGTTCAGGTGGTGCTCGCGAATGTCGGTGCGGATCAGGTTCTGGCCAGGGTCACCGCACATGTAGAGATTGTCTCTGGCCAAAACGACATCGGGCAGGCCAGCGGCATAATCGGCGACGGCCGCAGGGCTGATCACACTGCCGATGTTGGCGCCGCAGCTGCAGACGTACACGCCGATGCGCAGCTCATCACGATCAGGCATAATGCACTCCTCGATCATCACGTGCGGAGCCTGTCAGGCGTGGCAGACTCCGCACACAAGGGGCTATCCCAGTTCCTCGACGAGCCGAGAGACCACCTCGCGGCGCGCATTCTGCCGCACCACCTCGGCGGTCGAGAGCGAGAGGGCCTCTTTGGGGCAAAAGGCCACGCATTGCGGCCCATCTTGCTCGTCGGCGCATAGGTCGCAGATCTCGGCGTGCCGCGACTCGGGGTTGAGCACGATGGCGCCAAAGTCGCAAGCTTCGACACACCAGCCACAGCCATCGCACTTGTCGTCGTTCACCAAGATGGTGCCGTTCGCTTCCGAGCGTGACAGAGCGTCTCGTGGGCAGGCGATGATGCACGGCGCGTCTTCGCACAGGCGGCAAGTGATCGCCAGCATGGTGATCGGCTCGATGCGCACGACGCGGATGCGGCTGTAATTGGGGTCATAGCGGCGCATCTTGGTCATCGAGCAGGCATACTCGCACAGGCGGCAGCCAGTGCAAGCCGCGGGGTCACAGACGATGTGCTTGTAGCCGACCTCGCCCATGCTAGCCCTCCTCGGTCTTGACGGTGATCGGCGTCTCGTTCGTCTCGACGCCAATGTCTTGAGCAATATCGGGCAGGTCCAACTCGATCAGCTTTTCCTTCGGGATCAACCCCTCGGGCGTCCAACCGCGCGCTGCATAATAGTCGTCGATGAGATAGTTGAGTTCGTCAGGCGTGATATAGACGCCCTTGCCCGGCCCACTGGGGATCGGGTCCTCGAACACGCGCGGAGGGAGCCAATCGTCGGCACGGGTCCAGCCCTCGCGGATGTTGAAGGCCTTCTTGAGGTTGCACACGCGCTCACCCACCGCGGCCAGCTCCTCGGGCGTGATCTCGATGCCGGTGGTCATCGTATAGAGGCGGGCAACCTCGGTGTTGAAATCGGTAAAGCAGTTGCGCAAGAACTTGCACAGCACCAGGCAATCGAGGATGCAGGCAAAGTTCTCGGTCTCTACCACCATCTTGCCCCGACCCGGCCCCACCGTGAAGCGGTCGACCTTGCCCTTGATGTCGATCTCATAAGACAGGGTGCGGTTGTGGCACGCCCCACGCGTACCTACCGCCAGGCCCATGGCAAAGGTCTTGAGGCCACGTACATCATAGCCGGGGAGCTCTAGCCCCTTGGAGTGCATGGCAAAGTGCTCGCTGCCTTGGCCAACCCGCTCTGAGGCTCGCTTGACGCCTTCGGCCAGCAGGTCTCCCAGGCCCTCGCGGTAGGCGATCCTCTCGAGCAAGACCGCGGCAGCTTCGTCATTGCCAAAGCGAAGTTCGAGGCCATCGGTGTCTTTGGTGTCCAGGATGCCACGCTCAAAGCACTCCATAGCCCAACTGAGCACCACGCCCGCGCTCATGGCATCCATGCCAAGGTCATCGCACATCTGAGCGAGTTTGATGATGGGCGGAAGAGAGGCCATTCCGCAGTTGGGGCCTAGCGAAAAGAGCGGCTCATAATCGAGGCCAATGCGCGCCCCCTTGTATTTGCCCTCACGCACGGCGCCCCACTGTTCACAAGCGATTGGGCAGCCCGAGCAAGCCACTGACTTGACCTTGTAGTGGTCGCGCAGATGTTCGCCACTGACTTGTTCGGCGTGCTCAAAGACCGTCTCGGAGAAATTACGCGTGGGTAGCACGCCCATAGCATTCAGGTTGAGCACGTTAGAGGGGGTACCCAGAGAGCGATACTTGAGCGTGCCGGGGCCTTGAGCAACCTTGATCAACTCACGAGTGGCCCGCATGAGGCCCTCGGGATCGGCGACGCTGATGCCGTGCGAACCGCGGATGGCCAGCGCCTTGATGCGCTTGGAACCCATCACCGCGCCGTTGCCCGTGCGGCCTACCTGTCGGCCATCGTTGTCGATCAACGCAAAGCGCACCAAGTTCTCACCAGCCGGCCCGATCGAGGATACACGGATGTTCTCGTCGCCTAGATCTCGGCGAATGGCCTCTTGTGTCGAGATGGTGCCCAAGCCGAGATAGGGCGTGGCATCGAGGAACCTCACCTCATCATCGTCGACCCAGACGACCACCCAGTCGGGCGACTGGCCCTTGATCACGATGCCATCCCAGCCAGCGCGGCGCAGCATCTCGGAGAAAAAGCTGCCCGACAGCGAGTCGCCGATCATGCCGGTGAGAGGGGACTTGCTGGCCACGCCATGTTTGGTGCCCACCGGCATGGTCGTACCCGCAAACGCACTGCACGCAAAACACAAGGCGTTGTCGGGGCCTAAGGGATCGCAACCGGCGGGCGTGTTGTCATAGACCAGACGAGTGGCCAAACCAACACCACCCAAGTAACGTTTGAGAAACTCGGGGGTGACGGTTTCGACGTATGTGTGGCGGGTGGTCGCATCGATGTGCAGGATGCGGCCAGTATAAGCATACATCGCTCTACCCTCCTGCTTCCGCGAACAACAACAACACCTGCTGACCATCGGCCGCCGGAGCATCGAGGTCGGTGACCACGGCACGGCCGGCGACGTTCAGCATGAAAGCAGACGTCAGCTCACCAGAACTGCCGTCAATGATCGGGCCAACGAATGCGGGGAAGCTTTGAGCGAGGCTGGAGACAAGACAGCGATAACTTGCGCCGTTCTCGAGGCGGATGCTGCACGACTTTGTGCCAGCCAACTCACGAGCAAGCCCAAGGAATTCCACGTTGAGATCCATGGCACTGCTTTCGCTTACTATGAGATTGTGTTTTAGTCAGGTACTAGCAATCAAAGCGCTGCTCACTCACGGAGCAGGCACCCGACATCGCCACCATTATAGACGTTTAGCGGTTCTGGGCAAGCCATGGTTGGCTACCGTTTTGGGCTGCCGCCATCTGTCGCGAGCGCTGCATACTCTCGCCCAGATGGGCGCATCCACATGGTGAGAACTATGCTATAATGGCCGCATGCAGGTCAGGACCGTCAGCGAAGTCACGGCGCATATCAAGGACATCCTGGACGGTG
>JBDKSN010000054.1:0-20619 GCA_039680625.1 Anaerolineales bacterium | reverse complement strand
GCTCGACTATGCCCTGAGCCTGGGCGTGCCCCGCGAGGATGTCGTGCTGGATTATGCAGGGCGGCGCACCTATGACAGCTGTTATCGCGCCAAGCACATCTTTATGGTCGATGACGCGATCCTGGTGACGCAAGAGTATCATCTCGATCGAGCGCTGTTCACTGCCGATAGCCTGGGGCTAGATGTCGTAGGTGTCGCCGCCGATCGCCGGCAATACAGCCTCGTACAGAGCTACTGGTGGCGCGACGTGCTGGCTACGGCGCGTGCCTGGTGGGATCTCAAGATCGCCAAGCCACTGCCCGTCATGGGCGATCCCTTGCCGATCTTTGACTAGCGTCCGACACTCCAGGCCTCATAGGCGGCCATGATCTGGTTTGGCGAAGCCGTGCCGGTGGTGCCCAGGCACTGGATGCTCACTGAGGCGGCCAGGTTTCCTAGCAAGGCGGCCTCTGGCGGTGTAGCACCCACGCCAAGCGCGGCGGTGATGGCCGCCAGGGCCGTATCCCCCGCGCCCACGATATCGATCTCGCCATGCACCGGCACCGCGGGCACCAGGGTGGCCTGGGCGCCCCAGCAGACCAAGCAGCCTCGCGCCCCTACGGTGCAAAACACGGGACGCCCTGCCTGACGGGACAGCTGCTGAGCAGCAGCGGTGATCTCGTCGAGGTCCTCGGTGGCAGGCCGGCCCAGCGCAGCCAGTGCCTCGTGCTCATTGGGCTTGAGGGTCAGCTGATGGAAGAGGCCGATGCGTTGACGCGAATCCACGGTGATAGGCAGAGCTGGCCGCGCCGCCCCAAGCGCGATCAGGGCCTCGCGCACGCGCGAGGTGATCGCGCCCTGGTCGGCCTCGGGTACTTGATCGTTGACGATGATGCCGTCTGCTAGAGGGGCCAACGCCGCCAGACGCGCAACCAACTCGGCCTCGATGGCCGCGGGAAGAGGCCGGCGGTTCTTGATGTCGAGGCGGTTCAGCTCGTGCACACGACCGTCGGGCTCGCGCAGCAGGGGCTTGGTGTAGGTGGGTGTCACGAGCGCTTCGTCACGCACAAGGGCCGCGGTTGCAATGCCCATCCTGTCCAGTACTCGTACCAGATCATAGCCGTTACCGTCGTCGCCGATCGCGCCCAGGGCAGTCACCTGTGCCCCTAGCGCATGCGCGTTCGCTGCAACATTGCCGGCGGCGCCAGGGCTGGCCCGTCGAGCCACCACCTGATGCGCTTCAAGCCCGGTTTCGAGCGAGACCTCGGCCAGGCGCCGGTCGATGTCGAGATACAGGTCGAGGAAATAGTCGCCGATCACCAGCAGCCGCAGGCCGGCCATCGCCCGCAACAGCTCTTGCAAGCGCTCGCGGTTCATCGCGCTGCCTCCAGCGCCTCGACGATGTGATGATGCAGCATGGGAATGGTGTGCTGATGCGGCGCTTGAAAGTACATGCTCTCGCCGCCATCGGCCACGGTGCGCACTAGAATGGTCTTGTAGGGGCGAAAGTAATAGCGTGCGTCGTCTTTGCCCGGCTCGTGGGCCAGGTCAGCACCCAGATCTTGCAGGTCAAACACGGCAGTGGTGAAATGGCACAGCTCGCGGCCGTCCTGCTGCTCGACATTGCGCGCCATCGAGAGGGCCTTCAGATAGACCTCAGGGCCCATCACGGCGGTGCCCACGTTCAGCAATACCCCACCCTCGAGATGCCGTACCTGCTCGGCGAGGACGAGGAAATCGGTGTACGACGCAGCGCCCCAGGCAGCGCCGTTGCAGTTGGGGTGCTCGTGGACGATGTCATTGCCAATGCCCACGTGCACGGTGACGGGTATGCCCAGGTGATAGGCCCAGCCCAAGATGCTCACCTCGCGGTGGCGCAGGCGCTCTTCCCAGATGGCGCGGCCGATCGCCTCGCCCAAGCCAAGGCCCTCGGTTGCGGCGGTCTGCGCCAGCTCGTTGAGGCGGCCCGTCTCGTGCCACAAGCCGAACTGCCCCTGGCGGATGTAGCGGGCCACGCTCTCTGAGGTTGCGCCGATCAGGGCCAGCTCATAGTCGTGGATGGTGCAGGCGCCGTTGACGCCGATGCAACTCAGCGCGCCGCGCTGCAGCAGATCGATGATGTAGCGCGATAGGCCGTACTTGATCAGGTGCGCGCCCATCATCAGAATGACTGCGCTGCCCTGTCCCTGCGCAGCGACGATGCGCTGGGCCAGCATGGGCAGCCGGTCATCGGCATAGTCGGGCAGAGGCGCATTCAAGGCTTGTAGGGTGTCGAGACCATAGTCGTGAGCGCGTTCAGCCAGGGGCAACAGCCGCAGCCGTGAACGATCAAAGCGCGGATAGGACATGGCCACGCCTCCTAGGATTCCTGCTGGATGGCGAACATGCGGCAATAGCTCTCATAGCGCAAGGCATCGATCTCGCCGCGCTCGGTGGCGGCGATGATGGCACAGCCTGGCTCGTGTAGATGCGTACAGGGTTGAAAGCGACACTGCCCCAGGTAGGGTTGGAACTCGGGGAAGAACGCATCGAGCTGCTCGCTGTCGATGTCCCAGAAATAGAACACGCGCAACCCGGGTGTATCGGCCACCCAGATGTCTGGCTCGGGATGGAACAGCTGCGCCACTACAGTGGTGTGTTTGCCCTTGTCGTGGTAGGCGCTGACCTCGCCTACTTCGAGGTTCAGGTGTGGCCAGAGCGCATTGAGCAGACTCGACTTGCCCACGCCTGACGGGCCCGTGAGCACCGAGAGCTTGCCGCGCAGCAGTTCGCGCAGCCGCTCGAGGTTCTCGCCCGTCTCTGTGCTGGTAAAGAGCACAGTGTAGCCCAGCCGCTGATAGCGCTCGAGCAACTGCCGCTCTTCATCGACCAGGGGCATGTCGCTCTTGTTAGCCACCACGATCGCGGGCAGCCGGGCTACGGCGCAGGCGACGAGGTAGCGGTCGAGGGTCAGTGGGTTCAGAGGCGGGCTGCCCAGGGCAAATACGACCAACACCTGGTCGGGGTTGGCGACGATGACTTGCTCGCGAGTCGAGCGCGTTCCGGGGCGCGGCGGAGGCGAGCGCCGAGAGAGCACCGACCGGCGCGGCAATACGCGGGTGATCGTGCCGGTGCCATCTGAATTGCGCTCGAACTCGACGCGGTCGCCGATGACCACGAGGTCGGCCTGCTGGCGCTCTTTCTTCAGGCGGCCACGCACGTTGCAGTCGACCGGCTCAGCCGCCTGGTCGGCGGTCTGCACGTAATAGTGCCCGCCGTGGGTGCGGATGACTAACCCCTCATTCGCCTCGCCCACCACACCTCGTTTCTGGATAGGGCCCGCTGGCTGAAGCAGAGTATAATCACAGCCGTCACTGTAGCACAAGGGGCCTGCAACGGCCAAGCTTTGCTACGAGGTCATGGATTGACAGGTCGCCCGGGCGCGGCTATTATGGCGCCTGCTTTGATCCTCGTGTAACTTCTCTGTGAAGGGACCAAGTTGTTCAAGCTCTCGGTGCTCATCCCCGTGTACAACGAGGAGGCTGGTCTAGAGACGATCCTCCAGCGGGTCGACGCGGTGCCTATCGAGAAAGAGATCATCGTGGTCGATGACTGCTCGACCGATGAGACGCCCGCCATCCTCGAACGCCTGTCGATGCCCAACCTCGTGAAGAAACGCCATCCCGTCAATCGTGGCAAAGGTGCGGGAATCCGCACAGCATTGGCTGCGGCCACGGGCGATGCCGTGATCATCCAGGATGCCGATCTCGAATACGACCCCGCCGACTATCCGGCCCTGCTCGCGCCGATCATCGCCGGCGAGGCCGATGTGGTCTATGGCGTGCGCGACCTCTCGGCTCAAAAGCCGATGATGCGCTGGGGCAACCAGTTTCTCACGATGCTCACGAACTTGCTGTACGGCACACACCTCCACGACATGGAGACCTGCTACAAGGTGATGGCCACCTCTGTGGCGCGCCAGCTTGCTCTCGAGTGCAATCGCTTCGATCTCGAGCCCGAGATCACGGCCAAGGTGGCACGCCTGGGCTGCCGCATCGCCGAGGTGCCCATTGCCTATGCCCCGCGCGAGGCCAAAAAGCTCTCTCCCTGGCGCGATGGCGTGCCGGCCGTGAGGGCATTGTTCCGCTATCGAAGCTGGAAGCCCTCTGCCTAGGGGAACTCATGGAACAAGATCTGGCCTCAACGGCCCTCGTGATCGTTCCCACCTACAACGAGGCCGAGAACATCGAGCGCCTGGTGACCCTCATTCTGCAGCAAGACGCGCCGCTGCATGTGGTGGTGGTGGACGATCACTCGCCCGACGGCACGGGCAAGCTCGCCGACCGCCTGGCTGAACAAGATCCGCGCGTCTCGGTGATCCATCGCGCGGGCAAACTGGGCTTGGGTACGGCCTATACTGCCGGCTTTCGCCAGGCCCTGAGTCAAGGTTATGGCTATGCGATCACCATGGACGCCGACTTTTCACATCACCCACGCTATCTGCCCGGCCTCCTCGCGTTGATGTCTCAGTGCGACCTGGCCATCGGCTCGCGCTATGTGCCCCAAGGGGGCACCGAGGGCTGGCCTCTGTCGCGGCGCTTTTTGAGCTGGGGAGCGAACCTCTTTGCGCGCACCTTGCTGGGGTTGCACGCGCATGATTGCACCGCGGGCTATCGCTGCTACCGCCGCGAGGTGCTCGAACATATCGGACTCGACACGATCTTTTCGAGCGGCTACTCCTTTCTCGTCGAGATGTTGACTCGCTGCGAGCGCCGGGGCTATCGCGTGGCCGAGCTCCCCATCATCTTTCACGACCGCGAGGCCGGCGCCTCCAAGATATCGCGCACCGAGATCACCCGGTCGGTGTACACGGTATTCAGACTTTGGGCAGAGCGCTTGCCGTGGCGACGCCGACCTCATCGCGCTTGAGAAGTGCACTGAGCAACACCTGGACGCCACCCTTGCCGGGTGGCGTTTGCGTTGGCCGCCCATAATAGTTGACTATTTTAGTCATATATTGTAGTATTGTGACCAGGAGGTGCCGATGGCCAAAGAGGTGCAACTCGATGTCTTGGGCATGACCTGCGCCGCTTGCTCGCGAACTGTGGAGCGTAACCTATCGCGGGCCGAGGGCGTGAACTCGGCGGTAGTCAATATCGCCACCGAGAAGGCTAGCGTGATCTATGACCCTGCGCTGATCGATGGCGCTGGCCTGGTTCACACCGTGCGCGACGCGGGCTATGACGTGCGCACCGTCAAGCAAGTGCTGCCGATCGGCGGTATGACCTGTGCCGCTTGCGTGCATCACGTCGAACGCGCGCTGAGCAAGGTGGATGGCGTCTTGAGCGCCCACGCCAACCTGGCCACCGAACGGGCCACGGTCGAGTACGTGCCCTCGCTCGTCACCATCGACACACTGCGGAAGGCCATTGAAGATGCCGGCTATGAGCTACTGCCCCTCGAAGAGCCGCTCGTGGCTGCTGGCCCAGACCCCGACGAACTCAAGATGCAGGCCGCTCGACGCCGGCTGTGGATCGCCTGGGCCTTTACTGGCCCGGCGATGGCGCTCATGCTGGCGCACATGCTCTTTGGCCTGATGTGGCCCAGCATGGCCGCGATCGAGATCACGCTGTCGCTGCTGGCGCTGCCCGTGTTGGTATGGCCGGGGGCGCCCACGTTTCGTTCGGCCTTCAAGTCGGTCACCCACGGCAGCGCCAATATGGATGTCCTCATCGCGGTGGGTACGGCGGCCTCATGGGTAAGCGGGCCGTTGTCGCTGTTCACGCCGTTGTCGAGCTATAGCGCCGTAGCGGCGATGATCATGGCCATTCACCTTACCGGGCGCTATATCGAGGCCAGCGCCAAGGGGCGCGCCTCGCAGGCGATCCGCAAGCTGGCGCAGCTTGGCGCCAAGACGGCGCGGCTGCTCGTCGACGGTGAGGAATATGAGGTGCCTATTGCTCAGGTGCGGGTCGGCGATGTGTTGGTAGTACGCCCCGGTGAAAAGCTGCCTACCGACGGCGTGGTGATCTGGGGCGAGAGCAGCGCCGATGAGTCTATGGCCACGGGCGAGTCTCTGCCGGTGGCCAAGCGCGTGGGCGATCCGGTGATCGGGGGCACAGTCAATCAGGATGGGCTCTTGCACATCCAGGCCACACATGTGGGCGCCGATACATTCCTGGCGCAGGTCGTTCGTCTGGTCGAAGAGGCCCAGGGCAGCCGCGTGCCCATTCAAGCCTTTGCCGATCGAGTGACGGCGGTGTTCGTGCCGGTCATCCTTGGGCTGGCTGGCCTGACGTTTGTCGGCTGGCTGGTGTTTGGCGACCAGTTGAGGCCGGTGCTGGTGGCTGCGCAACGTACGCTCCCGTGGGTGGATCCGACGCTGACTCCCGCGACCCTGGCGATGGTGGCGAGCATCGCCACGCTGGTGATCGCGTGCCCCTGCGCGCTGGGTTTGGCCACGCCGACGGCCTTGATGGTGGGCAGCGGTATGGGCGCCGAGCACGGCATCCTCATCCGCGACGGAGCGGCCATCCAGGTCATGGGACAGGCCAAGCAAGTGATCTTGGACAAGACGGGCACGCTGACGCTAGGCCGCCCGCAGGTCATGGATGTGATGACGCTGCACGATGATGCCGATGAAGTGGTGCGCCTGGCAGCGGCTGTCGAGAGGGGTAGCGAGCATCCGCTAGGGCGCGCGGTGGTGAGCTATGCCGAGCAGCGCGTACTGGCCCCTATCGCGGCTGAGGGCGTAATGATCGAACGGGGCCTGGGCATTCGGGGCCGGGTGGAGGGCGCCGAGGTGCTCGTGGGCAATGCAAACTGGCTGCGCGATCTGGGGCTAGATCCGTCTCCGCTGCAGGAAAGGGCTGCCGTCCTGGAGGCGCAGGCCATGACGGTGATCTATGTCGCGGCGGGCGGCCGGGTGTTGGGCTTGCTGGCCCTCGCCGACCCACTCAAGCCTGAGGCGCGCGCGGTGATCGCCGCACTCAAGGCCCTGGGGCTGCAACCAACACTGCTGACCGGCGACAATGAGCAAACGGCTACCGCGATTGCACAGCAGGCGGGGATCGAGCACGTGCTGGCGGGCGTGTTGCCAGCGGGTAAGGTCGCTGAGGTAGAGCGGCTGCAGGCCCAGGGCGGCGCCGCGATCATGGTGGGCGATGGCATCAACGACGCGCCGGCGCTATCTGCGGCGGCAGTGGGTGTGGCCATGGGCACTGGCACCGACATCGCCATCGAGGCGGCCGACGTGACGCTAGTGCGCAACGATCTCTGGGCGCTGGTCGATGCGGTGCGCCTTTCGCGCGCCACCTTGGCCAAGATCAAGCAGAACCTATTCTGGGCCTTTTTCTACAACGTGGTGATGCTGCCACTGGCCGTGTTGGGCCTGATGCACCCGGCTTTGGCCGAGATCGCCATGGCCAGCAGCTCGATCACCGTGGTCTCAAACGCGAACTTGCTGCGGCGCGGGCGGATCTTTCAGCACTAGAGGCGGTCTTCTGGTTGGGGGGCGAGCAGCCCACCCACGCCGATGACCCCTAGGCCGCCATGGCAGGCCAACACCTGGCCCACTTCGCCGACGCCTATGCGCTCCAGGGCGATGTGGGTGGCGTTGGCCAGTTGGTGGGCCAGGTGCTGTGCGGCCTGTTCAGCGCCAAAATGCATCACCTGCACCATCTCGAGTGGGCCAAGCGTGGCCATCTCGCTCGCGATGCGCGCCAACCCCTTGGCGGATGATCGAGCCATCCCCAGCAACCGTAACTGTCCCTCAACGACGTTCAAGATGGGCTTGATATCGAGCGCTCGCATCACGCGGTCGATGGTCGGCATGAGCAGTGCGGCACGCCCGCCGCGACGCATGGCCTCGAGCGAATCGAGCTGGACATAGATGCGTGTCCTGTCGCGCAGCGAGGCAATGGCGGCCAAGATGTCGTCGCGACTGGCCCCCTGCAACGCCAGCTTCGCCGCCCGTAGCACCTGCCAGCCCTCAGCGAGCGAGATCGAGCGCGAATCCACCACCGTAACGCGGTCGCCAAAGCGGCTGGCGGCGCTCCAAGCCGAGTTGAAGGTGCCCGAGTGCGCGGCGGTAAAGGTCACGCAGATGACGTCATAGCCCTGCTCAGTCAGCCGCTCAAAAGCCTGGATGAAGGCGCCGATCGGTGGCTGTGAGGTCTTGGGCCAGAACGCACCATGGACGCGCCGCCAGAACTCGTGGCTGCTGAGCTGCTGATCGGCAAAAGTCTCTTGGCCAACAGAGATCAGCAACGGCACGACGGTGATCTCGAGCCGCCCGACAATGTCGGCTGGGAGATCTGCGGCGCTATCGGTGACGATGCGGATAGGGCGGCGATCAAGAGGCATGTTGCTCTTTGGTCGGCACGTCATAGATGCGGTAGCGGCGATAGACCTCACCGCCCATCGCCTCGATGCCGCGGATCATCTTGTAATTGTCCTCGAGAATCCACGACAGCTCGGTCCATTTGTAGCCCTTGCGGACAGCGGCCTCACAGGCGGCCTTGTAGAACAGGGCCTCGACACCCTTGAGGCGGTGCTCTTCGAGCACACCCATGATCAAGACGCGAAAGCCGTCGATCTTGCGCCGGTACCGGAGAAAGCTGATCCAGCCAAAGGGCAGCATCCGGCCGTTCATGTGATGCAACGGCTGGCAATAGTCTGGCAGCGCCACAAACACCCCCACCGGCTGGTCGTCGATGAAAGCGAGGTACGACAGGTCGCGATCGGCAATCTGTTTGAGGCCATTGGCCAGGTGATCGAACTCGGCGTCGGTCACTGGCACGGCACCCCAGTTCTTGGCCCAAGCGGCACGGTAGATCATCCTGATCTGTTCGAGTTCTCTATCGAGATGAGCAAAGTCGATCTTGCGCATGGTGACGCGATAGCGCTCGGTAGCGACCCTGGCCGTGCGGGACACGCGCTCGGGCAGGCCCTCCCCGTTGGGGCCGAACTGTGAAAGCTGAATCTTGAAGGCCAGGACATCCTTGGCCTTGGTCATGCCATAGGCCTCGATGAACTCTTGATAGTAGGCGGGGCAATAGGTCATCATCACTACGGGCGGGCCATCGCGGCCCTCGACCAGCAGGCCGATCTCATCGTTGACGTTGAGGTCAAAGGGGCCACGCATCGTCTCGATCCCTCGCGCAGCCAGCCAGGTACGTGCCGCATCGAATAGAGCCGCGGCGGCCTCATAGTCGTGCAATACCTCGAACGCGCCAAAAAAGCCTACGGGTTCGTTCCACGTCGCCTTGTGTGCTTCGTCGTCGATGGCGGCGATGGTGCCCACCGTCTGCCCGTCGCGTCGCGCGCGAAAGAGCTGGATGGCGGCGTGCTCGAAGAAGGGATTTTCTTGGGGGTCAAAGTGTTTCATGCGGTCGCTGATGAGGGGCGCCACCCAGTTGGGGTCATTGCGATAGACTCGATAGGGGAACATCACAAAATCGCGGAGCTCTTTCTTGGTGCAGACAGGCTCGATGATCACATTGCTGGCCATGGCTACCCCCTTGTGCGTCTGGACACGCCCACCGTACATAAACCCGCCTGACGTGAGAGGATACGCCCAATATGGCTAGAAGGACAACTCGCAGGTTGACTCAGGGCAGGCACGGTCGATAATGGGGCCAGTCGTGTGCAGGAGGCGTCATGATAATCCATTTCTGGGGCGCGGCGCGGACCGTCACCGGGTCGATGCATCTGCTCGAGGTCAATGGCACGCGGATCCTGCTCGAGTGCGGCCTGTTCCAAGGGCATCGTCAGGAGGCCTTTGAGCGCAACCGGAACTTGCCGTTTGACGCGCGCCAAGTCGACGCGATGGTGCTCTCTCACGCGCACATCGACCATAGCGGTAACATCCCCAATCTAGTGCGCTCGGGCTATGATGGGCCGATCTATGCGACGCATGCAACGCGCGACCTCTGTAGCAGCATGTTGCGCGACTCGGCCAACATCATGGAGAGCGACGCCGCCTATCTGAACCGCAAGCGCGGCCTGCGCGGCGCAGAGGCCGTCGAGCCGATCTACACGGAGGAGGATGCCACGCGCAGCCTTAGGGATTTTGTGGGGGTAGGCTACGAACGGCCTCTGCCGATCGCCACGGGCGTCAAGCTCACTTTCTTCGATGCAGGCCATATCCTCGGCTCAGCCTTTACTGCCCTCGATGTGCAAGAGGGCGGGCGGAACTACCGCCTCATGTTCACCGGCGATGTGGGTCGGATAGGCTTGCCCATCCTGCGCGATCCTCAAGTAGTGCCCGATGTGGACTATCTCATCACCGAGAGCACCTACGGCGGCCGCACGCACGAAAGCCCCGAGCAGGCGCAGGAAAAGGCACGCCGCATCATCATCGACACGGTCGAGCGCGGTGGCAAGGTGATCATTCCCGCATTTGCTGTGGGCCGCACCCAAGAGCTGGTCTATGCGCTCCATCGGCTCACCCTTGCTGGAGCCATCCCCGAGGTGCCCATCTATGTCGATTCACCACTGGCGATCGACGTAACCGAGACCTTTCGCTTGCACCCCGAGTACTATGACCAAGAGGCGATGGCTTTTCGGCGTGAGGTGCGCGATCCCTTTGGCTTTGAGCGGCTGCACTATACCCGGTGGGTCGAGGAGAGCAAGGCGCTCAACGACCTCAAAGGGCCGGCAATCATCGTCAGCGCTTCAGGCATGTGCGAGGCGGGCCGCATCCTGCACCACCTGAAGAACAACATCGAGTCGCCGCGGAATACTATCCTGTTTGTGGGCTTTCAGGCTGAGAACACGTTGGGTCGGCGTATCCTCGATGGTGCTGAGACGGTCTCGATCCTCGGGGGAACTTATAAAGTGCGTGCGCGAGTCGAGTCGATCAACGGCTATAGCGCACATGCAGACGAACCCGAGCTGCTGGGCTATGTCGGCAAGCTGACGCCGCGACGGATTCGGCACGCCTTTGTGGTGCATGGCGACCTCCCGGCCGCCCAGTCGATCGCGCGCGGGATCGAAGAGCTCGGTGTGCAAGCCACAGATATTCCCGACCGGGGGCAGGTGTTCGAGATCTAGCCGTCCGCCCGTTCGCGCGAGAGTGCCCGTGGCGGTTTGGCGCTGCCGAGGCTCAAGGCCAGCAGAGGGAGCCATGGGCTCATCGGTGGCTGTTCCATGAGCCAAAGCTCGTTGGCACAGAACCGGGCATGAAACGGCGTTACGACGCTGTTGCGCAGACTCTGACACACTTGCGAGGGCAGGTTGAGGCCAATGGTGATGTGCGGGCGATAAGGCCCTGCGCGGTGATATTGGAGGGTAATGTCGTCGCTCAGGGCAGCGAGCATTTGCTCGTATAGCTGCCGCACAGGGCCTAAGGGATGAACGTTAAGGAACACACCGCAATCGTCGGGTGCATTCTCGAAAACATCCAAGCCACTGATCGTCAATTGCAACGGCTTGGCTCGAGCACAGGCCCGCTGAAGGCGCTCCAGGGTGTTGTCGGTCATCTGGTCTACCCAGAAAAATGGCCCGACCAACGAGATGTGATACCCCATCGCCGGCCGCGTCGCGCCCAATTTGGGCAAGAAGCGATCTTCGATGCGCACCGCAACGGCTCGGGGCAAAGGGATCATCAAGAGATAACGGCTTTGCTGATCGGACCGTGATAATTCTGGCATACCCCTATTCTATCGAGCCAAGTCTCCTCTGTCGAGCACCGAGGGCCGTTCGGCTAGCCATTGTCGCAGGGCAGCCAGGCCGGCCTCGGCCTCGGTGAGTAGCGGCTCGGCTGAGGGCAGCGCCAAGAGCTCGTCACGATCGAGCTCGATGGTCGCGCCGTCGGGTAGCACGAGCAGGTCCAGCACCAAGTCTCGCCAGCGGATCGCATCGGGCGTGATCTCGGGCGGCGTGGTGACGTTGCAGTAGGCGCCCTTGTATTGGCCGGTCGGGCTAAAGACGGCCAAGATGTTGAATGGCTTGCCTGCGTAATAGTGTTCGAAGAGGATGTCGCCCTCGGTGAGACAGAAGCTGCCGACCTGGAACGGGTTCCCGGCTGCCCAACGGCAGCGCACTACCGTCAACGTCTGGTCGGCATAGACGATCTCTCCCGAGTAGCTGGTGCGCTCTCGGCCGGAATGATCGAGCTTGGTGATGGTGATCGGACGGCCCATCTACAGCCCCAACGCAGCGAGCAACTGCGCGCGGGTGGCGCTCACCGCCGGCGACTCCATGTCGCGAGAGTGCCGTGGCCGCGACAAGGGGACGACCACTTCCAAGGCAACGGTGCCTGGCCGCGGCGACATCACCAGCACGCGATCGGCCAGCCAGATCGCCTCGTCCACATCGTGAGTGACAAAGACCACCGTTTGGCGAAAGCGCTGCCACACCTGGAGCAGCCAGTCGCGCATCGCGCGGCGGGTGAGCGCATCGAGCGCGCCGAAAGGCTCATCCAGTGCGAGCACGGTCGGGTGGCACAGCATGGTGCGCAGCAAAGCCGCACGTTGCCGCATGCCGCCAGACAGCTGACCGGGATACATCTGTTCGAAACCCTGGAGGCCGAACAAGGGCAGCAGAGACAGGGCTTCTTGCCGGGCTTGGTCGCGGTCGCGACGTTGTACCTCTGGCCCCAGCAACACGTTGTCGAGGAGGCGCCTCCAGGGCAGCAGCAGGTCTTGCTGGGGCATCAAGCCCACTCGCCCGAGCCGTGGGCCATCGTCTCCCTGCAGGCGGATCGTGCCGCTGTCTGGCTCCATCAGCCCGCAGATCAGGTTCAGCAGCGTGCTCTTGCCGCAGCCACTAGGCCCGACGAGCGAGACGAACTCACCCTCGGCTGCGTGTAAGCTCACGTCCTGCAGCGCGCGGACGACCTGGCCGTCTACGCGGAAGGACTTGGTGACTTGCGTGACTTGAACGGCGGGCTCGACCATGGCGCTACTCGGGAATAAAGTCGTTGGTGAAGGCCGCCTTTGGGTCGATGGGCTTGGCCAAGAGGTCATTGTCGGCCATCCAGGAAGCGAATTCCGCCCACACCTCCTCCTTCTGGAGGCCCCACTGCGGGGCGTCGGCTTGGTATTGGGCGCTCAGCCACTCTTGGCTGGCGTGCGCCAGTTGGGCGTCGGTCTCGGGGGAGTGCTTGAGCAGGATGTCGGCCGCCTCGCTCGGGTTTGCGATCGCAAAGTCATAGCCCCGGGCTGTGGCGCGCATGAAGCGTTCGACCAGCTCTGGCCGTTCGGCGATGATCGTCTCTCCTGCGATGATCACCGGCGTGTAATAGTCGGGCACGCAACCTCCATAGAAGGGGATCACGTTGAGCTCGATGCCCTTGAGTTGCGCCTGGATGCCGTCCCAGCCCTGAAAGATCCAGATCAAGTCGGCCCGCCCGCCGACGAGGGCGGGCAGCGTGTCATAGCCCACATCGACGAACTCGAGCCGATTCACGTCGGCGCCCGCGCATTGCATCAGGCCCTGCAGCATCGGGCGCTCGATGGCCGTGCCGAAGGCAGCGTAGGTCTTGCCCTCAAAGTCGGCCGCGCTCTGAATGCCCGCCGAGGCGAGTGAGGCGATGGCCGAGGTGTTGTGTTGAATGATCGCCGCGACGGACACCACAGGGATGCCATTGGATCGAGCGATGGTGACCTCATCCTGAAAGCTCACGCCAAAGGGCGTGTTGCCGGCCGCCACCTGTTTGAGGGCCGCGGCCGGGTCAGAGGGGACCTGGATCTCGACATCGAGGCCTTCTTCGGCATACCAACCCTTGTCGAGGGCGACGTAAAAGCCGGTGTGGTTGGTGTTAGGCACCCAATCCAGAGAGAGGACAACGTGCTCGTTGGCCTCGGCGTGGCCACAGCCACTCAGGGCGCAGGCTAAGGTCGTAAGCAAGGCGATGACTAGGTAACGGGGCGCTGGTGGACGCATAGCTATAGCTCCTCCCAATGCTCTTGTCGAGCTGATTTCCAGGGCTGCAACAGCCGCTCGACCAGGCTGACTGCGCCGAATAGCGCCAGGCTGAGCGCGGCGCTCGTGAAAACGCTGACGAACACCCAATCGGTGCGGAACGAGTTGCTGGCGCGCAGCATGAAAATGCCCAGGCCGCTGCTCGCGCCCACCCACTCACCCATGATCGCGCCCACGACTCTGTAGGTGATGGCCACTTTGATGCCGGTGAGGATCATCGGCAGCGCCGACGGCAGCCGCACCTTGAGGAACAGATCGCGGCGGCTGGCACCCATAGTGCGCAAGAGGGCGAGCAGATCGGGGTTGGTGGCGCGGAGCCCGTCTGCCGTGTTGACCACGATGGGGAAGAAGCAGACCAAGCCAACCACGATCACTTTGGGTAGTAGGCCATAGCCAAACCAAATGGCCAGCAGCGGCGCAATCGCGATGGTGGGCACAGTTTGTGATGCCACCAGCAGCGGATAGAGCGCCCGCCGCAACAGGGGCGAGAGGTCGATGGCCATGCCCAGGCCCAGGCCCAAGACCAGCGCGGCGGCAAAGCCCACCAAAGTCTCGCTCAGGGTGCGCCAGACGTGAGGCCAGAGCAGCGACGATGAGGCCACTCCAGCGCGCCATACGTCGCTGGGTGCGGGCAGTAGCCAGTCTTGTAGGCCTAGGGATCTGGCAAGCAGCTCCCAGAGGAGTAAGCAGGCTGCGACCAGGGCCGCCGCCGGCCACGAACGCTCGATCGCACGGGTGACCCTGTTCATAGCTAGGTCTCCTCGGGCTCCGCTGGGTGGGCAGCCGCAAAGGGTGGCTCAGCGGGGGTGTGCACGATCAACAGCCTCCCCGAGCGCACCGTGACCTGAGCGGTGGTGGCGAGCATGCTGTTGCTGACGCCGCGAGCCGGGCCAAAGCGCAGCGTCTCATTCTCTAGGGGATAGGCCATCTGCTCGGTGCTCACACCCTGGCAATCGCCTCCTAGGGGCAAGAGCGAGACGATATCTCCCGCAGTGCCCTGGATCACCGCCCGCGCGCCCGTATCGTCGGCTACGAGCAACCGCACCCAAGAGAGGCCGTCATAGATAGCCGTGGGGATTGCACTCAGCTCGGGCAGGGCGAGCAGCAGGATATTCGCCAACTCGTGATCGACTCGGCCGCCCAGGGCGCCGATGAGGGTGATGCGCGTGGGCGCTTGCTCGGTGGCATAGAGCAGCGCTAGCTCGGTGTCCGTCTCGTCTTTGGCGGTTGGGTGGCGCTGGATGATACAGCCCCGGCTGGTCAGGTCGGCGAGCACCGCCGGGCGCACCGAGTCCAGGTCGCCGATGAGGGCGTTGGGCATCAACCCCTGCTCGTGCAGCCAGTTGGCACCGCCGTCAGCAGCCACCAACAGATCGGCGTTCCGAGCCAGCGCGGTCAAGGGGGCCGGACGCGAGAACGCACCGTTAGCGACGACGACGAGGTGATCGACCATAGGCCTCCTGCCTTGGCAATAAAAAAAGACCGCTAGCCAGCGGTCTCTGCGCATCACGCTTCCCTACGCTGGCATTACCCAGGTCAGGTGAAGGGGTCGATGGCGAGGCGCCATCCTCTCAGCCACAAGGCTCCCCCAGCATCTCAACAAACTCAACTATACACCCGTACGTGCCAGGGGGCAAACTCGCCCCTTGATCCAAGGGGAGCACGGGTTGTTCACTGTGTTCAACACTACGTCGAGTGTCATTGACATCGCTGTGCGGACTTGTGTATTATGGCCACAAGTCTATCCTATGGTGCGAAGCGAGCACTGCCGTTGAACAAACTGAACATAGGCCGCCAACTGGGTCGAGAAGGAGTGGTGATGGACCGAAATATGCATCTGAAGCCTGATCTGGCGAGGATCAAGGTGGTTGGGGTCGGCGGCGGTGGCTGCAACGCCGTGGACCGCATGATCGAGGCGGGTGTCGATGGCGTCGAGTTCATCGCCATCAACACTGATGGCATGGCGCTGAGCGTGTCTGCAGCGCAGAACAAGCTGGTCATCGGCGAGGATGGCCGGGGTGCAGGAGGCAAGCCAGAGGTCGGGCGCAATGCGGCGGAAAAGAGCCGGGCAGAGATCAAGGAGCTCATCGAGGGCGCCGATATGGTCTTTATCGCCGCGGGGCTCGGCGGGGGCACGGGCACCGGCGCCGCCCCGGTTGTGGCGTCTCTGGCGCGCGAGGCGGGGGCACTGACGGTGAGCATCATCACGATGCCCTTTGACTTTGAGGGCACCCACCGCATGCGCCTGGCCAAAGAGGGGCTGGCGGCGCTCAAGCAACAGAGCGACACCCTCATCGAGATTCAGAACGACCGACTGAAGAGCCTGGTCGATCCGAAGGCACCCTTCAAGCAGGCCTTTATGGTCGCCGATGAGATGCTGCGGCAAGGTATTCAGGGCGTATCCGACCTGGTGACGATGGTGGGCATCATCAACACCGACTTTGCCGACGTCAACGCGATCATGCGCAATGGCGGCACGGCGATGATGACCATTGGCCTGGGTGTGGGTGAGGACCGCGCCGCGACCGCGGCTCGCCAGGCCGTGACCAGCCCATTACTGAACCTGACGCTGAGCGACGCCAAAGGCGTGCTGTTCAATGTCAAGGGTGGCGAAGACCTGGGCCTGTTCGAGGCCTCGGAGGCTGCCGAGATCATCCGCAAGGCGGCCGCACCCGACGCCAACATCATCTTTGGCGCGATGATCGATCCAGCGATGAAAGACACGGTGCAGATCACGCTCATCGGCACGGGCTTTGGCCTCAGTGGCGCCGAGAGCGCTCCCAGTACCAAACCCGAGCAAACGGGCTCGGCCAAGCCAGAGCCTGTGCCGCCCAGTTGGCCCGGTGGGATCGTGTTCGACGACCCCGATATCGATATCCCCCCATTCCTGCGCAAGTAGGCCGTTTGTTGCTGCGAGGGGCGCGGCTGACCACCGCCCCCTCGCTGTCTATCGGGGGCTGTTCTCGGCGGCGAACCAGTCGAGCGCCAGTAGGTAGCCGCGCCAGCCGAGGCCGATGATCTGGCCACGGCACACGGGTGCGGTGACTGAGATGTGTCGGAACTCTTCGCGAGCGTGCACGTTGGACAGGTGCACTTCGATGGCCGGCAGAGCTACGCTGCCCAGGGCGTCGCGCAGGGCATAGGCATAGTGCGTCAAAGCGCCCGGGTTGATGATGATACCGTCGGCCCAGGTTCGCGCCTCGTGGATGGCGTCGATGAGCACCCCCTCGTGATTCGACTGGAGGCATCGCACTTCGACGCCCAACTCGGCGGCGTGCGCAGTGAGTCGGTCGAGGATGTCGTCGAGCGTGTCGCCGCCATACACGGCCGGTTCGCGCACGCCGAGCAGGTTGAGGTTGGGGCCATTCAAGACGAGGAGCTTCATCGGCAAGCCTCCAGAGTTTCCCGTACTTTCGCAGTGGGCACATCGCCGCGGATGACGACGCGCCCGATATCCTCGATCAGCACAAAGCGTAGGCGGTTGGCAATGCGCTTCTTATCAGTTTGCATCGCCGCCAGCACCGCTTTCGGCTCATTGCCGTGTCGGGTGGGCAGCCCATTGGCGGCGAGCGCGGCGGCGATACGCTCGGCCGTCGGCCAAGAGCATAATCCCAGGCGCGCCGATAGGTCGGCAGCTGCGGCCAGTCCTTGGCTCACGGCCAGGCCGTGGGGCAGGGCATAGTCGGCCAACACCTCAAACGCATGTCCAAAGGTGTGTCCCAGGTTCAGCACCGCGCGAAGCCCTTGCTCGTAGGGGTCTTGCCGCACGATGTCGATCTTGACCTGCAGCCCACGCGCCAGCAACCAGCGCATCTCGGGCAGGGCGCCGCCGGCCTCTAGCCGTTCAAAGAGCGCCGTATCGCCGATGATGCCATGCTTGATGATCTCAGCCAGACCCGAGAGCAGCGCTTCATGCGGGAGAGTGGCAAGCAGCTCAGGATCGAGCAACACCAACGCTGGCTGTTTGAAAGCACCCACGAGGTTCTTGCCCTGGGGTAGGTCGACGGCCACCTTGCCCCCCACGCTGGCGTCGATCATTGCCAGCAGCGTGGTGGGTACCTGAACTATGGGCACTCCGCGCAGATAGGTGGCGGCGGCAAAGCCGGCCATGTCGGTGGTGACGCCCCCGCCTACCGCGATGATGGTCCCTTTGCGATCGAGGCCAGCCGCTAGTAGGCCGTCATAGAGGGTGCGCACCGTCTCTAGGCGCTTGTAGGCCTCTCCCGAGGGCACAGTGAGCACCTGCCAGTGCAGGCTCTGGTCGTCGAGGCCAGTGGCGATGCGCTCGCCGTGCAGACGCCACGCTGTCTCATCGGCGATGACTACGATGCTACTTGGGCGTTGCTGGGCCAGGATGAGTGCTCCGAGGTGTGCGGCTCCTCCGGGAAAGATGTGGATGCGATAGGCGCCCTCGGGGGTCTCAACAGTGAGCGGGTCGGGCCCTGCTGCGTATAGGGCGCTCACTGCGCGGACGGCCTCCTCGGGGGTGAGATGTGTGGTATCGAGGTGATAGGCGATGCGCTCATAGGCGGCTTGGCGCGCCTGAAGCAGCATCTCGACGCGCCGCTGAGGTTCGTCTCCCTGGAGCATGGGGCGGTTGGAGTCAGCGCCGATGCGCTGGACGATCTCCTCTGGGGCGCAGTCGAGGCAGATGAGCATGCCTGTGCGGGCCAACGCCTGGCGATTCTGATCGTCGACGAGCGCTCCACCCCCCGTGGCGATGACCAGGTCGTGCTGCTGAGCGAGTTCGAGGCACAACGCACGCTCGATCGTGCGAAAGGCGCTCTCACCGAGTTGGGCAAAGATCTCGGGGATGCTCTTGCCCATGCGCTGCACGATCAACGCGTCCATGTCGACAAAGCGCAGGCCTAGCTGGTCGGCGACTCGCTGGCCTACGGTCGTCTTGCCCGTACCCATAAAGCCGGTGAGGATGAGGTTACGGCGTGGCATGTGCCCCTCCCATGCGCTGTTGTAGGTCGGCCAGGGTATCCCCGCCATAGCGCTCGTTCAGCGCCTCGACCAGGATCAGGGCGACCATCGCCTCACCCACGACGGCGGCAGCGGGAACTGCGCAGCCGTCCGAACGCTGATACTGGGTCTCTACTTGCTGGCCAGTATCCAAGTCCACGGTCGGCTGGGGCGCCAGGGTGGTGGGGATCGGCTTCATCGCTGCGGTGAGCACCAATGGCTCACCGTTAGTGATGCCACCCTCGATACCGCCCGCGCGGTTCGTGCGCCGCTCGTAGCCGGTAGCGGTAGCATAGAGCGCGTCGTGCACTCGGGTGCCGGGCAAGCGCGCGTTCGCGAACGCGGGGCCGATCTCGACGCCCTTGATGGCCTGGATGCTCATCACCGCGGCGGCGAGGCGGGCATCGAGGCGACGATCCCATTGCACGTGTGAACCGAGCCCTACCGGCAAGCCCCACGCTACCACGTCAAAGATGCCGCCGAGCGAGTCGCCGGCCTGCTGAGCTGCATCGATAGCCGCCCGCATAGCATCCGCCGCGGCGGCATCGGGGCAGGCTACGTCCGAGGTCAAGGCTTGCGCGACACGTTCGGCTAGCGGCATCTCGCCGAGGTCCGCCTCTACTGGCCCGATGGCGCGCACATAGCTGCCTACCGTGATGCCCACTTCTGTAAGCAGGCGTACGGCAACGGCGCCGGCAGCAACGCGTGCTGCCGTTTCGCGCGCGCTGGCTCGCTCGGCCACCAGGCGCAGGTCATCGAGGCCGTACTTGACGGCGCCGGCGAGGTCCGCATGGCCGGGCCGCGGGCGACGCCAGGGGGGAACCTGGCGATCGCGCCAGTGTTCATAGTCGCGATTGCGCACCGACAGAGCGATAGGTGCGCCGGTCGTACGCCCGCTATAGACGCCGCTGAGGATTTCAGCACTGTCTGACTCGATCCGCTGCCGCTGGCCGCGGCCGTATCCCGATTGTCTGCGGCGCAACATGGGGGTGAGGTCGTCTGCCTGGAGGGGCAGCCCGGCCGGGATGCCCTCGAGCAGCGCGATCAGCCCTGGCCCATGCGATTCGCCGGCCGTGGAAAAGCGCAGCATGTCACTCTCCTCCCAAGGCCTGTAGGCAGGCCGTCAGCATGATCTCGGCGGGCGGCTCGATGCCCGTCCATAGGGTAAACGCCGCCGCACCCTGATAGACCAGCATCCGCAGGCCGTTGACCGCCCGCGCCCCGGCGGCCAGGGCGGTGGCCATGAAACGCGTCTCGCGCGGGTTGTAGATGAGGTCAAAGGCCAACGCCTGACGGGGGAAGGCGACCTCCTCTGGCCAGGGCGAGTCCTCAACTTCTGGCCACATACCCACCTTGGTGGCATTGACTACGAGGTCTGGCGGCGGGCCATGGGCGATCGAGGCGGCGTCCAGCGGGCCGGCACAGAGCTGCGCGCCGGGCACCTGCGCACGGATCGCCTCGACGAGGGCATCGGCGCGTTCAGGAGTGCGATTGAGCACGGTGATGGTCGCGCCGGCGCTGGCCAGCGCATAGGCCACGGCGCGCGCAGCACCCCCTGCGCCCAACAGCAGCGCATGGCTGCCGCGTGGTGTCAAATGCTCATCGGCCAGCGCACGGATAAAGCCCTCCGCATCGGTGTTGTGCCCCAGTATGTGCTCGGGTGCAAAGAGCACCGTATTCACCGCCTGGATCGCGCGCGCCGCGGGCGTCAGCTCGTCGACCAAGGGGAGCAATGCGACTTTGTGTGGGACCGTGGCGTTGACA
>JBDKSN010000053.1:0-33799 GCA_039680625.1 Anaerolineales bacterium | reverse complement strand
GTGCCACTCGGCTTGCGTGAGCCGCTTCTGATGGACGCGCCCCTGGCCCGCGAGGTGATCGCGCGACACGCGAGCGAGCTGATCACGAACACGCGCGATTACGTGTGGATCCGGCCCGAGGATGGGCTGATCATCCTCCGGCCCAACCGATTGCACTATCTCAACGCCACAGCCGTCGAGATGCTGGGCATGCTCTATGACGACCCGCAAGGGCCAGACGCCTATCGCGTGGTCGAGCATATGGTGGCTCGTTATGGCGTGAGCGCCGAGAACGTGTGGGCCGACCTCGACAAGCTACTGAATGCGCTACAGGCGTTGTTGAACGACAACCTGTGCAGCGAGGCGGTGGAGGTGATGCCCTTTGGCACGCACAAACGCACGCTGCCGGTGTTGTCCGAGATCGCCCTCACCTATCGCTGTAACAATCGCTGCACGTTCTGCTATGCCGATGCGCCACGCCGGGCTTCGGCCGTTCCCGAGATGAGCACAGCGCAGGTCAAGCGGGTGATCGACCGCATCTGTGACGAGGCGCACTGCCCCACCCTCTCGTTCACGGGTGGTGAGCCGACACTGCGCGATGACCTGCCCGAGCTGGTCGCCTACGCGGCCGACAAGCGGATGCGCGTCAATTTGATCACGAACGGCGTCAAGCTGGCCGATGCGGCCTATTGCCAGACCCTCGCCGCCGCGGGCCTGGATTCCGCCCAGGTGAGCGTCGAGGGCGGCTCGGCTGTGGTGCACGATGCCATCACGCGGCACCCGGGGACGTGGGAGTGCGCGACGGCCGCGGTGCACAACTTGCGCGCTGTGCACGTGCATACGCATACCAACACCACCGTCTGTGGCGGCAATCGCGACCATCTCGATGCGCTGGTCGACTATATCGCCGACGAGCTGCACTCAGAGTACTTTTCGATGAACATGGTCATCCGCACGGGCACGGCGCTCGACCATGCCGAGGACGACATTCGCTATCGCGACATCGGGCCGATCATCGATCACGTGCAGGCCTATGCCGAGGCCAAGGGCACGCGCCTGGTGTGGTATTCACCGGTGCCCTACTGTATGTACAACCCGGTGCAGGCCGGGCTCGGCGGCAAGTCGTGCGCGTGCGTCGATGGGCTGATCTCGGTCAACCCGTCGGGCGAACTGCTGCCCTGCTCGAGCTTTGAACGCGGCATCGGCAGCTTGCTCGTGCGCTCGTTCGACGAGGTGTGGAATAGCCGCAGCGCGCTCTACTGGCGGCGCAAAGAGTTTCTGCCGCCGGTGTGCCGCGGCTGTGAGATGAGCCACATCTGTTGTGGGGCGTGTCCGCTCTATTGGCAACAGCGCGGTGGCTTTGACGAGCTCGACGGGCTAGCGCCAGGCTGCCCGACGTGGCGCCAGGTGCCGTGGCGAGTCAAGCACAAGCTGCTCTCGGGCACTTGGGGCGTGGGTTTGGGGCGCGCCAGAGGAGGGGCGACAGCAGATGACGAGTGACAAGCGCGTCTACCCGATGACCCTGGCGCAGTTCGAAGCCTATCTAGGCGACAAGCTCAAAGAACTGCAGACCTGCATGCAAGAGATCGATGAGGTGCGCCTCCAGTTCGAGAAGGCCTTCCAGCAAGAGCTCGCGGCCTGGCAAGAGCGCTTTGCCTACTGCTACCCGATCATCGAGGCCGACCGCACGGTGTTGCCCGTCGATATGCGCACCCAGCTCGAACAGATCGAGCGCGAGGAGATGGCCAAGATCCAGGCCGAGATGGCTACGCTGCAGCAGCGTATCGAACAGGCACACGCCGAGATGGACGAGCTCATGCGCCAGGCGTCTGAGGCGCGACAGGAGCTGCGCCAACGGAATCCCGAGCTGGATCGCCGCGAGGAAAAGCTCAAAGCCGACGTAGTCAAGTTGCAAGACCGCTATGCCCAGCTGTATGCACAAGAAGAGCAGCTCAGCGCGGCGCGCTGGGGCTGGCTCACCAACGCCGGCAAGATACGCCGGCTGCGACGCGAGCAAAAGAAGGTCAAGGACGACCAGGCCAAGGCGTTGGCCAAGCTGAGCAAGGTGCGTACCGAGTGGGTCGAGCGCGTCCAGCAGACCAGCGAGGCGCAGGCCGAGTTGAGCGCCAAATGGCAGTCATTGAGCGTGGCGGTGGCCAAGGATGAGGCGCGGCTGGCCTTTCTGTCGGCGAACACCGCGGCTTTGGGCGAGCAGAACGCCATCCAGCGCCTGTTGGAGGAATTGCGCGAGCCTCCCGACATCCCGGGCGAGCTCGGGGCCAAACTCCAAGAGCTGGCCGAGCACAACCGCATCCGGGCCAGCTATGAGCAGGGCATGAACGACGTGTCGCTCTCGCTCGGGCTGATGAAGGGCATCGGCACAGGCCTGGGTAAGTTTCGCGAAAGCGTCTCCAAGGTGGTCGATGAGCAACGGCGCTACAACCTGGCGCCCGTGCAGGTGGCCGTGCCAGCCTCCGTCGCCGTGATCAACCAGACGTGGAAATACCTGGCGGACAAGGTGCACGACGAAGACTATATGGGCAAGAACCCGCTGGCCTTTTCCGAGATAGTGGCCAAGTATGTGTCCAACCGCCTGACCGACGTGACCATTCAGCGCTTTTTCGAAGAGTTGGGTGCCGCATTGAACCGCGCTACGGCGGCGTGGTCCTAGCCGGCGCAGGCCCAGCGACGCTCGCGATAGGAGTGACCATGAACAAAGCGACGGCCATCATCGTCTCTCTGGTGTCGATCCCGTTGTACCTGCTCGGCTTCTTGTTCCTCATCGCCTCGCAAGGGAACGGCACCCGACTGCTGTCCGCCCTGGCGCTATTGGCCGTGGCCACCGCGGTGCTGCTCTTTGGACGCAGCCGCCTGCGTCGGCTGGCCGAGATCGACCCCGAGTCGCTACGCACCGGCGCCGTCGAGCTGGCGCGCCGGTTGGGGGGCGAGGTCACGGTGTCGCAGTTGCGCGCCGAGTATCGCATCTCTGAGGAGCAGGCCACGGCGGCGCTCGAACAGCTCGTCGCCGAGGGGACGGCGGCGCGTGAGCAGCGTGAGGATCGCGTGGTGTATGTCTTTGCTGGGTTGCTGCCGGCCAAAGTCGAGCGCGTCTGCCCCTATTGCGGCACCAAGCTGCCGGTACGCGAGGCCCTGCACAAGTGCCCCAACTGCGGCGCGAACTTAGAGATCGTCAAGAGCTGAAAGGCGAGGCCTCACGCCCTCTGTAACGCGTGAGCCAGGCTTGCGCATAGCGCACTCTCTTGCCCGGGCAGAACCGTGCGCAGGTCGAGCAGCAGGGCGCCATCCTGCACGCGTGCGATGACGGGCGGCTTGCCCTGGCGTAGGCGCGCGGCAAGCTGTTCGGGAGCGGCATCGGCGATGGCGACGAGCCAGGTCGGCAGCGACTGCTCGGGCAACGAGCCTCCTCCGACCATCGAGCGCCCCTCGACGAGCTGACAGCGCGCTCCCGCCTCGCCCAGGCTGGCAACCAGCCCTTCGGCGGCGGCACGCAGCACCTCAGCAGGAGTGGCGATCATGCGCCAGACGGGGATCTCGCGCTCGGCCTCGCCCAGGACGTAATGCCGAAGGTTGGCCTGGATTCCCGCGATCGTCGTCTTGTCGACCCGCAGGGCGCGGATGAGCGGGTGTCGCCGTAGGGTTTCGATGAGCGCACGTCGCCCAACGATGATGCCGGCCTGCGGGCCGCCCATCAGCTTGTCTCCGCTAAAGGTGACGATGTCGGCGCCCGCCGCGATGCTCTCTTGGACGGTAGGCTCATGGCTCAGGCCAAAGCGCGTCGTGTCGAGCAAGGTGCCGCTCCCCAAGTCATCGAGCACCAGCATCTCACGCGCGTGGGCCGCTTCGACCAGCTCGGCGAGGCTGGGCTGATAGACAAAGCCCGCCTGGTAGAAATTGCTGCTGTGCACCCGCAGCCAGGCGACAGTGGCCTCGTCGGTGGCCCGCATATAGTCGTCGACATACGTGCGGTTGGTGGTGCCTACTTCGATGAGCGTCGCGCCGCTCTGCGCCATCACGTCGGGGATGCGAAAGCCGCCGCCGATCTCGACCAGCTGCCCCCGAGAGACCACGACCCGCCGACCAGTGGCCAGCGCCGAGAGCACCAGCAACACCGCGCCGGCGTTGTTGTTCACCAACACGGCAGCCTCGGCGCCCGTCAGGCGGCAGAGCAGCTCCTCGGCATGGACATAGCGCGAGCCACGCCGGCCCTCGTCCAGATCATATTCGAGATTGCTATAACTGCGACCGGCCTCAGCCATGGCCTCGAGCACGGCGGCGCTGAGGGGCGCCCGGCCCAGATTGGTGTGCAGGATCACGCCCGAGGCGTTGATCACTGGCTGGAGGCTGGGCGCGAGCTGCAGCGCCAGCCAGTTTCGCGCCAGCTGGGCGAGCGCCTCATCGTCGACCGACGCGACCTCGGCGCGCCGCAACATGGCCCGGGCCTCGTCGAGGGCGACGCGCGCGGCGGCCACGGCCAGTTCGCGGCCGTAGGTGTCGATCAAACCCTGGAACGCCGGGGTTTGCAGTAGGCGGTCGACACCCGGCAGCTGGCGCAGACGATCCAGCGGCGCGCTCATCGGGCCGCTCTTTCCACAGGAGCGCTCGTGCGTCGCCGCAGAAAGCGCACCCGCGGCGCCAGGCCGTGCGCGTCAAAGGCGGTGTCTGGCTGGCGCGGGCGGTCGGCGAATATGTCCGCCGAACCCAGGGCCAGCGCGCGCATCGGGCAAGCACGCACGCAGACTGGCTCTCGGCCCGCCTCCGCCTCGTCGGGGCAGCCGTCGCACTTGGCAGCGAGGCCGTCGGCGAGCAAGTGCACGGCGCCGAACGGGCAGGCCTCTACACAGGCGCCACAGCCCGTGCACTGCGTTCGATCGAGCGCCACCAGCCCATCAGCGCCTTGGGTGAGCGCCGCGAACGCGCAGGCTGGCACACAGGCGGGTTGAGCGCAGTGCCAGCAGTGGGCAATGCGGAACTGCACCTGCACCGTGGGAAAGTGGCCGGACTCTAGAGTATGGAGTCGTAGCAGCCAGGCATCATCGCCCAGCGCGGCATCGCCGGCATTGGCGCGGTCGAGGCAGGCTACGGCGCAGGTCTGGCAGCCCGTGCAGGCGCCCAGGTCGACGACGAAGAGCATGTCAGCCAGCGACACGGCTCACCTCCACGCGCACACTGTGCGTTGTGGGCCCACCCGACGGCGAAACATCGAGCGAGGTGAGCACGTTGGCCGAGCCGGCTTGGTCGATGCCGGTCGTGTCGGGCGCAAACCACGCACCCTGGGGCAAACACACCACGCCGGGCATGATGCGCTCGGTGACATAGGCCGAGACGTGTAGCACTCCCTGAGGGCTACGCACGGCGACGCGGTCCCCATCGGCGATGCCACGCGCCGCGGCATTCGCGGGGTGGATCCAGAGTGCCTGCTGGTCGATCTGGCGCAGCCAAGGATTACCCGCGTGGCACGAGTTGGCGCGCAGCTTGTGGTGGGGCGTGAGCAGATGCAGCGGATAGCCCGCGCCGTCGTCGTCCAGATCCCACGGCACGAACGAGGCCACGAGGGGCAAGCCAGCCTCGAGGGCGGCGTAGCTGGCCAGCTCGATACGCCCGCTGGCCGTGGGCAATGGGTGTGCTAGGGGGTCGGCGCAATAGTCGGCCAGAGCCACCCGCGGTGTGCGCTTGCGGTTGAGCACCGCGCGTTCTTGGAGGCCAGCGAGCGCGGGTATCTCGCGGAACTCGGCCAGCCATTGTGCGGCGGTGCGCCCACCGGTATAGGCCTCGCCGATGCCCAGGCGTTGGGCGAGCTCGGCGCACACCCAATAGTCCGTCTGTGCCTCGTCGGGGCTGGTGGTCACCTGCTGTGCATCAAACGGTCCATCGGCCGAACCCCACGCACTGATGATATCGGCGCGCTCGAGATCGGTGTTGATGGGCAAGACCACGTCGGCCAGCTGCGCCGTGGGTGTCAGGAATGGGTCGAGCACGATCGTCGTCTCGACAGTGTCAAGGGCGCGGAGGCAGGCGTTGGTGTCGCTGCTGCGGTTGACGAGGTTGCTCGCTGCGATAAAGGCCAGCTTGAGCGGAGGGTGCAGGTCGCCAGCCAGCACCGCTTGCGCCCAGCTGCCGTTGTGCAAGGTGCGAGCCGGGCCATAGGGGCCGGAAGGTAGGTGCGGCAATGGCATGCCGCCCTCCCCCGAGCCGACCCCGGGCAGTCCCGTGCCGGGCTGGCCGACGTTTCCGGTGACACAGGCCAGGGTGATCATGGCGCGATGGAACTGCTCGCCCCACTGGGCGCGTTGTGGCCCCCATCCGGGCAACAGCGTGGCGGGCTTGCGCTCGACCAGTTGCCTGGCGAGCCACTCGATCCGCTCCGCAGGCAGGCCCGTGATCGTGCTGGCCCACGCGGGCGTCTTGGGTACGCCGTCGGTGAGGCCGAGCACGTCGTCACGGTACAGTTCATAACCCGCCGTGCACCGTTCGAGGAAGGTACGGTCGACGGCATCCCAGCTCTCGAGCAGGAACACGAGCGCGGCCACGAGGGCCACATCGGTGCCTGGGCGTACGGGCAACCAGACATCGGCCAGCGCGCCGCTATCCGACAGGCGCGGGTCGATGAGGATCACCAGCGTGCCGCGATCGCGCGCGACACGTAGGTAATGCTCGGTATGCGCACCCATGTGCGTATCGGCGGGGTTGTTGCCCCAGAGTACGACCATCTGCGCATCCAGAAGCGTCAGGCGATCGCTGCCCGGCACCGAGCGGCCCAACATCAGCTGTTCGACCCAGCTGGCACAGTGATGGCTGAGGTTGCCCGTCGTGTGAGTGACGCGATCCCAGTAGGAAAAGAGCCGCTCCGACGCGTACGCGCCCGAGAAGCCGCGCCCGCCTCCCCCACCCGCGCCGGAGGCGAAGAGGATGGCGGGCGCGCCATACGTCGTCCGCACTCGTTCGAGTTCGGCGGCGGCATAATCCAGTGCGGTACTCCAGGCGGCGCGCTTGAGCACACCCCTATCGCGCAGCCAGGGCGTGCCCACGCGGTTCCCGGCGGTGAGCCAGCGACGCTGCGCACGGCCGCGTGCGCAGGGGATGAGGCGCGGCGCGTTGAGCTCGTCGGGGCCTGGCGGCGTGTCCAGCCGCATCAGGTGACCATCGACCACACAACCGGCAAGCTCACAGCGGCTGCCGCAGTCGAGCGTACAGGTGAAGGGGAGCCATTGTTCTACCAAACCAGAACCCCCTTGGTCGGGGACTAGATGCCGTCCCATTCGTTCTCGGCCAGGTCGATGCGCCCTCGGTGGTCGAACTCGACGCCTTCTTCTTCGAGCAGGGCACGTTGCACGGCGGCGCCCACGAGGCGGCCTCTTGCGCTCACGGCTCCCTGGCCGTTCACCACGCGGTGCCAGGGCACATCGGCCGGGCAGACGCGCATGGCCCAGCCCACCGTGCGGGCAGCGCCCGGGCTGCCCAGGGCGCGCGCCACCTGGCCATAGGTGACAACCCGACCGGCCGGCACCTGCCTCACCAAGGCATAGACGCGCTCAAAGAAAGGCCCGCCCATCGCCCTACCCGGCGATCAACCGCAGCGCGGGCGCGATATCCAGATCCAACCCCGAGCGCAGACCCGCCACGTAGCGATAGTAACCGGCCACGCCGGCCATGGCCGCGTTGTCGGTGCAATAGCGGATGGGGGGAAAACGCACCGGCACGGGCGAGAGCGTCGTCATCGCCTCACGCAAAGCCTGGTTGGCCGCCACGCCCCCGGCCAGCAGGATCTGCACGGCGCCGAACGCCGTGGCCGCCGCAACCGTCTTCTCGGCGAGGATCTGCACCACCGCGTGTTGGAAGGAGGCAGCCAGGTTGGCCACGGGCAGTGCATCTGCGTCCAGGCCAATGGCGGCGTCGACCAGGCGTACGCCCCGCTCGGGCACGAGGTTGCCGCTTTGTCGCTGTAGGTCTTGCACGGCGTGTAGCACGGCCGTCTTGATGCCCGAGAACGAAAAGTCATAGGGCTCGACCCGCAACGACGTGGGCAAAGAGAAGGCCAGCGGGTTCCCCGCCTGGGCGGTCTTTTCAATGATCGGCCCGCCGGGGTAGCCCAGGCCGAGCAGACGGGCGACCTTGTCGAACGCCTCGCCGGCGGCGTCGTCGACCGTGCCGCCCAACCGGCGATACTCGTGGTGGCCGGTCATGAGCACCAGCTCGGTGTGCCCGCCCGACACGATCAGGCAGACCAGTGGGAAGGCTGGCGCGATGGGTGCGACGACGCCCGCCGGGTCGCTGTGGATCCAGTTGGCATAGATGTGCGCTTCGATGTGGTTGACGCCCACCAAGGGGAGCTCAGCACCAAAGGCCAGCGCCTTGGCCGCATTCAACCCCACCAGCAGCGAGCCAGCCAGCCCCGGGCCGTGTACCACGGCGATGGCCGCGAGGTCGGCGAGCGAGACGCCAGCGCGTAAGAGTGCCTCGCGGATGACCGGCGTAATCGTCAGCACATGCTGCCGCGAGGCCATCTCGGGGAAGACGCCACCATAGGCGCGGTGCAGGTCGATCTGTGAGGCGACGACCGTCGACAGGACGTCGCGGCCGTCGCGCACGACCGCGGCACTGGTCTCGTCACACGAAGTCTCGATCGCCAGGATGAGCGCCATGCTAGCTCGCCAGCGCGGGCAGCGAGACCAGCACGAAATAGCGCTCGCTAAAGATGAACATGCGCGCGGTGCTCTCGTCGACATACACGCCACCCAGGGCGGCCATGTAAGGCTCGCTCGTATTGGCCTTGAACGAGCGAACATAGTTGCCCTGCTTGTCGAACTGCACGATGCGCTCGTTGCCTCGATCGGTCACATAGATGTAGCCCGCCGCATCTGGCTCTTGGGCGCCCGAGACAAAGATCGACGTCGGGTTGCTCATCTTGGAGGGCAAGCCGGTCATCGGGAAGGGCTGCTCCTCGCCGTTAAAGAACTTGTGGACGGTGCCGTCGGCAAACAGCACATACACGTTGCCGTCGATGGCCATGTCCACGGCGCCGAGCATATCCACGGTGACGGTGGAGCTGAGATAGGTGAACGGCGGCGTGGTATAGGCGTTGTCGCTGGGCAGGTACTTGAGGATCGTACCGGCGAGCGGGTCGAGCACATAGAGGTTGCCCTGATAGGCGCCGATAGCCACGGGCTTGAGCCAGCTGTCACTGTCGGCGACCGGCACAGGCTCAAAGCCATTCGTGCGCAGTGTCCACAGAGTGCCATCGCGGTCGAGCACGGCAATGTTGCCCGTGGTGCGGCTGCCCGTTGCGGCGAGGTAGGTCATATCGACGAGCTTGCCGACCTTGGTGCCGCCCACGGTGTCGCCCTCGCGGAGCGCCACCCGCGTATCCGAGCGCGAACTCACCGCGTCGCCTACGTCGCTCAGCGTATAGGCGTACACCTGCCCCGCACCCTTGTTGAGCACGAGGGCGTCTTTATCGTTGATCACCACCCGGCTCGGCTCGTTGACCACGGTGCCGCCCACTGTATAGGTGTCGAGCTTTTTAAAGTGAAAGAGGCGCTCTACCCGCTCCACTTCGTCGAGCTTTAACAAAGTGCGCATGCGCAGGTCGACGAGGATCTCGTCCTCGGGCAGGATGGCCAGGCCCGACTCAACCAGGTCCATCGTGCGATCGAGGCCGTCGGCGCGCAGCTCGGGGCTGGCCGCATTGATCGCCGCGTCGTACTCGGATAGCGCGGCGTCGCGGATCGACCCTCGGCGGGAATCCAGTTCGCGGTTGTACTGCACGCGCACCATGATCACCGTAAAGAGCACGAGCAAGGGCAGCAACAGCGCGACGATAACCAGCGACTGGCTGGCGGGCGACATGGCGGCCTTGGTGCGTGTTTGCGGTTCGGGACGCTCGGGCAGGCGATCGGGCAAGACCTTGAGGAGCACGTCTTCAGCGCCATTGCGCACGCGCTTGGCGCTCGAGCGCAGCGCCCTCCCCGCCCCACGCACCGTCTCGCTGGCTGGTCCTGCCGCTCCGCGCTCTGCTGTCGAGGCCATCGCGGCGTCTTCTGCATCGAGGTCGTCGAGGTCGTCGGCCAGCTCATCCTCCCAGGTCGGCGTCGGTGGCACGGCTGAGGGCGCGCCGGTCAACCGTCGCGAACGTGGCGCAGCGGATGGTGTGGGTTGCGTGGGTTCTTGCGGGGCGTGATCGGTCACGAGCGACACCTCCGGCGATTTCGTACGGGCCAGCCACGGCGCCCGCCCGGCCGCAGTGGGGGCGGTGCGAGTGTCCGTTGCCGAGGGCGACTCTGCGGCGCGCCCCGGCCCCTGAGCCGCAAGTGGAATGGCGAGCAGGCTGACATCTTGACGATCGGCGGCGTCCAACGCCTGGCGGATCGCGGGCACATCACCTTGAGCCAGCCATGCGCCGAGGGCGGACAGGGCAAGCACCCGCTGGGCAACCAACGAGAGCAACACCAGATGGCCGTCGCTGGGCATGGACACTTGCCAAATATCTGGCTCGACCTCGAGCTGCAACCCGAGGGGCGGCTCGGCGGCCACCCGGTCGAGCGCGGTACCCTCCAGCGTGGGCCAGCGCGAGTGCGCGGGGAATTGCATCGCGCCCTGGTCGCCAAGCACGCAGAGGCACGCTGGCCCTAACCGCGCCAGGTAGACCTTGGTGCCCAGCACCACGGCGCAGGCCGCGCCGAGCAGCAGGCGCGAGTCGGCATCGGCGCGGACGTTGTGCTCGAATAGTGCGCGGTTGGCGGCCAAGAGGCCCTGCCTGAGTGCCAGTGGCACGTCTCCGCCAGCGGCATAGTAGGCGCCGTACAGCGTCTGCGCGACGAGCTGGGTCAGGGCGGCGTTCAACGGGCGCGCATCCGCGCTTTGCAGCAGGTAAGCCAGCCGTCCGCGGGCCGCCAACGTCTCCGCTGAGGGCGGCTCGATCAGCGCCACACTCTCATCGGCGTCGACCCACGCTCCCCGGCGCACGAGCACCAGAGGCGGGGCAGCGCCGACGGGTTCTGTGCCCATACTGCCTGACAGGCTCATCGCTCGCTCCTGAGCTACTGTCTATCCTACTCCCACTCGATCGTGGCGGGTGGCTTGCTAGAGATATCATAGACCACCCGATTGACGCCCGCCACCTCGTTGACGATGCGATTCGAGATCTGCGCCAGCACATCATACGGTAGGCGCGCCCAGTCGGCGGTCATGCCGTCTTCACTGGTGATGGCGCGCACCGCCACTGTGTTGGCATAGGTGCGATAGTCCCCCATGACGCCCACGCTCTTGAGTGGCGTAAGCACGGCGAAATACTGCCAGACCTCTCGGCCCAAGCCGGCAGCCTCGATCTCGTGGCGGACGATGGCATCGGCCAGCTGCAACGTCGCCACGCGTTCGGCGGTCACCTCACCCACGATCCGCACCGCCAGGCCTGGCCCGGGGAATGGCGGGCGGTAGACGATCTGCTCTGGCAGGCCGAGCGCCAGGCCCACCTGCCGCACCTCGTCCTTGAACAACAGGCGCAGAGGCTCGATGAGCGCCAGCCGCATGTTGGGCGGCAAGCCACCGACGTTGTGGTGCGACTTGATCTTGACGGCAGACTTGGCCGTGGTGGCGCTTTCGATCACGTCTGGGTAGAGTGTGCCTTGCGCCAAAAAGTCTACCTGGCCGATCTGCTTAGCTTGCTCCTCAAAGATGGCGATGAACTCGTTGCCGATGATCACGCGCTTGCGCTCGGGGTCGGTCACTCCCGCGAGCCGAGAGAGAAAGCGCTCCGACGCATCGACATAGACGAGCCGAGCATCGATGTAGCGCTGAAGCACAGCACGCGTCTCTTCTGCCTCGCCCAAGCGCAAGACGCCGTTGTTGACAAAGATCACCGTGAGTTGGTCGCCCACGGCGCGGGCCACCAGCGTCGCCACAACCATCGAGTCTACGCCGCCCGACACGGCGCAGATGACTCGGCCCTGCCCCACTTGATGGCGAATAGCGGCAATGCTCTCTTCGACGAACGAGCTCGGCGTCCAGTCGCCGTGGCAGCCGCAGATGTCGAGGCAAAAGCGCTGCAAAATCTGCCTGCCCTGCGGGGTATGCGCCACCTCGGGATGAAACTGGAGGCCATACATCCGTCGCTGGTCGTCGGCCATCGCCGCAACGGGCGAGTTTGCGCTCGAGGCAATGACCCGAAAGCCCGGTGGCAGAGCCTCCAGCCGATCACCGTGGCTCATCCACACCTGCAACGTCGGACCGAGGCCGGCAAACAGCGGCGACTGGGGATCTTGAACCGTGATCTGCGCCAGGCCGTATTCGCGAGCTTGGGCCGGAGACACTCGCCCACCGAGATGGTGGGCGATGAGGTGCATGCCATAGCAGATGCCCAGGATCGGCACGCCCCGCTCGAGCACTTGGGGCGTCAGGTAGGGCGCGCCCTCGTCATAGACGCTGCTCGGCCCTCCCGAGAGGATGATGCCCTTGGGGGCGAGGCGATCGAGCTCGGCGGCGCTCACGTCCCAGGGGAGCAGCTCGGCATACACCTGGCACTCGCGAACGCGCCGGGTAATGAGTTGCGTGTATTGCGAGCCAAAGTCGAGGATGGCGATGGTCTCGTGTCGTTGGGCAGCGTTGGTCATGGGCGGGCAAGGCTCTTTCTGACAGGGTTGGCATACTCGAATCGTTGGCATTATAGTGTTCGCGTCGGCAACCGGCAAGTGTTTCGGCCATGCGGCCCTGGCTACGGCTATGGCGGGCCGAGGGGAGGCGCAGAGTGACCATTACGCGACGCGAGCGCATGCTCACTACCCTGGCGCATCGGCAGCCCGATGTCGCTCCCTGGCAGATCGACCTGACTACCGATGCTCGCGAAGCCACGGCGCGGCTCTTGGGCGATCCCGATTTCGAGGCCAAGATCGGCAATCACCTGGCGCTGGTGAGCGACGGCTGGTTCGAGGAAGTTGGCGCCGGCCGCTGGCGCGACAATTTCGGCGTGGTGTGGAACCGGACCATCGACCGCGACATCGGCAACGTCGAGACGTTGCTCTTGCCCGAGCCTGACCTGCGGCACTATCGCTTTCCCGAGCCGGACTTGGAGCGCAATGCGCGAGCCGTCGAGGAGTTGCTCGCGACCAGCGAGGGGGTCTTTACCGGCGCGGGCATCGGCTTCTCGATGTTCGAGCGCGCCTGGACCCTGCGTGGCATGGAGAACTTGCTCATGGACATGGTGCTCAACCCGCGCTTTGTCGATGAGCTGCTCGATGCCATCCTGGACTATAACCTCAAGGTGCTCGATCATTACTTGCAGTACCCGGTCGACTGCATCCGCTTTGGCGATGACTGGGGGCAGCAGCATGGTCTGATCATGGGGCCCAAACTCTGGCGGCGGTTCATCCAGCCGCGCGTGGCCGCGATGTATGCCCGGGTGAAGGCGGCAGACAAGTTCGTCATGCAGCACTCGTGCGGCGACGTGTTCGTGCTATTTCCCGACCTGATCGACATGGGGCTGGACATTTTCAACACCTTCCAGCCAGAGGTGATGGACGTGGACCTGGCCAAACGCGAGTATGGCCAGCACCTCACCTTCTATGGGGGGATCAGCACCCAACAGGTGCTCCCGCGCATTGCCCCCCAGGATGTGCGCGCTCACGTCTATGACCTGATCGACCGCCTCGGGCGAGACGGGGGCTATCTCGTGGCCCCCACCCACGCCATCCCCCGCGATGTGCCGCCCGAGACGATCGTGGCGCTGATCGAGGCGGTGCAGACCCAACCACACGCCTAACGGCGAGGAGAGCAAGACATGCCCTTGTATATCGGCATCGATCTGGGCACGCAGGGCGCCTGCGTCCTTGCCGTCGACTCGGCGGGAACGGTGCAGGCGCGAGCCGAGCGGGCTTTCCCCGCGGCGACACTGCGCGCGCCCCAGCCGGGCTGGTTCGAGCAATCGCCCCTGGCTTGGCGCGAGGCGGTTCTGGGCGCTTTGGGCGAAATCAGCCAGGCATTGGGCAGTCGCCGGGCCGAGGTAGCCGCCGTTGCCGCCTGTGGCACGTCAGGCACGTTGTGCCTGGTCGACGCGAGCGGTGAGCCTCTGGGCGAGGCGATCATGTACGCGGACACACGGGCCACGGTCGAGGCAGAGGAGGCAGCCGCAGCCTGGCAGGGCCTGGTCGACAAGGTAGGCTACACGATCTCGAGCTCGTATGCGCTGCCGCGGTTGTTGTGGGTGCGCGCTCACGAACCCGAGCGATTCGCGCGCACACGCTGGGCGCTGAGTCCCGCCGACCTCGTGGCCGGGTGGCTCTCGGGAGTGTGGGGCATTAGCGACTGGACGAACATGCTCAAGACCGGCTATGACACCGTGGCTACCGCCTGGCCCAGCGAGGCCTTGGACCGGTTGGGGCTCGACCTGCGCATCTTGCCGCGCGTCCAGGCGCCGGGCGCGGCCATCGGCCCACTGCAGCGCGAGGTCGCGGAGGCGTTCGGCCTGCCGCCAAGCGCGTTGGTCGCCTCGGGCGCCACCGATGGCACGGCGGCCCAACTGGCCTCGGGGGCGGCGGCGCCTGGCCAGTGGAACACGACCATCGGCACCACGTTGGTGCTCAAAGGCGTCTCGCGGCGGATCATCGTGGACCCGTTGGGGCGCGTCTATTGCCACCGGCATCCCGACGGCTTCTGGCTGCCGGGAGGGGCCAGCTCCACGGGGGCCGACTGTCTGGCGCAGCGCTTTTCCGCCGAGGATTTGGCCGCGCTGGATGCGGCTGCGTTGTCGCTATCGCCCACACCGCTCACGGTGTATCCGCTGGCGCGCAGGGGCGAGCGCTTCCCCTTTGTACGCCCCGATGCCGAGGGCTTTGAATTGGGCACGGCCAGGAGCACGGCCGAGCGCTATGCCGCGCATCTCGAGGGCATCGCCTGTGTCGAGCGGCTGGCCTATGACACGGTGAGTGCGCTCGGCGCCGAGGTGGGCGACGCGGTGTATACTACCGGAGGTGGCACGCGAGGGCGCTCTTTTACCCAAATCCGCGCCGACCTCACCGGCCGGGCGATGCGCCTCGCTGCAGTGCCCGAGGCCGCGCTGGGGGCTGCCATCCTGGCCGCGAGCGCCGCGACCGGCCAGAGCGTCACTGCGATGACCGAGGCGATGGTGCACATCGTGGCTGAGGTGCCGCCCCGCGCCGAACAACGTGTAGCCTATGAAGCCGTGTATGAGCGATTCGTCTCTGCCTGCCGCGAGCGAGGGTACATCGAATGAGCGTCTGGAAGTCGTGCGATATCCGTGGTGTCTTTGGCACCGAGCTGGACACCGCCTTTGCCACGCGCCTGGGCCGGGCCATCGGAGCGCGCACCATGGGCGAGACCGTGTTGGTGGCGGGCGATGTGCGGCCCTCTACCGGCCTGCTCAAACCGGCGCTCATCGCTGGGCTGGTGGCTTCGGGGGCGCGGGTGCTCGACGCGGGGATCGTGCCCACGCCGGCGTTCTACCACGCCAAGCGGCGATTGGGCGCCGCCTGTGGGGTGATGGTCACCGCCTCGCACAACCCGGCGGTGTACAACGGCTTCAAGATCGAGCTGGGCGCTCTGCCCATCACCGAAGAGGAGCTTGCCGAGTTGCGCGCGGCCGTCGAGCGCGATTCCTGGTCGCCCGCGCCCGGCGGCAGTGTCGAGCCTGTCGATGCCCTTGGCCCGTATCAGCACATGCTGATCGAGGCGTTTCCGCCACTCAAGAGGCAGCGGGTGGTGGTCGATGCGGGCAATGGTTGCATGTCCACCGTCGCGCCGCCCTTGCTCGCCGAGCTGGGCATCGACGTGCAGCCGCTGTTCAGCGAGCCGGATGGCACCTTTCCCCATCGGTCGCCAAACCCAGCCGATGCGCGCAATCTGGTGGCGCTGAGCGAGGCGGTGCGCGCCGCGGGTGCCGAGCTAGGGCTGGCCTTTGACGGCGACGGCGACCGCGTGGCCGTGGTCGATGGCGCGGGTCAGATGCAGCCCGCCGACCGCGTGTTCGTGCTGCTGGTACAGCGCGCCCTGCGCACGCGGCCTGGCGCGCCGATTGTGTATGATCTCAAATCGTCAGCCGTAGTGCCTGAGGCGATCGTTGCGGCGGGCGGGCGCCCGTGTCCCGAACGCTCGGGCTTTGCTTATATCAAGCGGCGACTGTGGAGTGAAGGCGCTCCACTGGCTGGAGAGGTCAGTGGGCACTATTTCTTTGGCGAGCTGGGCGGCGATGATGCGCTCTATGCTGCCTGTGCGTTGCTCGCCGAGCTCGATGCCCGCGGGCAGACGCTGGATGAGGCCCTGGCTGGCGTGCCGCGGTACCCGATCACGCCGGACATCCGCGTGGCCTGTCCTCCAGAGCGTGCACGGGCGATCATTGCGGAGCTGGCGGCGGCCTATGCCGACCATCCCCTCGACCGACTCGACGGCGTGCGCATCGAGTTCGGCGATGGCTGGGCGCTGGCCCGCGAGTCGGTGACCGAGCCGCTGATCACGCTGCGCTTTGAGGCGCACACGCCCGAGCGATTGGCCGCGATCCAACGCGAAGTGCGCGCTGCCTCGCCTTTGCTCCAAGAGACCTGGCCCGGCTGACTGTCCCTATTCGGTGACCCCGTTGGCAATGGCGCGCAGCCTGGCCACGCCCTCGGCGATGGGCTGGCCGGGGATAAAGATGCTCGAGGTGCCGCCGACGAGCCAGTCGGCGCCGGCGCGCGCCATCTCGCCGGCGTTGCTCAAGCTCACGTTGCCATCGACCATCAAGCCAAGGTCGCGGCCGGTAGCGTCGAGCAGCGCGCGGGTAGCGGCGATCTTGCTCAGCATCTGCGGGATGAGTCTTTGCCCCTGAAAGCCCGGGTTGACCGTCATGATCAACACGAGGTCGAGGTCGTCGAGCACATAGTCCAGCACCGAGAGCGGCGTCTGCGGGTTGAGCGCCACGCCTGCCTGGCAACCCAGAGCGTGGATCTGCTGGAGCAGGCGCTGCAGGTGATGGGTGGACTCTTCATGCACGATGATCAGCGCCGCGCCCGCCTCGGCCACACGGGGCACGTAGGCCTCGGGCCGCTCGACCATCAAGTGCGCATCCATCGGCACCGGGAAGGCTGTGTGGATGGCCCTCATCAGATCCATGTTGAGGGCCAGGTTGGGTACAAAGGCGCCATCCATCAGGTCGATGTGCAGATAGTCGACGCCCGCCGCCTGGAGAGCATCGAGGTCTCGCCCCAGGTGCAGATAGTCGGCGCAGGCCACCGAGGCGCAGATGCGGACGGGCCTCATCGCCGTCGCGCCTCGGGAGGCAGGCCGTGTGGGTAGACGATGGCCTTCATGCCGTCGTGGCCCTCGGCCGCGCGGATCGCCAGATCGATCTCGTCCAGTGAGAAGTGGTGCGTGATATAGTCATCGGGGTCGATGGTGCGCGTAGCGAGGTACTCGAGCGCGAGCCGATGATGTCGATCGACGCTGCCGTGCGAGCCGGTGACCGTCAGCTCTTTGTAGTGGATGATGTTCGAGGCGACATCGAGCGGCGGAGCGTCACTGGGCAGGCCGCCGAACAGGTTGATCGTCGCCCGATTGCGCACGATCTGAAAGGCCAGCCGATGCGTGTCGATAGACGAGGCCGCGGTGATGACCACGTCAGCGCCCTCGCCTTGCGTCGCGTCGAGCACCGCCTGAACGGGATCCTGGTCCAGCGAGCAGATCACGAGGTCGGCGCCGCCGATGCGCTCGGCCGCTTCGAGCCGCCCTCGCGAGCGCTGGATGGCGATCACCTTGAGCGCGCCCAAGTTGCGCGCCAGGCGCATGAGCATACAGCCCGCCGGGCCGGCGCCGATGACCACCACGGTGCTCCCCGGGCGGATATGGCTCTGCTCAGCGCCGTTGATACAGCAACCCAGAGGCTCGGCCAGGGTGGCCTGGGCATAGCTGAGACTCTCGGGGATGTGATGGACGGCGCCCGTGCGCAGGGTCAGCGCATTGAGCTGTACGTATTCGGCAAAGCCGCCCGGGAACTGGTAGCCGATGGCATAGTTGATGGCGCAATTGTTGGCCAGGCCATCGCGGCACCAGGCGCATTCGCCGCAGGGCACATCGGCGCCGGTGGCCAGGCGATCGCCCAGCTGAAAACGCGTGACTTTGCTGCCCACGGCCACTACCTCGCCCGCGATCTCGTGGCCGATGATCTGTGGCGGCACGACGCGCGGGTTGCCATGGTGCAAGATGCGGATGTCCGAGCCGCAGACGGCGCAGGCGTGCACCTTGAGGATGAGGCTGTATTCGTCTTCTAGCACGGGGTCGGGCACATTGCGGATGTGAAGGCTATCGATGCCCTCGAGCACGGCTGCTTGCATGGTCGCTCCTATTCGTTGACCAACACGACGCGAGCAAACGGCTCGCTGTGCTGGTGCATCATATTGAGCGCGCGCACCCCCTCGGACAGCGGCAGGCGGTGGGAGATTAACGGCTTGACGTCGATGCGCCGGTCGGCCAGGTAACGCACGGCCACCGCCCATTCATCGGTGGGCAACGACACAAAGCTCGAGTTCCACGTGCCCCGGATGGTCAACTCTTTGCGCAGCACCTGGGACACGGTGGCCAAAGGCAAGGTGACGTCTGCCGCCGGATTGCCCATGAGCACCACCCGCCCGAGCGGGCGCGCTATCAAGATCGCCTGGTTGACCGTGGCAGGTACGCCGGCCGCCTCGATGACGACATCGGCACCCAGACCGCTCCCTAGCCGTTGTAGCGCGGCGACGGGGTCCGTCGTCCGGCTGTTCACCGTCTGCCCGAGCCACATGCGCCGGGCCAGTTCGAGCTTGTGCTCATCCACGTCGATCAGCACGATCTCGTCGGCGCCCAAGATGCGCGCCCATTGGGCGATGAGCATGCCGATCGGCCCACTGCCCAAGATGGCGACCGTGTCGCCCGCTGAGATGCCGGCCTGGCGCAGCGCGTGCAGCGCCACGGTGATCGGCTCGCAGAGGGCAGCCTCGGCCAGGTCGAGCGAGGCGGGCAGCGGCACCAGGTTGGCAATGGGCGCGAGCACATATTCGGCCATGGCCCCATCCCGGCGCGAGCCGATATAGTCATAGTCCGTGCACTGCCCATAGGCGCCAATGGCACAATAGGGGCAATGTCCACAGGGGATCAGCGGCTTGACGGTCACTGACGCGCCTACAGAGACGCCCGCGCCCTCGTCCACGTCCTCGACCACGCCGGCCAGCTCGTGGCCGGGGATCAGCGGATAGTGATAGGCGCCATGCTGAAAGATACGGGGCACATCGGACCCACACACACCCACGGCGGCTACACGCACCAAGGCATAGCCCGGCTGCAGTGCGGGCACGGGCACCCGCTCATAGCGCAAATCGCCCAGACCGTGGAGCACCAAGGCGCCCATCGTGGCGCTCATGCCGAGGCCTCCGGTGTCCACGGGCCATCCTGAGGGAGCACCTCGCGCCAGTAGCGCGCGCTCTCCACCAACTCGGGCAGGACGAGCGGCTCGACCTCCCAGCGCTCGCGGTGCAGGATCTCGAACCCCAGCCAGATCTCGGCGACGCCGGTTTCGGCCAGCGTCTGCAGCACACGCTGCGGCGAGACGATGCCGATGGCGTTGTACTCGGGAGTAAAGGGCCAGTGACGCGAGTGGCCCATCTCGGTCTGTTGCAGGTGCACCAGTCTGGCCATGCCGCCCAACTCGCGTAGCCACAGGTAGGGGTCGCGCTCGGCGGGATGTGGCGCGTGGCCGACATCCAGGCACAGGGCAAAGGGCACGCCCGCGTCTTCGTTCACGCGCTCCCACAGCTCACGCGCCTCGGCGATGGTGTGTCCCAGCTCGCGGGGGATCGACATGGTCTCATAGTAGAGGTATTCCAGGCCCATACTGGCCGCATAGTGGGTCAACGCCTGCCAGGAGCGCACGCCCTCGTCGATCCGCTCCTTCCTACGCACAGGATCGGCGTTGTCGGTCACCGAGAGGATGCCGAAATGCCCGCCCACGGCCCGCGCGCCCAGCTGGGCAGCGAGGTCGATGAATCGCTGCCACCAGACGAACGACGCGCGGCGCAGCTCTTCATGCGGATAGAGCAGGTGATTGGTACGGGTATAGCTGCCCGTCATGAGCGTGTCGATGGCGATGTCGTAGCGCGCCGTCGCCTCGCGGATGCGCTCGACCTGTCTCGTGAGCACATCGTCGGGCCAATAGGGGTTGAGCAGATCGGCTACCAGTTGCACCGAGTGCAGCTGTAGATCTTGGGCAACCACCCTCGCCCAGGCGTCTGGCTCGGGCCAGCGGTTGGTGGCAAAACACAGGTTCGTCCCGAGGGTAAAGCGTGTCATGGATATCCTTGTGGGCTAACGTTTGCTGAGCGCCCGGATCATAGCGCGTCTCGGGTGCACTGGTCAAACAACGTCGCTCACGGGCGCGGGTCGCGCCGTTTTACACCTACGCCAGCGCACATATACTTTGGGTTGAACGATCAGATCTCAAGACGGAGGCAAGCATGGCACTCAAAGGCAATCTCGTCGTTGGGCAATCCGGTGGCCCCACGACGGTCATCAACGCCAGTCTGGTGGGCGTAGTGCAACAGGCGATGAAGCAGGCCGAGATCGAGGGCATTTATGGCATGTTGCATGGCATTCGGGGCTTGCTGGACGGCGAGTTCATCGACCTGCGCCAGGAATCCAAGCAGACGCTCGATCTGCTGATGCAGACTCCTGCGTCAGCCTTGGGCACGGTGCGCTACAAGGTCAAGCCCACGGACTATGACCGTATCCTCGATGTCTTTGCGCGCTACAACGTGCGCTACTTTTTCTACATCGGTGGCAACGACTCGATGGACACGGTCTATCAGGTCAGCGAGGCGGCTAAGGAGCGCGGCTATGAGCTATGCGCCGTAGGCGTGCCCAAGACCATCGACAACGATCTGGCGATGACGGACCACTGCCCCGGCTTTGGTTCGGCTGCTCGCTTTGTGGCAGCAGCGGTGCGCAACACCAGCTTTGACACCAAGGCCATGGGCGACAGCGGGCCGCTCAAGCTCGTCGAGGTGATGGGCCGCAACGCCGGCTGGCTCACTGCGGCAGCGGCCCTGGCTCGCGAAGAAGAGGGCGACGGGCCGCACCTCATCTATGTGCCCGAGTGCCCCGTGTCGGAAGAGCAGATCGCCGCGGACGTCAAGGCCGTGTACGACCGGTACGGCTTTTGCGTCGTGGCGCTGAGCGAGGGCGTGCGCCGCGCCGATGGCAGCGCCTATGCAGCCAACACGGGCGTCAAAGATGCGTTTGGCCACGACGTCAAGGCGGGCGTAGTCGAGACGGTGGCCCAGGTCATCGAAGAGCACACCGGCCTGCGGGCGCGCTTTGACAAGCCTGCCTATCTCCAGCGCTCGTTCGGCGAGCTACAATCGCCCGTCGATCGCGACGAGGCGTGGCGGGCGGGCGCCGATGCCGTGCGTGCCGCCGTAGCCGGGAACACCGGTGTGATGGTGACGCTGGTACGCGAGAGCGGGCCGGCTTACTCGTGCAAGACCGAGCTGGCCTCGCTGGCGAATATCGCCAACGCCGAGCGCATGTTGCCGCGCGAGTACATGAATGCTGCGGGGAACGACGTGACCCAGGCCTTTATCGACTATGCTCGTCCCCTCATCGGCGGGCCGTTGCTCCCGTATGGGCGTCTGGCCAAGCATCTCGTGCCCAAGCGCTAGACGGCGATAGCGTGACCAAGGAGGAGGCTCAGCCCTCCTCCTTTCTCGTTTGACGACGGGCGCGTTTGCAGGCTAGCATATAGCCAACCCCGCGCAAGGAGGAGGCCATGGCAACCCAACTGGCCATCGATGGTGGCGAGCCGGTCAGGCGCGACCCCTTTCCCCGCTGGCCGCAGTGGGATGAGGCCGAGCGCGACGCTTTGAGCGCGGTGCTCGCTTCGGGCGAGTGGTGGTCGATGGGTGGGCCGCAAGGCGATGCGCTGGCTCGAGAGTTCGCCGCGCTGCATGAGGCTGCCTATGGCGTGTGTTGCACGAATGGCAGTGCCGCGCTCGAAGTGTGTCTGCGCGCCGCTGGCCTCGACTGGGGCGATGAGGTGATCACCACCGCCTATTCATTCATCGCCACGGCCAACGCGGCGCTCTTGGTGGGCGCCGTGCCACGTTTTGCCGACATCCTGCCCGATACGTGGAACCTCGACCCGGCTTGTGTCGAGGCGCTGATCACGCCACGCACGCGGGCGATCATCGCCGTACACATCGGCGGAGAGCCTGCCGATCTCGATGCGCTCACCCGCATTGCGCGTGAACACCATCTGCTATTGATCGAAGACGCTGCCCAGGCGCATGGCGCGGCTTGGCGTGGCCGACGCGTGGGTGCGATCGGCGATATGGGCACGTTTAGCTTTCAGCAATCCAAGAACATGACCGCCGGAGAAGGCGGCATGATCCTTAGCAACAGCGCGACTTGGGCCGAGCGGTGCTGGTCGGTGGTGAATGTGGGCCGCCGCAAAGAGGGCGGCTGGTACGAGCACGTCGGCTTGGCCTCGAACTATCGCCTCACTGAGTGGCAGGCGGCGATCCTGCGGGCGCAACTGCCGCGCCTGCTAAGGCAGAACGCCCATCGGCAACAGTGCGCGCAGCAACTGGCCGAGGGTTTGGCGCAGATCGGTGGCCTGACCGCCCTCCCCGGTGACCCACGCGTTTCGGCGAACGCCTATCATCTGCTCAAGCTGCGCTATGATCCCGCGACGTTCGGGGGGCGCTCGGCGGCTGAATTCGTGCGCGCGGCACAGGCCGAGGGAGTGCCTTTTACGCGCGGCTACCCCGCGCCGTTTGGCTGCGAAGAGGTGATTCGTCGGGAGACGGCGCGCATCTGTGGGCACCTGGCCCGGCCCGTGCCCGACGACGGCCCGTGGCCGCATTGCACCGAGGCCTGTACCAACGGGCTGTGGCTGCCACAGCCCGTGCTGCTGGGCACGCCGCAAGATATGGAGAGCATCCTGGCGACCGTGGCCAAGATACAACAAGCCTGGAGAGATTGAAAGGAGTACGATGTCGCAGACCGCCTGCCGTTTTGAGAAGCCCGTCACCCGCGTCGTCGCCTTTGACTATCTGCTCTATTTGCCGAAAGGCTACGAGGCGGGCGGCTCTTGGCCGCTGATCCTCTTCTTGCATGGGGCCGGCGAGCGAGGCCATGACCTCACGCTGCTCAACAAGCACCCGCTGCCCAAGCTGCTTATGGGCGAGAGCGATCTGCCCTTTGTGGTCGTGTCGCCGCAGTGCCCAGAAGACAACTGGTGGCCGATGATGGTCGACGACCTTGCCGTGCTGCTCGACGACGTTATGACTCGCTACCGCATCGACCCGAAGAGGGTGTACCTGACTGGCCTTAGCATGGGCGGGTTTGGCACTTGGGCACTGGCCTGCGCGCACCCCGAGCTTTTTGCGGCCATCGCGCCGATCTGCGGCGGCATCTATGGGCCGACCAGCGCCGTGCAGGTGCTGAAGGATGTGCCCGTGTGGGCCTTCCACGGCGCTCTCGATCCTGTGGTGCCGGTCGAGTCGAGCGAAAAGCTGGTCGATGAACTACGACAAGTGGGCGGTGATGTGCGTCTGACGGTGTATCCGGATCTAGAGCACGACTCGTGGACGGTGACCTACAACAATCCCGAGCTGTACGCCTGGTTCCTCAGCCACACCAAGGGCGGCTGAGCGACGGCCGGTGGGCGAGGCCGCCGGCGGTGTCAGGCGGCCTCTTGCCCACAATGGGCACAATAACGCGCCCCCTCGCGGAGAGGCGCGCCGCAGTGCGCACAAAAGGTCGGCGCTGGGGCCTGCGCCAGGCGTGCTTGCCCGCAATAGGGGCAGAACTCGCCCGTGGCGGCGAGGGGCTTGCCGCAATGAGGGCAGACAGTCTGCACAGAGGCCTGGAGAGCACTCTGCGCGGCGGCCAAGGCCTCGGCCTCGACCTTGGCGAGTGCCTGCCGTTGCTCCTCCAACAGCCTTTCGAGATCGATGATGCGATCACAGAGCGGCGCCAGTTCGGGCGAGGAGAGCGCGCCGGCCCGTTCGAGCGCGACCGCCTGTACGCCGACCGACGTGAGGAGCTCGTCGATCTGTTGCTCGATACGCTGTAGCTCGGCCTTGATCTTGCGCATGGCGCGCTTGCGGTCGGCTTCGGCCATACGGCGGCGCAGGCCCTCGATCGCCGCCTTCACCCCACTCTCGCTGTTGATGGCGGTAACCAGTGACTCGGCCTTCTCTTTGAACGTGTTGATCAGATCAGCCATCGCCGCCCCTCCTGAGTGGCCTCACTGTATTGATTACGCGGGGCAGAGACTGGGGTTGCAGGAGCGAGGCGCCGTCATGCGGGCCAGGTCTGGAGGCCACCGTCGACGCGCAACACCTGACCGCTGATGTACGAGGCCTGATTCGAGGCGAGGAAGGCTACGGCCTGGGCGATCTCCTGCGGCGTGCCATAGCGCAGCAAGGTGCCCTCGGTGACCATCAGCGCCGGATCGAGGTCGCGGCTGTGCGCAAAGCGCTGGCTGAGCGTATCACCAGGGGCGACGACGTTGACGCGCACGTTGTAGGGTCGCAAGAGCTGCGCCAGGCAGCGCGAATACTCGTGCACAGCGGCCTTGGCGGTGGCATAGATCGCCGAGCCGCTCAATCCAGTGAGGCCAGCGATGCTGCCGATGTTGACGATGGCGCCGGTTCGACGCGCCATCATGCTGGGCGCCACAGCGCGGCAGCAGAGGATGCAGGTCATCAGGTTGCGGTCGAGCACGGTGTGCAGGTCAGCGAGCGAGATGTGTAGGGCGTCGTTGTTGGCGGGCTTGCCCGCCAGAGGCGCAGTGGTACCACTGGCGCCCACATCGCCTCCCGCACAGTTGACCAGGACGTCGATCGGGCCAAGCTCGCGCTCGACCGAGGCGACGATGTCGAGGGAGACCTGTTCGATGGTGAGGTCGCCGTGATGGGCAATCACGGTGACGCCGTAGCGGGAGGCGATGTCGTCGGCTACCGCCTGGAGCGACTCGGCCTCGCCAAAAGCCTGGCCAGAAGAAGGGCTGGTACCGTGCACCACCACGGACGCGCCCAAGCTCGCCAGATGATCTGCGATCGCCCGGCCGATGCCGCGAGAGGAGCCTGTGACCCAGGCGATCTGCCCGGCAAAAGAGGGAGTCGATGCGGTCATGCGTGCTCCTCCAGTTCATGCAGCGTAGCGGTGAGGACCAGTTGCGGACCCCTCACGCCCTCGATGACAACATCGGTGGCCAACACGCCGTCGGCGACGAGCCGCGCCAGCAGGCGGTCCCAGTCCCACTCTTCCCAGCCAAAGAGCCGCCGTAGCCGCGCCGCGGGCTGAGCGACCGTGTTGTGCAGGTGCTGCGTCAGGATCGTGTCCATGGCCGTGTCGGTCGAGATGGCGCGGGCCTGCTCGGGCACGCTAGGGAAGGCGCGCAAGAACAGGTCGTACACATAGGCATAGCCCCAATAGTTGGCATCCGAGATGCCGGTCTTGGCGATCTTGAGCTGGGCCTGGAGCTCGGCGATGGCGCTGTCAAAGCGGCGAGCAACGGCCCCTCCGCCCTGCAGCCCCGACAACTGTCGCAGGCGGCTCGTGGACAGCGGACCGTTCTCGAGCAATGCAGCATAGATGTTGCGCGCCTCGATGGTGAGCAAGCCCTCTTCATACTGCTGCAAGTAGTCGTCGACGTCGCCATAGTTGGGCGACAGGGCATAGAATGCGGGCAAGAGGGCAAGAGAGACAAAGGTTGGCTTGCCATGCAAGAGCTTGCCATAGTAGACCTCACCGCGCGCGGGCAGGGAATCCTTCCACTCCCAGGCGCGGCCCAAGTCTGCGTCTTCACGGTCATCCGACGGCGGGCGATCACCGCCACAGATGGCCCCCCACAGGGTCGGCATCTCGACGCTACGCTCACCAAAGAGGAAGCAAAAGCCTACCTCGTCGATGAATGCGCGGGCGTCGGCCTCGGTGAGGGCGCGCTGCGCTGGCGTGCGGTGGTAGCGGAGGGCCCGCAAGGCGGTCACGGCTTGCGCGGGGATCATTGCACATCTCCTGAGGGCAGCGGGTGGCGCTGCGCGCAGTCGGCGGCCAGCATCAGGAGGTGAGTGAGGATCGATGAATGCCAACCGAGCATGGCGGGCACATCCTCGGGCGCAAGCACGCGCCGCGCGGCGATCTCATAGGCGGGAGCAAAGGGATCGAGGGCCAAACGCGCCCAGAAGCGCGCCTGGTAGTAGGCGTGCGCGCCAGCCTCCTCGATCTGCTGACAGCCCAAGTATGCCAGGTCAGTGATCGTCGCGCAGACCTCCTCGCGCACCTCGCGCCGCAAGGCCTGCTCTAGTGTCTCGTCGGCTTCGAGATGGCCGCCGGGCAGCGCCCAAACGCAGCCATCCTTGGACACCAGCACCATCTGCCCGTCGGCGGTATAGCAGAGTCCACTGCACTGCGAGACCAGCGAGAGAGGGGGCCGCCAGGGCGCCGGGCACCAGGTGGCCCGTACCCGCTGGCCAGCGTAGCAAAAGACATCGACGATGGGCACTGCGGCGATCATCGCCCCACTCCGCCGTCGGCGGCTACCCGCGAGCGCAGCGCGCTGATGAGCGCGGGCACGACCTGGAACAGATCTCCGACGATGCCATAGGTGGCAATGTCAAAGATGGGGGCCTGCGGATCGGTGTTGATGGCCACGATCACCCGCGAGGTCGACATCCCCGCGCGATGCTGGATGGCGCCCGAGATGCCGCAGGCCAGGTATAGCTCCGGGCGCACGGTGCGGCCCGTCTGCCCCACTTGGTGCTCATAGCCGATCCAACCGGCATCGACCGCGGCGCGCGAGGCCCCGACGGCACCACCGAGCAACGCGGCCAGCTCGCTGAGAAGGCCAAAGCCCTCGGCATTGCCTACCCCCTTGCCCCCGGCGACGATGACGCGCGCCGACGCCAGGTTCTCGTCGCTGGTGCTGGGCGCAAAGGCCAGCACCTGGCTGAGTAGGTCATATTCGGCGAGGGTGTCGGGCAGTCGCTCGATGGGCGCTACGCGCCCAGGAACCGGCACGGCTGGTTCGAAGACGCGCGGCCGCACAGTGGCCATCTGAGGCCGCGTCGCCGGCGTGAGGATGGTGGCCATGATGTTGCCGCCGTAGGCCGGCCGAGTCTGTACCAGCAGCCCCGTCTCGGCGTCGATATGCAGCTCGGTGCAGTCGGCGGTCAGGCCAGTGTGCAAGTCGGCGGCCAAAGAGCCGGCCAGGTCACGGCCACGGGTGGTAGCCCCAAACAGCATGATCGCGGGCTGGCGCGCCTCGACCACGGGGCGCAAGACATGGGCGTAGGCCTCGGCGCGAAAGTCGGCCAACGAGGGGCTATCGAACTGCAACACGCGGTCGGCGCCGTGCTCCACCGCCGCGTGAGCGACCTCATCCACCGCGGCGCCCAAGACACAGGCCACCAACTCTGCCCGACAGGCATCGGCCAGGATGCGCCCTCGCGCCAACAATTCCCAGGAGACCTCGGCTACGCCCGTGTGTTGTTGCTCGACCCAGACCCATACGCCGCCAGACGCCCCCGCGGCTGCGCTGGGCGCCTCAGGCGCGGGCAGGCTGAGCGCCTCGACCGGGCAGGCACTGAGGCAGAGGCCACAAGCGATGCACCGCTCGTTCACCGACGCAACACCGGCCAGCAACGCCAAGGCGCCGTGAGGGCAGGCCTCTACACAGGCGCCGCAACCGATGCACAGCTCCTGGTCGATGCGCAGGGGGGCGGCCATGGTCACAACAGCTGCTCCTGCGCGAGAGCCGTCAGCAGGGCCTCGGCAGAGTCCTCGGGGGTGGCGCCGGTCAACCAGACGACCTGTCCGGCGCGCGCGGGCGGCGAGAAGACGCGCACCACGCGTGTGGGCGAGCCAGCGAGGCCGAGCAGGGCCGGGTCTGCGCCGATCTCGGCAGGCCCCCAAGTGGGGATGATCGCACGATGAGCTCGGCGCACGCCGCGCAGTGTGGCGGTTCGCGGGATATTGGCATCTTTGAGCACGGTGAGCACCGCGGGCAGCCGCGCGGCGACCGTTTGGCGGCCATCTTCCATGAGCCGCTCGACGACAATGCGCCCGGCAGCTGGGTCGACCTCGCGCACGCGCGACACATAGGTGAGCTGCGCCCAACCGAGCTGGCGGGCGACGCCCGGGCCAACCTGCCCCGTGTCGCCGTCCTGCGCCTGCCGCCCGCAGACGACGAGGTCCACCGCGCCGATCCGCTGGATGGCTTTGGCCAGCGTATAGGCTGTGGCCCAGGTATCGGCGCCGGCAAAAGCTGCGTCGCTCAACAGGATGGCGCCGTCACAGCCCATGGCGATGGCATCTTGCAGCTCGCGTCGCGCGGCAGCCGGCCCCATCGTGAGTGCGGTGACGGTGCCGCCATAGCGTTCGCGCAGACGCAGCCCCTCCTCGATCGCAAAGAGGTCAAAGGGGTTGATGACCGTGGCGACGCCGGCCCGAATCATGGTCTTGGTGTCGGGGTCAAAGCGCACGTCCATGGTGTCGGGCACCGACTTGCACATGACGATGATGTTCATCGTGCTCGTCCTCACAGGTTGGGGCGAGTATACCACAGCGCGTAGGGAGAACCAACGCCAGGTGACGGCAGCGAGCGCGCCCTAAATGCATTGACATGGCCGCCTTGAGTACTCATAATATCGGCAGCGATCAACTGCAATGGATGGGCATACATGAACAAGCATGGACAGTATCTGGTAACGGCGGTGGTTCTGCTAGCCCTGGTTCTGGTTGGCTGTGGCCCTGCCGAAAAGGCCGAGCCAAGTGGTGAGGCAGCGCAGGAGCAGGCCGTCACGGAGCCGACCAAGGCATCGGGTGAGGAACAGGCTCCAGCCGGCGAGGCAGCGCCTACGGCTACGCCTGCGGCCCAAGCCCCTACCGAAGCTGAGGCAAAAGGCGAGGGGATCGTGGTGCGTGATGTCTCCGAGGTCGGGGATATCACCAGCTATCGCTCTCGGGTGACCATCCGCCAGGTTGAGGGCGACGTCACGACCGAGTCCGCCTTCACCGTCGAGTACACGGCGGATGGCCCAGCGATGCACTCGGTGGCTACGGGTAGCGACGAGTCTGAGAGCTGGGAGATGATTCGCATCGGCGATGTCGTCTATATGAAGGGCGCCGATGGCGAGTGGTTCACCATGCAATCTGAGGAAACCGCCCTGCCCGAATCTCAGCCGGCGGTATTCCAGTGGGCCAGCCCCGCTGCGGTGCTGAACACCGATGCCTGCGTGCTCAAGGGGAAAGAGAGCGTCGAAGGGATCGAGACGGAGCACTATCGTTGTGACGAGCGCGCGTTCCAGACAGAGTCGGCCGTGGAGGAGGACTTGAGCCTGACCAGCGGCTATTTCGACTATTACATCGCCTCTGACCTGCGCATTCCGGTCAAGACGGTGATCTTCTGGGAGGGCACCTCTGACGGCAGCCCATTCTCGTATCAGATGGAATCGCTGATCTCTGACCTGAATACGCCGATCACGATCACCGCGCCAGAAGGCGTTACCCCGCCCGGAGCGGGTAAAGACGTGCCGATGATGGGTGGTGCCGAAGGCGTCGCCTCGTTCTCGGGCATGGTCTCGTATCGGATCGCCCAACCCATGGCCGATGTCGTCGCCTGGTATGAGGACCAAATGCCCGTCAATGGCTGGACACAGGACCTCGATTCGGGCATGAGTGTCGAGGATGTGGTGCAGCAAGTGTGGACTAAAGACGGGCGTACGGCCACGATCATCGTCACGCCGGACGATGGCGGCACGGCAGTGGTTATCACGACTGCCGCTGAGTAACACTGCGGTTCGTATACGGGCGCGGCAACCAGAGCGCGCCCGTGTCTTGTGCATGGAGACCATGGGCGATGCGGCATCGGCCGTACGTGGGAGGTGGTAGTGACCAAGTTTGTCTTGCGCGCGGTGCCCGGCTATGAGGGCAGCCACCCTGGTATTCAGCTGGGCACCCAGCTCCCTCATGACGCGCCAGAAGAGGACATCTTGATGCGCGTGCAGCTCGGTGCCGAGTGGGTGATGACCGACCTGCCCCGCCACGCCGACCATAGCGCGGACAGCTATCGTCGCATAGTAGAGCGCTTTGCCCGCTACGGGTTGCCCGTGTATCGCCTGGCCAACGCCAATGTGCACAACATGCCCGCGGTGCCCCTCAACCTCCCCGAGCGAGAGGCCAAGATCGCCGAGTATGTGCAGTATCTGCGGAACCTCGCCGCGGCTGGGCTGCACTATGCCACCTATGCGCACATGGGCAACGGCATCTGGTCTACAGGCAAGGAGCGCATCCGCGGTGGTGCTCAATCGCGCGCTTTTCACCTCGAGCGGGCGACGGAGGGCCAATGGGTCGGCGAGGTGTTCCGTGCTCCTCTGAGCCACGGGCGCGCCTACAGCGAGCAGGAGCTGTGGGACAACTATGCCTATTTCATCCGCCAGGTCGTGCCCGTGGCGGAAGATCTAGGCATCTACATCGGCATCCACCCCGATGACCCGCCCGTGTATGCGCTGGGTGGCATTCCGCGCTGTATCTTTGGCACCTTTGACGGGTATCGCCAGGCGCTCGAGATCGCCGATAGCCCGAATGTGGGCATGTGCCTCTGCGTCGGATGCTGGCTAGAGGGCGGCGCGGCCATGGGCCGCGATGTGATCGAGACGATCCAGTACTTTGGCCGCCAGAATCGGCTATTCAAGGTGCACTTGCGCAACGTGACCGCTCCCATGCCCGAGGGGTTTGTCGAGACCTACTTGGACGACGGCTATATGGACATGCCCGCCGTCATGCGCGCGTTGCAAGAGGTCAGTTTCGACGGGGCGATCATCTCCGACCATCTGCCCGATATGGCCGGTGGTCGCACTGCCGCGGAGGCCTTCTCACTTGGCTATATCCGCGGCCTGATCCAAGCGACGCAAGGCGAGCGGCAATTATAGCGAAATTGTAAAGAGCGGCGCGAAACTATTGACGACGCGCGATCTTCTTGCTATAATAGAGTGCTTTGTTAGATAGTTTGGCGCAATGACCGCGCAATCGAGTGACGCACCGGGGTCACAGCGCGGTCGTTGTGCTGCCCAGGGATTTTCAGGGAGCACTGAATCGAGCGTAAGCGCATGCAAGTTTTGTGCGCAAAGTGCTTGACATAGTGCATCGCGCATGCTATACTGCCTGTGCACTTGAGGAGAGAGGCCTGATGTAGCCCAGCGCGGAGGCAGGGCATGAGGGCAGCGGTGCGTCTCCTCGGGAGCGGTATAGTCCGCCAAGGATGACAGGCCTGGCGGCTTTTGTTTTGAGAACACGCGGTGCCGAGACCGCATAGCATAGAGGGTGTTCAAGATGCCGATTCATATTACGGACAAGATCGAGACGATCATTCCCCCGTTGATGGCAAAGGCCGAGGCGAAGGGCTTTTTGACGATCGATGACCTCATGGAGGCCCTGCCCGAGGCTGAAGAGAGCATGGATCAGCTCGAGGATCTCTTCATCTACCTCAGCGACAATGGCATACAGGTCGTGGATGATGATGATGAAGAGGAGCCTGAGGAGCCCGAAGCCGAGACGGAGGAAGCGCCCAAGTCGGTGAAGGAAGTCGTCCCCGAGGTGCCCCTCTCAGAGATCGCCTCCGACGATACGATCAGCCTGTACCTCAAAGAGATGGCGAGGGTGCCGCTGCTTACCGCAGAGGAAGAGGTTACTCTGGCTCGCGAGTATGAGGAGGGGCGCATCGCTCAGCAGAGGCTCAAGACCGACGCCACCCTCACTGAAGACGAACGCGACGAGCTCTACAAGATCTATCAGCGCGGCGAAGGCGCACGGGCGCACATCATCCGCGCCAACACCCGCCTGGTGGTGAGCATCGCCAAACGCTACCTGGGCCAGGGCGTGCCCTTCTTGGACCTGATTCAAGAAGGCAACCTCGGCCTGATCAAGGCGGTCGAAAAGTTCGACTATCACCGTGGCCATCGCTTTAGCACGTACGCCACGTGGTGGATTCGCCAGGCGATCACGCGGGCGCTGGCCGATCAGGGCCGGGTAATCCGCCTCCCCGTGCACCTGAGCGACCGTATTCGCAAGGTGTACCAGGTGGCCCAACAACTGGAGCAGGATTGGGGCCGGCAGCCCACGCCCGAGGAGATTGCCGAAGAGCTTTCGCTGCCCCCGCAGAAGGTGCAGTGGATGCTCAAGGTCTCTCAACGGCCGTTGTCGCTCGAAAAGCCCGTGGGCGAAGAAGAGGACAGCGAGCTGGGCAGCTTTATTCCCGACGAAGAGGCGCCTACCCCTTCTGACGCGGCCTACCAGCGCCTTTTGCAAGACAAGCTGAGCGAGGTGCTCACCTCGCTCTCGCCGCGTGAGGCGCGCATCTTGCGGCTGCGCTTTGGCCTGCAGGATGGGCGAAGCTACACCCTGGAAGAGGTCGGCAAAAAGTTCGGCCTGACCCGTGAGCGCATCCGCCAGATCGAACACGAAGCGCTCGACCGGCTGCGCCACCCAAGCCGCAGTCGGCAATTGCGCGATTATATGGTCTGACGGTTGCAGTTGTCTCTGCCCTGATCTATACTGGTTGTACGTCAACTGAGCCGACAGGGGCGTCTTCTCTGCGGGTGCATACCTGAGATGCAGAGAGGCGCCCTATCTTTTTTTGTGGATACACGCTATTGTCAGGCGTAGTGGAGGGGAACATGCCAGCGGCGATCGTCATCGGAGCACAATGGGGCGACGAGGGCAAGGGCAAGATCACAGACCACATCGCAGAGCGCGCCGATATGGTCGTGCGCTACCAGGGTGGCAATAACGCGGGCCACACGGTGATCCTCGGCGACACGGTGCTCAAGCTGCATCAGGTGCCTTCTGGCATCACCCGGCCGAACGTCGCCGTGGTCTTGGGGCACGGCATGGTGATCAACCCACCTGCGCTGGTCGAAGAGATCGACACCCTGCGCGAGCTCGGCGTGACTTCGGAGAATATCCACATCAGCGGAAACGCGCATGTGGTCATGCCCTACCACATCCTGCTCGACGGCCTGGAAGAGGAACTGCGCGGAGACCAGGCTCTGGGCACCACCCGACGGGGTATCGGTCCGGCCTATACCGACAAGTACGCACGGACGGGCATCCGTATGCAAGACTTGGTCGACCCCGCGCGGTTTCACGCCCGGGTGAGCCAGGCACTCAAGCGCGTCAACCTGGAGCTGACTCGCGTGTTCGACCATGCCCCCCTGACCGTCGAGAGCATCGAAGAGCAGTATCTGCCCGCCGCTCACCGATTGAAGCGTTATGTCGAGGACACGGACAACTTGGTCCAGCGGGCACTCGACGAGGGCAAGCGCCTGGTGCTCTAAGGCGCCCAGGCGACCAAGCTCGACATCGACTATGGTACCTATCCGTTCGTCACGTCGTCGTCGCCCACGGCTGGCGGCGCTTGCCAGGGCTCGGGGGTGAGTCCAAAGCAGATCACCAGCGTGCTGGGCGTCGTCAAGGCGTATACCTCACGGGTGGGCGCGGGCCCCTTCCCCACCGAACAGCTGGGCGCCGCGGGCGACTGGCTGGTCGAGCAGGGCCACGAATATGGCACTACCACGGGCCGACGACGTCGCTGCGGCTGGCTGGACACGGTGGCCCTGCGCTATGCCGCTCGGGTCAACGGTTTCACGGGTCTGGCGATCACGCGGCTGGATGTGCTCACCGGCCTAGAGCAGATCCAGGTGTGTTCGGCCTACCGCCTGCCCGATGGCACGGTCACGCGCGATCTGCCCTGTGAATCGGAGCTGCTCGCCCGCGTCGAGCCGATCTATGAGTC
>JBDKSN010000052.1:0-10830 GCA_039680625.1 Anaerolineales bacterium | reverse complement strand
GATACGCCTCTTCGACGTTGGGCGAATCGGGCACCATCGAGATGAACACGTCGACATCGGTGGCGGCCTCTTTGTTCGAGCCAACTACCTTGAACCCGGCCGCTGCGGCGCGCTCTCGCGCGGGCGGGAAGATGTCATACACCTTGACGTCATGCCCGGCCTTGACCAAGTGCCCGGCCATAGGCGTGCCCATGATCCCCAAACCGATGAAACCGATACGCTTACCCATCTCGAATCTCCTTTGGTTACCGTTCTGCCTCGCACGGCAGGTCGATGCCGCGTTCGTGCAAGAAGGCCAGGGCCTGTGCGAGGCTGGGGATGCCCAACCTGCCGCCCAGGCACGTACACTTGATGGCCGCCACCGCCGCCGCGAACAGCGCCGTCTGGCGCAGATCCCAGCCGTGGAGCAGCCCCACGATATAGGCGCCGTGGAAGACGTCGCCCGCGCCGGTGGTGTCGACCACATCTACGGCGAACGAGGGCGTGGCGAACTCGTCGTCGGCGGCGGTGGTCCAACTGCCATCGTCGCCGGCCGTCTGCACCACGATGCGCGGCCCCAACGCCAGCGCCGCGCGCCCGGCCCGCACCACGTCGCTCTCGCCCGTGAGGGCGGGCACAAAGCCCTGCCCGCCGATGAGCACGTCGACACGCGAGATCACCTGGCGCGTGATCTCGGGCAGCGCGCCCTCGGTCTTGCCCCCATCATACACCACCGTCTTGCCCGCGGCCTGCATCCACTCTGCGGCCACCAAGGCGGCCGCCTGATGGCTACCGTCGAGGTGCAAATAGTCCGCCGAGAGGATATAGCCTGGGTCCAGCTCCTCGGGGGTCAGCTCGCGCTCATGCAGGCCGCGCAACGCCGAAAAGACGCGCTCACCCGTCTGCTCGTGCACGGCCACCAAGATGACCGCGCCCTCTGGTCCCTCGCGGCGCACCAGATGGCTGAGGTCGACACCCGCCGCGACCATGGTCTCGAGCTTGAGCTCGGCCATGCGGTCGGTGCCCGCAATGCCCACATAGCCCGCGCGAGCGCCCAGTCGCGCCGCCGCGACCATCGCCGTGCCCACCGGGCCGCCGCCGTCCAAGCGACAGCTCGCCAGCTGCGTGCCGCGCTCCCACGTGGGGAACTCGGTCAAGCGCACCAGGATGTCGAGCGTGCTCAGCCCCAGGCCGACAACGTCGAGCGCGGACACTATTCCCAAACCACCGGACGGATGTCGAGGAACTTGCAGGCCATCTTGAGGGCCGCCACCTGGTCGCCATAGCTCATGCTGGCGTGGTGGACAAAGCCCTCTTCGACCAGCGTGCGATACAGGCCGGCATGGTCGCGCACGCGCACCCAGGCCCAGGTGCCAGCGAGCGTCTCGTCTGACGGCTCGATCTGCCCGCGGGCGATGAGCATCTTCCACTCGTTGTCGTACTCGGCCAGGCGGCAAAAGGTCACTGGGCCGGGCTGCAATTGAAACTGATACAGCCCCGCCTCGGCGTCGCCCGCGACGATCGGGCCAGTGCCCGTCATGTTGAACCGCGAGCGCAGCGCCGTCTGGGCCGGGTCGGCGGCCAGGCAGGTGGGCGCATTGCCGCAGTGCCAGGCCAGCAAGACGTCGGGATCCTCTCGATGCTGGATGGTCCAGTCGACAAAGTGCGGCGGCAGCTGGCGCTTGGCAGCGGCATAGCCGGCCATCATTGCCAGCGCGCCGAGGATGTCGACCTCGCACGAGGTGGGCAGGCCCTGGGCGGTCAGGCGGCCAAAGATGGCGCAGAGCGAGATGCGCAGCTGTCGGCGCACCGAGGGCCAGCACTGGGCCGAGAGCGCGGCGAGCTTGTGGGTGTGCGCAAAGTCGAGCAGGGTTGCCTCGAGCTTGGCCGCCTTGAGCAAATAGTCGTCGGCCACGGTGACGGCGGCCACCGAGGCGCGCGTGTCAGCGATGATCGCCTGCACGCGTGGGTCGTCGTCGGGCAGCTGACGAGAGGCGTCGACGATGTCGGCCAGGTCGGCGTAGATGATATTCTGGCCGAACTTGGCCACCAGGGCGTGTTCGTCATAGCCCACGGTCTCAAAGGTGGCGGGGCGCACGCCGATCTGGCCGATGCGCGCCTGCTGGAGGCTCTTGACCACCAGCGCGGCGCGGCAAAAAGTGTCGAGTTCGGCGGCCAGTGCCGGCTCGGTGGGAAAGAAGATGCCCGCGAAATAAAAGGGCAGCTTGCGCCGATAGAGGCCTGAGGCGATCGAGAGGTTGCCGCAATACGAGTCCGAGACGCGCGCCAGGCTGGCATCTTGCACCGCGGGAGGCTCCTTGGTGGCATAGAGCAGCGTGGGCACGCGCAACCGCTCGGCGATCTTGCACGCCGAGCGCTCGTCGCCAAAGTTCAGCGGACAGATGACCAGGGCATCGATGCGCTCGCGCAGGAAATAGTCGACCATACAGTCGGCATCGTCGAGGTCGCCGACCACGCCCAGTGGCGTCAACCCACGCACCGGATCGCGCGTCACGCCGTCGGGCGCGGACTCGGCGGTGACCACGGCCCATTCCGGGATCGAGCGCAGCGCAGCGAGACTCTCTTCGCGCAGCTGCTGGCTCCAGGGCGAGATACTCTCTCGACCGCGGACCGAGGGCACGAACCCAACCTTGAGCATCGCGGACATGGCCTATTCCCCCTTGTAGCTGACCGACGCGCGGGATTCTAGCATGGCCCAGAGGCCTCGTCAACGCACCTGCGCTCCGTACCAAAGCTGTGCCTCGTTGGCCAACACCCGCCCCGCAACCACCGTGTACCCCTCCATCGTCAGCAACGCCGCTTTCATCGCCAGCCCACCTTGAAAGCCGCCCAGGCTCAGATCGCCGCGCAATGCGCGATGACAGGGGATCAGCAGAGGAAAGGGGTTGTGCGCCAGCGCCGCGCCCACGGCGCGCGCCGCCTGTGGAGCGCCCAAGTGCGCCGCCAGGCGGCCATAGGTGGTGACATAGCCACGGGGCACGGCCGCCTCTGCCAGCAAGACGCGCTGTTGAAAGGCCGGGCAGGCCGGCAGGTCGAGCGCCACGCCCGACTCTTGGGCCAGGGCGAGCGTCAGCGGCCCGCCCCGCAGGCCGCGCACGAGGGCCGCGCCCAGCAAGCCGATGCCCGGATGCTCACCCGCCACGCACCCGGCGTGCTCGGCCTGTGCGCGCGGCAGCGGCGAGGCGCCATCGCGCGGCAGATAGAGGCGTTGCAAGAGCGCGCCCTCCGCCTCCTCGCGCCACACGAGCACCAGCTCGCCAAAGGGCGTCGGGCAGAGGGTGTAGCGCGGCGGCTGAGCAACGACCACCGAGCGGCTCACCGCTGGTCGGCCGGAGGCGTGTAACCCTCGGGCCAGACCAGACAGCCGGGCCGCGGCCGCACGGGCCGCGTGGGATCGTACTTTTGCCAGAAGACGGCCTCTTCGCGGTATTGGGTGCGTGGCTCCTTGGCCTCTGCCGGATGGCCCACATAGACCACGCCGAGCGGCACCACCTCTGGGGGGATGTCGAGCACCTCGCGCAGGCGGTCGGCGTCAAAGCCGCCGATCCACACCGTGCCCAAGCCCAGCGCGGTGGCCGCGGTGAGGATGTTCTCGATGGCGGCCGCGGCGTCGGCCAGGCCGTTATCGCCCTCCCAAGGGATCAGCTCGGGATAGCCACAGACCACGATGGCCGCCGGCGCGTTATAGTTGCCGTTCTCGGGGATGGCCGCCTTGACCCGCGCCAGCACCTCGGGTTCGGTGACTACGATGAACGCCCAGGGCTGGATATTGCACGCCGAGGGCGCGGCCATTGCCGCCTGGAGCAGGGTGACGAGCTGCTCTTGGGCGACGGGCTCTGGGCGATACACGCGGATGCTGCGGCGCGCATAGAGCGCGTCGAGGACGTGTTGGGCAAGGGGATCCATCGCTATGCTCTCTCCTAGAAGATGATTGCGGCTAGCGCACGTCGGCCAGGGCCGCGTCGACCTGATCCACGGCGCCCTGCCAGGCAGCGATGAGCCGATCGTACCAAGGCTCTTGCGCGGCCGGTTCGACCCGCCCGTTGGCCAACAGCCAGCCGACCACCTCGGCCAGCAGCGCCTCGGCTCGCACCGACACGGCCCAGCCCAGGTCGCGCTGCGCGGCGGTGCAGTCAAAGATATTGTTATAGGCAAAGTTCTCTACGGTCCACAGCGCCTTCTCGGGCAACACTCGCCCCAACACATTCACCGGAATATAGACCTTTTCGGGGCAGGGCACGCCCAGCGCGGCGGCCACCAGGTCATAGTAGCGATCCCACAGCAGCCACTCGTCAGAGGCCACCGAATAGGCGCGGCCATAGGCCACGGGGTTGCCACACGCGCCGACAAAGGCGCGGGCCACGTCATCGCGATGGGCGATGGTCCAGAACGAGCGGCCGTCGTTGTGCACCACGATGGGCAGGCCCTGGCGCAGGCGATCGAGCCAATAGGTGCCAAAGCCAAAGGTGTGCGCCGGCTGCCCGCCCGCGGCCAGCGTGTTGGCCGGGCGGATGATCGTCACCTGGATCTCGCCGCGAGCCTGGGCCGCCCACAGCAGGCGCTCACAGGCGACCTTGTCGTAGGCATAGGCGAACGAGGGGCGCGCGCCCAACGGCTCGTCTTCGGTGATGGGGTAGCGCGCCGCGGGCTTTTGGTAGACGTCGACGGTGCTACAGTGGATGAGCTGCGCCGTGCGCCCCACCAGCGCGCGCAGGTCGCTCTCGGTATCGGCGGGGTGAAAGGCGATCATATCGATGACGCAATCGAATCTGCCCGCGGCGGCCAACTGGGCCTCAAAGCGGGCCACATCGCTGCGGTCGCCATAGATCGTATGCACCTGTGCCGCATAGGGCGAGGGCGCCTGCCCGCGGTTGTAGAGCGTGACGTCATCGCCACGTTCGAGCAGCAAGCGGGTGATGCCGGTAGAGATCACGCCGGTGCCGCCGATGATCAGCACGCGCATGGATGCTCCTTTCTACCGCGAAACCTGGCCTGATGATAGCGGCCAGCCGCGCCGCAGGCAAGCGAGCGTTGACCGCCGTCGGCGCTTTGCGCTACTATGCGGCCAGTTTGCACGCATCGAGAGGAGGCCCTATGGAATCCCCTTTGCCCCGTTGCACTCCCGAGTCGGTCGGCATCGACTCGCGCGCGATCCAGTCCTTTATCGAGGGCACCGAGGAGCGCGTCGGCGGGCTGCATTCGTTCATGCTCCTGCGTCACGGCCAGGTGGCCGCTGAAGCCTGGTGGGCGCCCTATGCGCCCGAACGGCGACACATGCTCTTTTCGCTGAGCAAGTCGTTCACCTCGACGGCCGTCGGCCTGGCCGTCGCCGAGGGTCGGCTCACCGTCGACGACCCCGTACTCTCGTTCTTCCCCGACGAGGCGCCGCGCCGCGTGAGCCGCAACCTGGCCGCCATGCGCGTACGGCACCTGTTGAGCATGAATACGGGCCACGCGGAAGACACGCTCGGCTATATGGTCTCGCGGCGCGACGGCGACTGGGCGCGCGCCTTTTTGGCGCGGCCCGTGAGGTTCGCGCCGGGGAGCCACTTTCTCTACAACACCGGCGCCACCTACATGTGCTCGGCCATCGTGCAGCGGCTCACCGGCCAGACGCTGCTAGAGTACCTCACCCCGCGGCTGTTCGAGCCACTGGGCGTGACCGGCGCCACGTGGGAGAGCTGCCCCAAGGGCGTCAATGCCGGTGGCTTTGGCCTCGCCGTGCGCACCGAGGACATCGCCCGCTTTGGGCAGCTGTATCTGCAAAAGGGCGTCTGGCGCGGGCAACGCCTCTTGCCCGAGAGCTGGGTCGAAGAGGCCACCGCGGCTCACTCAGACAACTCTTCGCAGGCTAACCCCGACTGGCAGCAGGGCTATGGCTACCAGTTCTGGCGCTGCCGCCACGGCGCCTATCGCGGCGATGGCGCCTTTGGCCAGTACTGCGTGGTCATGCCCGCGCAGGATGCCGTGTTGGCCATCACCAGCGGCATCAGCGATATGCAGGCCGTGCTCGACTTGGTGTGGGAGCACCTCCTGCCCGCCATGGCGCCCGCGCCCCTGCCCGAGGATGCCCCTGCGCAGGCCGCTCTGCACACCCTGTTGGCCGAGCGAGCCATCGCTCCGCAGCAGGGCGAGGCCGCCTCGCCACAGGGGCGCGCTCTCAGCGGGCGCTATCGCCTCGATGCCAACGAGTATGGACTCAAGTCGCTCACCTTCCGCTTCCAGCGGCGCGGCGCGGCCATCCGTCTGGTGACCAACGAGGCCGTCGCCCAACTAGCCTGCGCCCCCGGCGTGTGGCAAGAGGGCGAGGTGACGGTGCGCAAGACGCACGACTATTCGCCATCGCGGCAGTCGCTGCCCATGCCGCCCGTCAAGGCCAGCGGCGCCTGGGCCGATCCGTCGACCTATGTGCTGCGCCTGTGTTTCTACGAGACGCCGTTCCTGGTCACCCTCACCTGCCATCTGCGCGAGGGCGGCGTGACCGTCGCGGGCAGAGTCAACGTGTCGTTTGGGCCGACCGAGTGGCCGCCCATCGAGGGGCACCGGACCTGAGGGAGCCGTTGCCTTAATACGAGAACACCGCCATCGCGCTGAACCCGGCGTCGACGCGGGTATAGGCGCAGGAACCTATAGAGGAGTCGCATCGTGCAACAGGTATTGACGCGCGACCAGGTCGCGCCCCGGTTCAAGTGGGACTTGACGCACATCTTTCCGTCCGACGAGGCGTGGTTGGCCGAGCTACAGGCCCTGCGCGCCGACATCGCCACCATCGAGCGCTACCGCGGGCGCCTGGCCGAGTCGCCGGCCGTCACCGCCGACTGGCTCGAGTTCTCTGAACAGCTGGGCAAGCGGCTGGGGATGGTCTATGTCTATGCCAGCAGCCAGTACGCCGTGGACACGTCTGACCAGGCGGCCGCGGCGCGCGAGTCGATGGCCATCGGCCTCCACGCCGAGCTGACCGCAGCCGCCTCTTTTGCCGAGCCGGAGCTGCTGGCCATCGGCCCCGACACGCTCCAGAGCTGGGCGGAGCAAGAGCCGCGTCTGGCGCGCTTTGCCCACCGCTTTGACGAGCTGGCTCGGCAGGCGCCGCACATCCGCTCGGCCGAGGTCGAAGAGGTGCTGGGCCAGTCGCTCGATGTGCTCCAGAGCGGCAGCAACATCCACAGTGTGCTGGCCAACGCCGACCTCACCTTTGCGCCGGCGGTCTCGTCGACCGGCCAAGAGTTCGAGGTCACCCAGGGCACGTACGATGCCCTGGTCACCGCGCCCGACCGCATCACGCGGCGCAGCGCCTATCTCAGCTATACCAATGCCCACGCGGCGCACGAGAACACCATGGCCGCGTGCATGGCCTTTGGCGTCAAGCGAGACTGGTTCCTGGCGCGGGCGCGGCGCTTTGACAGCTCGCTCGCGGCCGCCCTGGCCGCCAACTATATCCCGACCGAGGTGTATCACAACGTACTGGGCACCTTTGTGCGCAACCTGCCCGTGCTGCACCGCTACTGGCGGGTGCGCCGCCAGGCCATGGGCCTCGACGAGCTGCACTGGTACGACTTGCGCGCGCCCCTGACGCAGAGCAAGCCCCTGGTGCCCTATGAGCAGGCCGTCAAGTGGATCTGCGCGGGCCTGGCGCCCCTGGGCAAGGAGTATGTCGACACGGCGCGCGATGGCCTGCTGCACCAGAACTGGGTCGACGTCTATCCCACGCGCGGCAAGACGGCCGGTGCTTTTTCGAGCGGCGCGCCGGGCACCCACCCGCTCATCCTGATGAGCTATACGGATGACATCGAGAGCCTGAGCACGCTGGCGCACGAGCTGGGCCACTCGATGCACTCGTATCTCACCTGGCAGACTCAGCCCATCGTCTATTGCGACTATTCTATCTTTGTGGCCGAGGTCGCCTCGAACGTGAACCAGGCCATGGTGCGCGACTATCTCTTCCAGACGCTGCCCAGCCGCGATTACCAGCTGGGGCTGCTCGAAGAGGCGCTGTCGAACTATTACCGCTACTTTTTCCTCATGCCCACGTTGGCGCGCTTTGAGCTAGAGACGCACACGCGCATCGAGCGGGGCGACGCCCTCTCGGCGGACACGATGAATGCGGTGCTGGCCGACCTGTTCGGCGAGGCGTTTGGCGGCGAGGTGGTCTTTGAGCGCGAGCGCGTCGGCCGCACCTGGGCCGAGTTCTCGACGCATCTCTACGCGGGATTCTACGTGTACCAGTACATGACGGGCATCTCGGCGGCGCGGGCGCTGTGCAACCGCATCGTGGCCGGCGAGGCGGGCGCGGTCGACGCCTACCTGGGCTTTTTGCGGAGCGGCAGCTCGGTGTATCCCCTCGACGCGCTGGCCAAGGCGGGTGTCGATATGTCCACGCCGCAGCCGATCCAAGAGGCGTTCGACTATCTCAACAGCCTCATCGACCGGCTCGAGGCGCTGCTCGCCTCCTGACCCAAGCACAAACCGCCACGGGGCGGCCTGAGGGCGCGCTCCGTGGCGGCGATGGTGGATCGACGGCGCAGCTAGAGCTGCACGACGGTGTGGGTCTTGGCCGCCTCGTAAAAGGCCAGGCAGGCCTGCAGGTTTTTGAACGAGTCATAGGCCGTGGCCACCGGCTCGGCTTTGCCCTCGATGACGTCGAGCAGATGGTCGAACAGCGACTGGCCCTCATCGCGGCCGGGAGCGGCGATGGTCTGCCAGCCGGCCTGGTCGCCATACTCGACCTTGAACAGCTGCGGCCCGCTAAAGGGCGCGTTCTCGGCCAACGCGGGCTGGCTGATGATCTGTGCCTTGGTGCACACCAGATGGAAGGCCTGCATAAAGCCCTGCGGCTCGGCCGTCCAGGTGACCTCGATGCTGGCCACCGCGCCGTTGCCAAAGACGATGTTCGCCGAGCCATAGTCCTCGAGCGGCTCGCCCTTGTGCTTGCGGTTGGCCACCTCTCCGCTGACACGCACCACCTCGCTGTTGAACAGATAGCGCAGCTGGTCGATCTGATAGATGGCGTGGTCGACCCAGCCGCCGCCGAACATCTTGGTGGGGTCGAGCCACCAGGTGCGACCGTGCACCTCGGGCCAGACCTGGTCGGGCAAGACGCTGCGCATCAGCGCAAACACCGACACCGGCTCGCCCAAGCGCCCCTCGGCCAGCCACTGCTTGTAGAGGTTGGTGAGCGGGTTGACGCGATACAGCGAGTCAAAGCTCATGAAGTGCACGCCGCCCGCCTTGACGGCGCTCGCGATGGCCTGGGCCTCGCAGAGGTTGAGCGCATAGGGCTTGACGCTGAGCACGTGTTTGCCCGAGCGCGCCGCCTGGCACACCAACGCGCCGTTCTCTGACGTGGGGCAGGCGGTGACGATGATATCGAGGTCGTCTCGCGCGACCACCGACGCATAGTCATCGGTGGGCACAGCGCCGGCCTTCTCGATGGCCTCGCGCGCGTGCGCCAGGTCGCGGTGCGCCACGGTGACCAACTCGGCCCGCGGGTGCCCCTGCAATTGCTGCATGGTCTCGAGGCCCGCATACCAGTGATCGAGGCCGACGATGCCGACTCGGAACTTGCGCATGATGTACCTCCCTGTTCTAGTGGCCGACACTGGCCACACCAGATTACACTGCCCACTATGCCGCGTCTGCCGGGCGGCGTCAAGGCCACCTTGCCCCACTTAGCAGCTCGCGCTAGACTGGGCACAATCTGCAAGGACCAGGAGGGCTGATGATCATCGACATCCACGTGCACGCCTTTGGGCAAGAGACGGCCGGCGCGGTGGTGGCCGGGCTAGACGCCGCCGGCATCGACAAGTGCTGCCTGTTTGCGCCACCGCCGCACACCGAGGAGACCGCTCGCTGCTGGGAGATGCGCGAGGCCACCGACTTTGTGCTGGCCCTGGCCGCCGAGGCGCCCGACCGTATCCTGCCCTTTGCCTGGATCGAGCCTACGCTGCCGGGCGCCGTCGACGAGCTGGCCTACGCCGTGGATCACGGCGCCAAGGGCATCAAGATGATCCCCAACCACTGGTACCCGTCAGACGAGGCAGTGTTCCCCGTGTATGAGAAGGCCGGCGAGCTGGGCGTGCCGTTGCTCTTTCACTCGGGGATCCTGTTCCTGCACGGCGACAGCTCGCGCTTTTGCCGGCCCGTGTTCTACGAGCCGCTGCTGCACTTTCCCAAGGTGCGCTTTGCGCTGGCCCACATCTCGTGGCCGTGGGTCGACGAGTGCCTGGCGGTGTATGGGCGCTTTCGCGCGTTGCACGATGAGGATCACGCCGAGCCACAGATGTGGATCGACACCACCCCCGGCACGCCGCCCGCCTGGCGCACCGACGCGCTACGCAAGACGCTGTGCTATGCCGGGCACGAGCACATGCTCTGGGGCAGCGATGCCACGGGCAACGAGGTGGGCGAATATGGCCGCCGCGTGCTCCACGGCGACCGGCGCATCTTGCATAGCGAACTAGGCGCCTCGGCCGACACCGAGCGCCGCTGGCTGGGCGAGAACGCGCTGCGCTTCTTGGGGCTGGCCTAAGCAGGCCTGAGCGCGCCTAGCGCGGAATCACACAGGCGACATCGAGCTGGGCGGCCAGGGCGCCCAGCGCCAACAACAACACGCCGAGCACGATGCAGGCGGCCAACCACGGCCCGGCCAGCCGTGCGCGGCGCGTCCCGAGGGCGCCCGTGATGGCCAGTGCGGCCACCGTCAGCACTTGCTTGGCCGTGAGCACCGCCGAATAGGTGTACGCGACGCTGCCCAACCCATGCCACAGCGCCGACCGCCGTGCGAGCAACAAGCCGGTGACGAGGAGGCCCACCAGGCTGATCAACGCCAGCACC
>JBDKSN010000051.1:0-9458 GCA_039680625.1 Anaerolineales bacterium | reverse complement strand
AGATCCTTTTCTATAGCGTCTTGGGCGCAGCGGCCTCGTTCGACGGGGCCTATGTAGTGCGCCTGGGGGCCTCGAACCGGCTGATCGGCCTACAGGCGTCGCTGCCGGCGCTGGCCGCGGCGCTGGCCTATCTGCCGGCGGCGCGATTCCTGGAGGGGCGCAAGAACAAGACGCGCTGGCTCATCGGCTCGCTAGCCACCGTGCGCCTGATGTATGGGTTGTTCATCCTCTGGCCGATCGTAGCCATGCCGGTGGCCGCGCCGCTGGTGGTGGCGACGATCGTGGTGATGCAGTTGCCCGCGGTGGTGTGGGCCACGGGCTGGAGCCCGATGCTGGCCGATGTGGTGCCCGAGCGGGCGCGAGCGCGGGTGCTCTCGTGGCGGATGGTCCTGTTGTCGGCGGCGGTGGGAGTGCTCACCTACGGGTTCGGCATCTGGCTGGAGCGTGCGAGCTTTCCGGCGAACTATCAGTGGATGTACGGATTGGCCATCGTGGGCGGCCTGCTGAGCGTGTACATGGTCAGCCGCTTGCGATTGCCGCCCGAGCAGGCGGTCGCGCCGGAGGTTCACGCCGAGACGCAGAACACCTCGTTGTTCGCGGGCGCCTGGCAGTTGCTCAAAGAGAGCAGCAACTTTCGCCACATCGTGATCAACACGCTGGTGTTCAACTCGGGCATCTGGATGATCGGGCCGCTGTACACCATCCTGTTCATGAAAGACCTGGGCGCGAGCGATGGCTGGGTGGGCCTGCGCATGGCCCTGCTGCAAGTGGGCAGCCTGGTGGGCTATATCCTCTGGCGCCGGGTGACCGAGCGCTTGGGCGATGCCAAGACGCTGCTTCTGGCGCTGCCGCTCACGGCCACGTTTCCGCTGCTGGTGGCGGCGTTCCCCAACCTCAACATCATCCTCATCCTGTCGCTGTGGGCCAACTTGGTGGCGCCCGGCGTCGACCTCACCCACAACATGATCTTTATGGCCGAGCTGCCGCCGCGGCGACGCGAGATGGGCGTGGCCCTGTATAGCATGGTGATGAACATGGCCGCGTTCGTGATGCCGCTCATCGGCGTGCGCGTGGCCGAGCGGATCGGCCTGCTGCCCACGCTGGTGGTCGGCGGCGTGATGCGGCTGGTGGGGGTGGCGCTTTTCTATATCAAACCGGTGAAAGAGGGAATGACCTGGCGCGTCTTGCTGGATTGGGGCAAGGCGCGCCAGAGATAGCCGGCGTCCGGGGCAGGCCCAGGGCTAGTTGGTCAGGATAAAGCGCTCGATCGAGGCGGCCTCTTGCCAGTCGAGCAGGTTCTCGTTAAAGATGTCCTCTTGGCGCGCCTGCACAAAGGCCCCATCGAGGTCGCGCACGGCCTTGTCTTCGAGCTTGATGATGTGGTAGCCATAGTCACTCTTGACGATGCCACTCGTCTCGCCGGGGGCCAGGGCGAAGGCGGCCTCTTCGAACTCGGTCACCATGGCGCCGCGCGGGAACCAGCCCAACTCGCCGCCAACGCTGGCCGAGCCGGTGTCGATGGAGAGCTCGGCGGCCAGCGCGGCAAAGTCCTCACCCGCGGCCAGGCGATCGAGCACGGCTTGGGCCTCTTCCTCGGTGGCCACGAGGATGTGGCTGGCCTTGACCTGCTCCTCGGCAGGAGGCGGGCCTTGCAGCTTGAAGAGCGCCTGGGCGGTGAGTGTGTCGGTGACCACCTCGTCGATGGTCTCGATGCCCACGCCATAGGCGGCCAGTAGCTCGTCGACATCCTCCAGCTCTTCCGAGGCCAGCAGCTGCTCGACGAGGCTGTCGCGATAGGTGGCGATCTGCTCAGCGGTGGGCAGTGCGTTCTTGGCGGCGGCCTGTTGGGCCATGAGTTGCGCCTGGATGCGCACGTCGAGCACCTCGAGGGCGACGTCGGGCAGGTAGCTGAGGTTCTGTTCGTCTTCCCAGTCGATGTCGTATTGCCTGGTGAGGGTGTAGAGGCGCAGCCGCAGGTAGTCGACGTAGCGATCCATGGGGATGGCCAGGCCATTCACCGTGGCGGCGGTCTCGACATCGGGCAAGTCGAGATAGTCCATCGCCTTGGCCACGCCCTCGACCGCGGCGGCACGCTGTTCAGCGGCGCTGCGCGTTGGCGCGGTGGGCAACTCGATGGCGGCCAGGGTGGGCGTCGCGGCGCCCTCGACGGCGGGCGTGGCGGTGGCCGCGCTGTCGGGCGAGGGGGTGACGGTCTCGAGGACGAGTGGCGCCACCGTCGGCTCGGCGGCCTCGCCCGTGGAGCGGCTACAGCCAGTGCTGAGGACGAGGGCGATGAGAAGGGTGACAATAATCCCCTTGCGCATGAGCAAACTCCATTCCATGTAGGATGTGTTCTTGTTCGATATTCTCTCACTCTAGCACGATGGCAGCCGACAGCCAAGTGTGGCCTTTTCTCCATTACCGAGGCCTTGGACAAGCGAGCTGCATCTGACCGGGGCATCGGCTATAATGAGGCTCAGCAGTGGAACGCAGACAGGGGGTGAGGGCCATGGCGGAGAGCATACCGCAGGCAGACAGGTGCCAGGTAGATACCCTGCTGCGCGGGGGCACGGTGGTGACGATGGATGCCCAGCGGCACGTGTGGGCGCCCGGCTCGGTGGCCATCGCGGGGCACGAGGTGGTGGCCGTGGGCGAGGTGGGCGCGCTCGACGAGGCCTATACGAGCCGCAACACCATCGATTGCCGCGACCATATCGTGATGCCGGGCTTGATCAATACGCACACCCACATGCCCATGAGCCTGTTGCGCGGGCTGGCCGATGATCTGCGTCTGGACGTGTGGCTGTATGGCTACATCCTCCCCGTCGAGCGCGAGTTTGTGACGCCCGAGTTCTGCTTCCTGGGGACGAGGCTGTCTTGTGCCGAGATGCTGCGGGGCGGCACGACGACCCTGGCCGATATGTATTATCATGAAGAAGAGGTGGCCTGGGCCACGGTCGAGTCGGGCATGCGGGGCATCTTGGGCGAGACGATCACCAAGTATCCCACGCCCGATGCGCGTACTTATGAGGACAGCCTGCGGTATTGCCGCGACTTTATGGAGCACTTTCAGGGGCACCGGCTGATCCACGCCGTGCCCGCGCCGCACTCGCTCTATATGACCACCGAGGACATCTTGCGCGAGACGATGGCGTTGGCGCAGACGTATGGCGCTGGCCAGCTCATTCATGTGTCGGAGACGGCGAGCGAGGTAGATGCATGGGTGGCGCAGACGGCCATGCGGCCCGTGCGCTGGCTCGAAGAGCAGGGCTTTTTCGAGTCGCCGGTGGTCGCGGCGCACTGTGTGCACGTGAACAGCGAAGAAATCGAGATCATGGCGCGGCGACGGGTGGGCGTGGCCCACAACCCGAGCAGCAACCTCAAGCTGGCCAGCGGCATCGCGCCAGTGGCTGAGATGCTGGCCCGCGGGGTGGCCGTGGGGGTGGGCACCGATGGCTGCGCCTCGAACAACGACCTGGACATGTTCGAAGAGACGCGCCTGGCCGCGTTGCTGCCCAAAGGGGTCACGGGCAGTCCCACGGCGGTGCCCGCGGTCGAGGCGGTGGCGATGGCCACGATCCATGGGGCGCGGGCGCTGGGTCTCGATCGTGAGATAGGCTCGCTCGAAGTGGGCAAGCTCGCCGACGTCATCGTGGTCAGCCAGAGTGAGCCCCATGCCGTGCCGCGGTTCGACACCACGGGGCACAACGTCTATTCGCAGTTGGCCTATACGGCGACGGCCGCCGATGTGCGCCACGTGTTCATCGACGGGCGGCAGGTCGTGGCCGATGGCCAGGTGCTCACCGTGGACGTGCCCCAGGTGATCGAGCGCGTGCGCGAGATGGGCGAGCGGATCAACCGCTTTTTCGTCGAGCGACAGGAGAGTGTGCTCGAAAAGCTCGTGGACATCGGCGGCGTCGAGCAGCAAGAGACCTTTGAGGTGCAGGCCAAGGCTGTATTCAAGCGACCCGAGGCCTTTGCCGCCGCGCTGCAAGACGAGCTGGTGCACGTGACGGGCCAGACCGAGCGTGAGCAGTATGACACGTATTTCGACTTTGGCGATGAGCGGCAGGGGCGCTTGCGCTACCGCGAGGATCAGGTCATCCGCCCCGACGGCAGCAAAGAGCCCATCTATACGCTCACCTTGAGCGGGCCAGCCAAAGAGGCCGTGTTCGAGCACAGCGTGGTGCTGAGTCGGTCGCGCTTTACCGCGCCGGCCGACCGCAGCCTGCGCTTTTATCGCGAGTATTTCGCGCCGGTGCGCGAGCTGGAGGTGGCCAAGCATCGCCAGCGCTACCATATCCGCTACAAGGGCGTGGACTTTGCCGTGAATATCGACCGCATCACCATGCCCCCCGTGGCCCAGCGCTTTATCGAGATCAAGAGCCGTACCTGGTCAGAGCAAGATGCCGTGCGCAAGGCGACGCTGATCGGTGAGCTGTTGCATATCTTTGGCGCGACCGATGAGGATATGCTGTTGGGCGAGTATCCCGATCTGCTGCTCACCGAGCACCAAGACTAGCCCCGATCGCTGGAGGTGGAGATTGAGACAGGCATGTTCCGTAGCCGAGCTGCGGCTCAAGGCCGCACAATTGCGTCGCCATGTGGTGACGATGATGGGCGCCAACAAGGCACACCACTTTGGCGGCTCGCTGTCGGCGGCCGACATCGTGACAGCGATCTATTTCTATGCACTGGATTATGATCCGGCGAACCCAGCCTGGCCCCAGCGCGACCGCTTTATCCTGAGCAAGGGGCACTGTGTACCCGCGCAATATGCCGCACTGGCGATGCTGGGTGTGTTCCCACTGGCCGAGCTGGCCACGCTCAAGCAGCTTGGCTCGCGCCTGCAGGGGCACCCCGCGGCGCATCTGTTGCCCGGCATCGAGGGCTGCACGGGCTCGCTGGGGCAGGGGCTATCGTTCGCCAACGGTATGGCGCTGGCCTCGCGGCTGCAGGGCATCTCGTACTGCGTGTATTGCCTGCTGGGCGACGGCGAGACGCAAGAGGGCCAGGTGTGGGAGGCAGCGCGCACCACTACGCGACAGGGGCTGACCAATGTGACGGCGATCGTCGACCGCAACCGGCTCAAGGCGATGGATCGCTCGTATGTGGGCGCGGCGCTGGCCCAACTGCCCGACAAGTGGCACGCCTTTGGCTGGCGCGTGGTCGAGATCGACGGGCATGATCCCAAGGCGCTGGTGGCGGCGTTCGACTGGGCGCGCGCTGGCGGGGATGCGCCGGCGGTGATCATCGCCGACACCGTCAAGGGCAAGGGCGTCTCGTTCATGGAAGACGAGCCTGCGTTCCACAATGTGGCGCTGACGCCAGAACAGTTTACAGCGGCGCTGCAAGAGCTGGACGAGGCGATCGCGGCCCTGGAGGCAGAGCATGACTGAGCTGGTGCAAACGCGCTATGCCTATGGCGAGGCGCTGGTCGAGGCCGCCGAGCGGTATCCCGAGGTGGTGGTGCTCGACGCCGACCTGTACACGTCGACGCGCACGGTGGGCGTGCGCGAGCGCTTTCCCGAGCGATTCATCGAGATGGGCATCGCCGAGATGGACATGGTCAGCATGGCGGCGGGCCTCGCGGCATCGGGGCTCGTGCCCTTTGCCAACTCGTTCGCCATGTTCCTCACCGGCCACTGCTATGACCCCATCCGCATCCAGATCTGCTATCCGCAGTTGCACGTGGTGTTGGCTGGCTCGAGCGCCGGCCTGACCCAAGGCCCCGATGGCGCCAGCCACCAGGCGCTCGAAGACGTGGCGCTGATGCGCGCCCTGCCGCATATGACCGTACTGGTGCCGGCCGACGCCATCGAAACGCGCGCCATGACCCTGGCAGCGGTACGCGAGCTCGCCGGCCCCGTGTATCTGCGGCTGGGGCGCTATCCCGTGCCGAACGTGTTGCCCGCGGACTATGTCTATCGCGGCGGACGGGCCATGTGGCTCCGCGAGGGCACTGCGGCCACGCTCCTGGCCTGCGGGCACATGGTGCACGTGGCGCTCGAGGCCGCCGCGCTGTTGGCCCAGAGGGGCGTGGGTGCGGCGGTGGCCAACGTGTCGACGCTCAAGCCGCTCGACGTCGAGGCCGTGCAACAGGCCGCCGCAGCCACGCCGTTGGTGGTGACGGTCGAAGAGCACAGCATCATCGGCGGGCTGGGCAGCGCCGTGGCCGAGGTGTTGGCCGAGAGCAGCAGTCCGGCGCGACTGTTGCGCCTGGGCACGCGCGATGTGTTTGGCGAATCGGGCACGGCCGACGAGCTGTTGCGCAAGCACGGTCTCATACCCGAGGGCGTCGCGCAGGCCGTGGTCGATGCGCTCGGCCGCTAGGGATGCCACGGTAATGGTGCCCCCCAAGGGGGGTAGCTTGCCGACCCAGGGGGCTGATGCTACACTAGAGGCCCGAGGAGCAGAGCGACGCCGATGAGCACCCAGGCATTGTCTCGCAAGTGGCGGGCCCAGACGTTCGATGGCATCCTGGGCCAGGAGCATATCACCCGCACCCTGCGCAACCAGATCCGCGCCGGGCGGGTGAGCCACGCCTATCTGTTTGCGGGCGTGCGCGGCACGGGCAAGACCTCGACGGCGCGCATCCTGGCCAAGGCGGTCAATTGCATCGGCGACACCGACGACCCGCCGTGCGACCAGTGTCGCAACTGCCGGGCCATCGCCGAGGGGACGTCGCTCGACCTGGTCGAGATCGATGCCGCCTCGAATCGTGGCATCGACGAGATCCGCGAGCTACGCGAGCGGGTCGGCCTGATGCCGCAAGAGGGCCGCTACAAGGTCTATGTGATCGATGAAGTGCACATGCTCACCAACGAGGCCTTCAATGCGCTGCTCAAGACGCTGGAGGAGCCTCCCGAGCACGTCATCTTTGTCTTGTGCACGACCGAGGCGCATCGCCTGCCCGAGACGATCCTCTCGCGCTGTCAGCGGTTCGAGTTCCGGCGAGCGTCGCCCGAGGTGTTGCGGCAAAAGCTGCGCTACATCTGCGAGCAAGAGGGCCTCCAAGTTGCCGACGACGCCCTGGCCTACCTGGCCCGTCGCGGCGCGGGCAGCTTTCGCGATGCCGAGAGCCTACTCGACCAGGTGGCGGCCTATGGCGATGGCGTCATCTCGCTCGACTTGGTGCAGACAGTGCTGGGCGCGGTGCCCTATCAGCTGGTGTTGGCCATCTCGCGCGCTGTGACCCAAGGCGATATGGCCGAGGGAATGCGCGCCATCGCCGCGGCGTTCGACAGCGGCGCCGATGCGCGCCAGCTGGTCAGCGGCATCGTCGAGCAGCTGCGCACCTTGCTGCTGATGCGGGTCGGCTCCGTCGAAGATATGCTATTGGTGAGCGCCGAGGAGGCCGCAGAGCTGCGCGCCCTGGCCGCCGATCCCGCGTTCTCGTTGCGGCGGGTGGTGCAAGGCGTGCGCTCGTTCAGTGAGGCGAGCGAGGCACTGCGTGCCGCCTCGCGCCCCGAGATCCCGCTCGAGCTGGCGCTGGCCGAGACGGTGTTGGCCACGGCCCCTGGCCCCGAAGCGGTCGAGCCTGTAGAGAGGGCTACGTCACGGGCGCAGAACGCGCGCCGAGCGACGGGCGAGGTGGCTGCTTTACCGACGTCTGCCCCCGAGCAACCGGCGCCGCGGCAACCGGCTGTGGCCGCGGAGGTTGGTTCCGCGCCACCAGAGGCCGTCGGCGAGGTGTCGAGCGCGTCAGAGGCGCCGCCGGCCGGCGAGCCTGCTCGAGACGGGGCTGTGTCGGTTGGGCCGACGCTCGACCAGGTGCAGGGCAACTGGGCGCGCGTGGTGGCGCGAATGCGAGCGCAAAGCCCGCAGCTGCAGGCTATTCTGCGGGGGACATATCCCGTGGCAGTGGCCGAGGGGTTGGTGACCCTGGCCTGCGAGGGGCCGTTCCACCGCGATCGGCTCAATGAAGACAAACGGCGAGGCCAAGTCGAGCAGGTGCTGAGCGAGGTGCTCGGCGTCGAGTGCCGCATCACCTGCGTCGTCGACCGCGAGGCCAAGGCGCGGGTGCAGGGCGGTGCCGAGGGTGACGCGTCCCGCGACTTGTTCGCGGCCGCGGAGAAGCGCGAAGAGCAGCGGCGGGAGTTGTTGAACCACCCGGCGGTCAAAGAGCTGACCGAGCGGGGAGGGCGCGTGCGTCGCGTGCAGCTGAATGATGATCTTGGAGAGGAGGAATAGCGCATGGCCAGCAAAGGGAAGCGGCGCTTTAGCGCGCCGGTGGGCAAGCCCGCCGACATGATGCGCCAGCTCGAACAGCTACAGAAGCAGATGACCGAGGCGCAGGCGGCGCTCGAAGAAGAGACGGTGACGGCATCGGTGGGCGGTGGTGCGGTGACGGTGGTGATGACCGGCGCGCAAGAGGTCAAGTCGGTGAGCATCAAGCCCGAGGTCGTGAACCCCGAGGACGTAGAGATGCTGCAAGACCTGATCGTCTTGGCGCTCAAAGAGGCGCGCGAGATGGCGGGCAAACTGGCGGAAGAGCGCATGGGCCCGCTGGCGGGCGGCATGGATGTGCCGGGGCTATTCTAGTGTCGGCCACCCCGCGCGCTGTATCGCGATTGATCGATGCGTTCTGTCGGCTGCCGGGCATCGGCACCAAGACCGCCTCGCGGCTGACGTACTATCTGTTGCGTGGCAATCAGGAGGAGGCGCTGGCGCTTTCTGAGGCGCTGGCGGCGCTCCACGCCGAGACGCGGCTTTGCTCGATCTGTTGCAACATCAGTGAGACCGACCCGTGTGAGCTGTGCACGGACGAGCGGCGCGACCGTTCGCTGATCTGCGTGGTCGAAGAGCCGCTCGACGTGCTGGCCATCGAGAACACCGGGCGCTATCACGGGCGCTATCACGTATTGCACGGTCACCTGGCGCCGATGGAGCGCATCGGGCCAGACGAACTGCGCATTCGCGAGCTAGTGGCGCGGGTCGAGGCCGGTGGGGTCGCCGAGGTGATCTTGGCGACCAACCCGACGCTCGAGGGCGACGCCACAGCCGTGTACTTGGCGCGGTTGTTTGCGCCGCTGAACGTGCAGGTGACGCGGCTAGCGCTGGGGCTGCCGCGCGGGGGCGATCTGGAGTACGCCGACCGCATGACGCTGTCTGAAGCGATCGCGGGACGGCGCGAAATGTAGATTTGACAGGTCCAACGAACAGCCTAGAATCGAGCCTTGTCGCGCCCGAAAGGGGCGCGGAAGCGGCAAAGACTAGAGAGGACAGTGCGGCGCTGGAAAGCACCGCAAAGAGAAACCTCAAACAGCACAGCGTCGCGATTTGACAAAGGGGCATAGGGGCGATATACTAGCCCCTGCACTCTGGGGAAGGGAATCTCCAGGGGGAGCGGCACCTTAACAACTAAAGAGTGACAAGTGTCCTGAGAGCGGCCGGATAGGCGAGTAAGGAACGGAGCCTCGTGAAGAGGTAAAGATATTCACGGAGGGTTTGATCCT
>JBDKSN010000050.1:0-16172 GCA_039680625.1 Anaerolineales bacterium | reverse complement strand
AGCAGCTCAGCGGCATCAAGCAGGAGGATGTGCGCCATGCGCCCGCGCTCGAAGAACTGCGCGGCCAGGTCCTCCAGTTCGTCCGCAACTATCCCCTTGTCGGGCACAGCATCGACAACGACTTGTTGTTTCTGCGCAAGCAGGGGTTGGCGCTCAACAACCTGGCCCTAGACACGTTCGAGTTGGCGACGATCTTGCTGCCCGGCGCGCAGAACTATGCCCTGAGCACCCTCGCCGAGCTGCTGGGCGTGCCGCTGGCAGAAGCCCATCGCGCCCTGGCCGATGCCCAGACCACCAAGCAAGTGTTTGACGGGTTGGTCAACAGACTCTATGCCTGGGACTTGGCCACCATCGAGGAGCTGACGCGCCTGGCGCGTGCCACGGGTTGGCCCTTGCTCACGGTGTTTCGCGATGTACTCCAAGACCGCCAGGCTCGCGAGCAGGCGCTGTTGCTGACCGGCAGGGCACAAGTTCATACGGCACCGCCGAGACTGCGCCGCGAGCCAGAGTGGCCGCCCCTAGAGCCGGCGGACCAGCTCACCCCGCTCGACACCGACGAGCTGGCTGCGCTCATCTCGGAAGATGGGCCGTTCGCTAGTCAGATGCCCAACTATGAGTACCGCCCGCAGCAAGTCGAGATGCTGCGCGCGGTGTGTGAGGCATTCAACATCCCCTCTCACCTACTCGTAGAGGCGGGCACCGGCACGGGCAAGTCTCTGGCCTATCTACTGCCCGCCATGCGCTTTGCCGTACAGAATGGGCGCCGGGTGCTCATCTCCTCGAACACCATCAATCTCCAGGATCAGCTCTACAACAAAGACCTGCCCGATCTGCAGCGGATATTGAAAGAGCCGTTCCACGCCGCCTTGCTCAAAGGGCGCACCAACTATATCTGCCTGCGACGCCTGGCCGCTTTTCGGCGTTCGCGACAGATGACGGCCGATGATGTGCGGGTGCTCGCCAAGATCCTCGCCTGGCTGCCCCAGACGACCAGCGGCGACCGCAACGAGCTGCTCCTGCTGGGTGAAGAGCAAAATACCTGGAGCCAGGTGCAATCAACCCCCGAGACTTGTTTGGGTGACCGTTGCCCCTATAACCGCACGGGAGACTGCTTCTTCTATCGGGCGCGCAGTCGCGCCGAGCGAGCACACATCGTCATCATCAATCACGCCCTGTTGCTCGCTGACCTCAACATGGAAAGCCGCATCTTGCCCGACTATGACTATGTGATCATCGATGAGGCTCATCACCTCGAAGAGCAGGCCACCAGCCAGTTCGGGCTAGACGTCGGGCGCCAGGATGTCTTTGCCTTTCTCAACAGCCTCAGCCGCGTCGAAGCAGACGCACCCGGCGGCCTGCTGGCGCAGGTGCCAGGTTTGTTTCGACAGGAAGAGGTGCCCGAGGCCACGCGAGAGCGCCTCACGCGGTTGCTGACTGACATGGTCGAGCAGACAGAGAGCGGCGAACAGCATCTATATGAGCTCTTTGCCGTCGTCGACGAATTCGTCAAGGAGCACGGCAGCGACGGCCGCTCGCAGAACGACTATGACCAGACGCTGCGGCTGACCTCTGGCTTGCGCGCCCAACCCACCTGGTCGGCGGTAGAGATCGCCTGGGAGAGCCTGGCGGCCGATCTGCGCCCAGTGATCGCTGGTCTGGAGCAGGTCATCAAGCTGCTCGAGGAACCCACAAAAGACACGCCCAGCGCCGATCGCGAAGAGCTGCTCATCGAGCTACACACACAGCTCACCCGCGGCCAAGAGCTGCTCACCGGCCTGGACCAGTTGCTGTTCTCGCCCGAAGAGAGCGGTATCTACTGGATCTCGGTTGCGCGCCGCACCCAAGAGATCGCCCTGCACAGCGCTCCATTGCATGTAGGTGGGCTATTGCAAGAACGGCTCTTTGGCAAGAAAGAGAGTGTCATCCTCACCTCAGCCACGCTGCGCACCAACAACAACTTTGGCTATATCAAGGAGCGGCTGGGCCTCAGCGACTTGCTCGAAGTAGCGCTCGACTCGCCCTTTGACTACAAGTCAGCGGTGTTGCTCTATGTGCCCAAAGACATCCCCGAGCCCAACGAACCCTATTACCAGCGTACGGTCGAGCAGGCGATCATCGACTTGGTGCGCGCTACCGAGGGTCGGGCATTGGTGCTGTTCACCTCGAACAGCCAGCTCCAGGCCACCTATCGCGCCAGCCAGGGGGTGCTCGACCGCGATGGCATCGTCGTGTTTGGTCAGGGCATCGACGGCTCCCGGCGCCAGATCCTCGAGAGCTTTCGCAACACACCAAACGCCGTGCTGATGGGCACGCGGAGCTTTTGGGAGGGTATCGACGTGATGGGCGAGGCGTTGAGCTGCTTGGTCATCACTCGACTGCCATTTGCTGTGCCCTCGGACCCGATCATCCTTGCCCGTGCCGAGACCTTTGAGAACCCCTTCGACGAGTATTATCTCCCCGACGCTATCTTGCGCTTTCGACAGGGGTTTGGCCGGCTGATCCGCAGCAAAGATGACTATGGCATCGTCGTCGTGCTCGACAAGCGCATCATCACCAAGCCGTATGGCGTAACGATCTTGCGGTCTTTGCCTGGCTGCACAGCACGCCAGGGGCCACTGGCCACGCTGCCCGAGCTGGCCCGGCGCTGGCTCAATCCGGCCTTGCGCAACGGCCCTGAGCAGCACTAGCGTAGGCTCCGCTCGGCCCTAGTAGGGGATCTGTTCGTGGCCGCCCGTCAGCGGCACAAAGGCCACCCCCAACACCGCCCGCTGTTGTACGTACTCGCCGTGCCGCGTGATCAGCATGAGCTGCTGTTCGCCCCCGATCGGCCCCACGGGCACAACCATGCGCCCGTCATTGGCCAGCTGCTCGATGAGTGGCGGTGGCACGTGATCGGGCGCGCAAGTGACCAGGATGCCGTCATAGGGAGCAAACTCAGGCCAGCCATAGTAGCCGTCGCCGCAGCGAAAATGCACGTTGCGATACCCCAATGCAACCAACCTCTGCTCGGCCTGGGCGAGTAGCTCCGGAATCTGCTCGACGGTATAGACCTCGCCCGCCAATTCGGCCAGCACGGCCGTCTGAAAGCCCGATCCCGTGCCGATCTCGAGCACGCGCGATTGTGGCTGCAACTGCAACAGCTCGGTCATCAGCGCAACGATATAGGGCTGCGAGATCGTCTGCCCGTAGCCGATGGGCAGCGGATAGTCTCCATAGGCCTGTGCTTGCTGCTTTTCACTCACGAACAGATGTCGCGGCACTCTTTCCATCGCCTCGATCACGCGTGGGTCTTGGATACCCCGTTGCGCAAGATTGTATTTCGCCATCGATCCCTTTCCTTATGCCAAGCGCCTTGCCACCTGTGGATAACTCGAAATGCGCGTTGACCGCCATCGTCAAAGGGGCAAGCTCCTCAACACTAGTGTAGCACACAGCGATATCTTCGATTGCTATCTGTCTTGTTGTTATCTAGATATTGTCTCTTATCGTATTCGTAGTAGGCCCTGGGGAAATGGGGATAAGCATGTGTCGAACACAAGCTGTAGTATGCTGCTATCCATATGATACTACAGCTAGTGGTTCACCCTCCCCAAGTCGTGGGGATAACACTGTGCACCGATATTCGGTCAAGCAGACGGTCTCGCCCACCGGTTGTGTCGGTCATCTTTGCGACACAATCGGTGGGCGAGGCTCTCTCGGTCGACTCAAAGCGCTGTGTGTAGAGTGAATGGTTGTCCACAGTTTGAGGATGGGTTGTCCACAAGTTGCTGAGAGGCAGGGGGGAATGACGACGAAGGGGTCAGTAGCTCGCCGCTCCGGGTGGGACGTCATGCAGCACCGAGCCGACGATACGTGCATGTACCTTTTGCAGGCGCTCGATGGCGAGGGCAGTATCGTCACGCCGGGTGCGCCCGGCGCGCACTACAAGCAAGACGCCATCGACGTGGGTAGCCAACATACAGGCGTCGGTGACGGCCATGATGGGCGGGGCATCGAACAAGACGATGTCGGCCTGTTGTTTGAGCGACTCGACCAGCGCGCCCATACGGCGAGAGCCAAGCAAGTCAGGTGGGCGCGGCGGGAGCGGGCCGCTCGCCAACACACGCAGGTTCTCGACAGCGGTGTCTTGAATGAGCGGCTGCCCAAAAGACTGCTCGTCGAGGATCGCGTCTGTAACGCCGCGGTCGTTCTTCAAGCCAAAGAACAGGTGCACGCGCGGCTGGCGCAAGTCGCAATCGACCAGGATCACCCGCTGCTCGGCCTGGGCCATGGTAACGGCCAGATTCGCCAGGGTCGTCGTCTTGCCCTCGTCTGGCCCCACCGACGAGACGACGAGGGTTTGGAGCGCATAGTCCAGTGAGGCGAACTGCAGGTTGATGCGCAAGTTGCGATAGGCCTCACTGGCCATCGCCAAGGGTTCATCGAGGGTGATCAGGCCGTATTCATTGGCCATCGGCTGTGCCTCCTACACGTCGGGATGTGTCAGTTGCCGCGCCGGCGTGTGGTTCCGGCACTCTCTACAGGGATCAGGCCCAAGACCGGTATGCCCAGCGATGTCTCCAGGTCATCGGCGTTGCGCACGATGTCGGCCTCTAGCCATTTGAGCACGAACACGAGCCCTGTGCCAGCCAGCAGGCCCAACACGGCACCGGCGAGCACATTGATCTTCCACTTGGGTTTGTGCAACGTGCCGGGCAGAGCATAGTCGCGGATGTTGACGTCGACGCGGTCTTGCTTGTCCTGATTGAGCATACTCACCTGAACGTCTTCGACAAAGACTTCGGCGGTGGTCTCGGCGATATCGCGCGCGATCAGCGGGTCTTCATCGTCGGCGTCGATCTGGATGAGAAAGTCCTCTTCGATGGGGCTAACGGTCAACTTCTCGGTCATCTGCTCGGCGGTGATGTCGAGCTGCAGTCGGTTGATGACCTCGGTAGCGGTGCGGCGTGAGCTGATGTTGCCGGCATAGTTGCGCATGAGGGCCTTGGTGGTGATTTGCAAGCTATTGTCCAGGCGTGCGGGGATGACGTTCAGGTACACGGTCGAACGATAGACAGGCACCTGTAGCTTGCTGACCAGCGCCGCGACGCCCATCGCCACCACGGTGACGAGCGCGATGATCCAGACTCTCTTGCCGATGATCTGTAGATAGTCTTTAGCTTCCATGGTTTACTCCCTTACGATAATGATCTGCCATCGATGACGCGGCTCAGGGCAACCGACGACGCAACGGCAGCCAGTGCCAACGAGGGCGCGAGGCGGGGATCTCACCCAAGAGGGGCAGGCCCAGCGCCACAGCGTCGGCGCGATGACGGATGGTAGGATCGAGGTAGTCAGCGAGAAAAGCCAGCGCAATGCCGATGAGCAATGCGAGCACCAGACGCAGTGGCAGATCGAGCCTCTGGCGCAACGAGGCGCCGATGGGGTGGATCGCTGGCGGGTCGATGAGTGTGATCACCGCCGCATCGGTGCCCAGCTGGGCAAAGTAGTGGTCGCCCTGCTCGGCCAGGGCCTGTACGATAGCATTGGCGATCGTCTCGATCTGCGCGCGGTCGCCCCAGCTGAGCGACACGGTGAGGATGCGGTGCAGCTTGCCCGCAGACGTGGCCCCCTGAATGGCCCCGGCAGGGACGGGCAGACCGGCGATGGCCGCCACATCGTCGGCGAAAGCCTGGCTCTTGACGACCTCAGACAGGTCATCGAGCAGGTACTCGGCGGTCAGCCAGGTATAGTAGCGGTCATAGGTATAGGTGCCAGCGGGCTGTTCCTCGGGCGTGATGCCCACCACAAAGCGCATCTGCGCGGTGTAACCGCTAGGCTGCGTCGGGCGGAAAAGGGCATAGCTGAGCGCAAAAGCCAACAGCGAAAGCAGCACCAGCCAAAGCCTGCGCTTGATGATGTGCCCATACAGACTCAGCTCGGTCATATCGCTCCACCCAGTCCCAGAAGAACGCCTAGTTTGACCCAAAGCTTGGGGCCTAGGATCAGCAGGCCAGTGACCGCCGCCGTCAGCGCGGCGATCAAGATCGCGCCGGCGGCTATGTCCTTGGCATACTTGGCTAGTGGATTCATCTCGGGCATGATCAAGTCGATGGTCAGTTCCACGACCGTGTTGAGCATCTCGCCAACGAATACGAGGGCGATGCAAGCGACGATCAACGCCCACTCGATAGTCGAGAGCCCCAGCCAAGCGCTGACGGCGAGCACGATGATCGCTGCTAGGGCGTGTAGGCGCGCATTGCGCTCTTCGCGCAGCACGAACAATAAGCCGTCAGCGGCGTGCACAAAGCTCTCGCGCAGGGATTGTTTGGCTGGGCGCCCCATGCGTTTAGCGATCTCTGCTCGCGAATTCATTTGCCGCTGCCACGCTCGTTTGCGCGCACGGTGGCCGTGGGATACTGAATGCGTGGATGGTAGACCCCCCGTAGAACACTGACAAATGCCTGACGGATCGCGTCGAGCTCTTTGAGGGTGAGGTCACACTCATCGAGCTGACCGCTGACCAAGCGATTGCTGATGATCTGGCGCACACCGCGCTCTAGCTCGGCGGCCGTAGCTGGGCGGGAGGCGCGCATCCAGGCCTCGATCGAATCAGCCAACATGACAATGGCCGTCTCGCGAGAGCGGGGCTTGGGTCCGCGATAGCGAAAGTCGGCCTCGTCTACCTCGGCGTCCTCCATTTGCGTGGCCCGACGATAGAAATAGGTCACCAGCGTTGTGCCGTGATGCTCGGTCATAAAGTCCAGCACGCGCTCGGGCAGGCCATACTTGCGCCCCAGCTCGACACCGTCGGTGGTGTGTGACAGGATGATCTCGGCGCTCGTGCGCGGATCGAGCTTGTCATGCGGGTTCTCGATGTCCGTCTGATTCTCGACAAAATAGTAGGGTCTGGTGATCTTGCCGATATCGTGATAATACGAGCCCACGCGTGTCAGCAGGGCATCCGCGCCGATCGCTTCTGCAGCACGCTCAGACATATTACTGACGATGATCGAATGGTGATAAGTTCCCGGCGCCTTGGTAAGCAACTGACGAAAGAGCGGGTGAGTCGGCCGTGCCAGCTCGAGGAGCTGATAGGCAGTCGTCACCCCAAAGAGGCGGCCAGTGAAGGAATAGGCCACAAAAGCCAGGCTGGTAGACAGCGCGCCATTGAGCAGTGCCGCCCCGCACAGCTCAGCCAGACCGCGCGGGTTGAGCGCAGGGTCATTGATGCGAAAGCTCACGATCACCGCGATGTCGACCAGGGCGAGCACAAAGGTCGCGCGAATGAAGCGCCCGACCTGCTCGGCCTTCCAGAGGAGCATGGCGCCCGTGAGACAACTCAACAGGGTGTAGATGGTGAGCTCTGTCGAGCCGCCTGACGCCAGGTTCACCACGATCGCAGCGATCACCGCCATCATCGTCGCCAGATCGATGCCCAGGAACATTGCAGTGAGCATGGCGATACTGGCGGCGGGATAGATGTAGGGCAATAGCGTATGCCCCGGGACCGCCAGGGGCGCTGTCACGGCAAGCAAAGCGATGCAGAGAAAGAGGAGCAGTTGTCGCCTGGGTTGAGTCAGCAGCTCGCGCCGCACATAGGCAAGATAGACGGTGAGGGCGGCCACGAGCAAGGCCGAGAGCAAGGCGGCCTTGAGCACCATGTGCCATTCCAGGTCGCCGTCGAGATAGCCGAGCTGGTCGAGCTTCTCATAGGTCAGGGCGGTGATGACCGCCCCCTGGCGAACGATCGTCTCGCCCTGGCGGATGTGCACCTGCACCGGCTCGACGGCATCGCGTGCCGCCTGCCGCGCCGCTTCTGTGGCTGCTTCGTCCAGAAAGCTATTCGGCACGAGCAAAGCCTGAGCGAGTTGCACGGCCAGGGCTTCGGCCTGCTCGTTCTCGGTAGAGACGGCAAGCAGGGCCAGCGAGCGCCGCGCTTCGCTTAGGTTGGCCTCGCGGACAGCCTGGCGCATGCCGATCTCGAGCAAACGCTGAGACTCGGATTGTACATACCGCCATTCCGTGTCGGACAGCCTCTCCGGGCCGCCGAGGATGCTGGCCTGCTGGCGCGTCAGCCCGATGTCAGGGATCTCCATCAACAAGGCGATTCGCCGTTCATCGCTCAGGTAGGGGTCATTGCGCAAGACGGTGATATAGCGGTGGATTTGCGCCAACCGTTCGAGCTGGGCCGCGCGAATCTGTGCGTCCGGGGCGGTATAGATGTCGGCCACGGCCGCTGCCGCTGCTCTGCGGGCCGCTTCAGTCTCTACCTCGCTCTCATAGGTGAGCTCTCGGGGAGCCCGCACGTCGAACGGCGCGACATCTCCTATCTGCACGTCGAGCGTTTCGGGAGAGAGCAGCCAGATGGTGGCCGCCGTCCACAGGATCCATAATATGGCCGCCAACAAGATCAGCCGGAGCAAAGGGCGTAGGCGGCTGAAGGAGGAGAGTGTCTGAGGGGCAGTAGTGGAAGAGCTGACCATGCGACGGTCCTCGGCTAAGGCTGTCCAGAAGGCAAAGTCTGGCCTCGCCCTGGTTCGCTAACTGAGGATCTCTTGCGCGACCTGGTTGACCAAGGCACCATCAGCCTGGCCCTTCAAGCGCGCCATTGCTGCCCGCATCAACTGGCCGAGCTGCGCCTTGGAGGTGAGGCCCATCTCAGTGGCGAGCTCTCGGAGCACGGCAGCGACCTCATCGTGGGAGAGTTGCTGCGGCAGATAGCGTTCGAGGACCTGAATCTGCGCCTCTTCAGCGGCAGCCAGGTCCTCGCGTTTACCCTGTCGAAAGAGGTCGATGGCTTCATGGCGGCGCTTGATCTCGCGCCTGATGATGGCCAACACCTCTTCGTCTGTGGCAGGGCGCTGGAGTTCGATCTCGGCATATTGAATGGCCGATCGGGTCAGGCGAAGGGTATCGCGCACAACGACATCGTGGGCGCGCATCGCATCTCTCAGATCGGACAATAGCCGGTCAGCCAGGGCCATGCCACTCCTTTGCGGCGGCTAGTACTTGCGCTGCAAATCCTTCATTGTCGTCCGGCGGCTCTTGCGACGCTTGGCAGCCTTCTCACGCTTGCGGAGTTGGCTGGGCTTTTCGTAAAAGCGGCGACGCCGAACCTCAGAGAGAATCCGGTCCTCCTGGACGGCCTTCTTGAAGCGCTTGAGGGCGCTCTCGAAAGACTCTCCCTGGTCAATGTAGACACGCGCCACAGGGATCCCCCCTTCTTGCTCGGATTTGCATCGGTCGATGCGGAGCCTTCTCCGATTTGACCGTTAGATTATAGGTAGGAGCCCCCTCACCGTCAAGTTGACGATGAGGGGGCCGGCAATGAGCCAACGACAACCGACGTCGGGCGCCTAGCGGCGGACGCGGAAGGCCCTGAGCCCCGGGTACTCGGCGACCCCGCCGAGCTCTTCTTCGATGCGCATGAGCTGGTTGTACTTGGCCACACGGTCGCTGCGGCAAGGGGCGCCGGTCTTGATCTGGCCCGTGTTCAAGCCCACCACGATGTCGGCGATGGTAGCGTCTTCGCTCTCGCCCGAACGGTGTGACACGATGCTGGCCCAGCCGGCACGGTGGGCCATATCGACCGCCTCGATCGCTTCGGTGAGGCTGCCGATCTGGTTGACCTTGCAGAGCAGGGCGTTGGCGGCGCGTTCGTCGATCGCCCGTTGCACCTTGAGCACGTTGGTCACCAAGAGGTCGTCGCCCACCAACTGCACGCGGTCGCCCAGGCGAGCTACGAGCTTCTTCCAGCCCTCCCAGTCATTCTGGTCGAGGCCATCCTCGATCGAGATGATGGGGTACTTGTCGACCCACTCGGCATAAAAGTCGATCATCTCATCAGAGGTCATCACGCGGCCCTCGCGAGGCAGATGGTACTTGCCGTCTTCGCCATACAGCTCGCTGGAGGCGGGGTCCAGGGCGATGAATACGTCTTGGCCCGGGCGGCGACCGGCGCGCTCGATAGCTTCGAGGATGACTTCGATAGCCATGGCGTTCGAGCTGAGCGACGGAGCAAAGCCGCCTTCGTCGCCCACGTTGGTATTCAGCCCTTTGTTGTGCAGGACTTGCTTGAGGGCCTGATAGATCTCGGCGCTCCAGCGCACGCACTCGCGGAACGAGGGCGCGCCCACGGGCATGATCATGAACTCTTGCAGGTCGGTCGAGTTCTCGGCGTGCTTGCCACCGTTCAAGATGTTCATCATCGGTACAGGCAACACGTGCGCGTTGACGCCACCCAGGTAGCGATACAGCGGTAGGCCAAGGGCCTCGGCAGCAGCCTTGGCCACCGCCAGCGATACGCCCAGGATGGCGTTGGCGCCCAGGCGCCCTTTGTTCGGGGTGCCATCGAGGTCGCACATCAGACGGTCGATAGCGATCTGCTCGAGCGCGTCGAGCCCTTCGAGCTCGGGGCCGATGACGTCGTTGACGTTCTCTACGGCCTTGAGCACGCCCTTGCCGCCATAACGCGACTTGTCGCCATCGCGAAGCTCGACGGCCTCATAGTCGCCTGTCGAGGCGCCCGAAGGCACTATGGCGCGACCCATCGCGCCGGAAGCGAGTTCGACCTCTACCTCGACGGTGGGGTTGCCGCGCGAGTCTAGCACCTCACGACCAATGACACTGGTGATGATCGTCATGATGAAACTCCTCTCTATCTCTGTCGCGGATATCATCCTAAAAGAGCCTCTTCGATGAGAGGCTCTTGGTGAGGCAGAAGCGTGACAGCGTCGATCGCCGCCCTGTCGCTCATCTGAACCTAGCTGAGGATCAGGCGCATGTCCACGGCGACGGCGCCCTGGCCAGCCGCGCGCACCAACACGGGGTTGATGTCGAGCTCGGCGATCTCGGGAAAGTCAGTCACGAGTTGGCTGACGCGCAGAATCGTGTCGACGATGGCATCGAGATCAGACGGCGCCTGGCCGCGCACGCCGGTGAGCAGCTTGTTGGTGCGAATGTTCGCGACCATGTCTTTGGCGTGGGCACGGGTCATGGGGGCGATGCGGAAGGTGACGTCTTTGAGGACCTCGACATAGATGCCACCCAGGCCGAACATGACCAGCGGACCGAACTGCGGGTCGCGATTCATGCCGATGATGATCTCACGGGCATCGGTGATCATCTCTTGAATCTGAGCGCCCCAGATGGTGGCGTTAGGCCTGGCTGCCCTGGCCCGAGCGATGAGAGTATCAAAGGCCGCGCGCGCTTCGTCATCGTTCTTGACGTTGACGATGATGCCGCCCACATCGGACTTGTGCAAGATGTCAGGCGAGGCGATCTTCATCACCACGGGATAGCCGATCTGATGGCAATAGGCCACCGCCTCGTCGGGGGTGGCGGTGACGGCCGAGCGCGGCGTGGTGATGCCATAGGCCTTCATGATGTCTTGCGCTTCAGAGTCGCCGATAGAGTTACGGCCTTCGGCGCGGATGCGCGCAAAGAGGTTGGCCACGGCGGTCTTGTCGACGTCAAACGTCTCGACGGCGCTCTCTGGCCGTTGACGCCAGTTGCCATAGCGATACATGGCGCCCATGGCGGCGATGGCTCGCTCGGGGAAGGGGTAGGTCGGGATGCTGCTGCGGCTCAACAGGTCCACAGCGCGGCTGATGACATGGCCACCCATCCAGCAGGCCAACACGGGTTTGTCTGCGCCTCGAGTCTCTTCGATCAGCACCTGAGCCGACTCGAGCACCTCAGTGTTCGACTGCGGCGTGAGGATGACCAAGACGCCATCGACGTTCGGATCTTGCAACACCTCACGGATGGCTGCGCGATAGCGCTCGGCCGTGGCGTCACCCAACACATCCACCGGGTTGTGGGTGCTGGCGGCGGCGGGCAGAGCCTTGGCCAAGGTGGCCTCGGTCTCGGGGAGCAGCTCGGCGAGCAGCAACTGCTGGCTTTCGAGGGCGTCGGTGGCCATGACGCCGGGGCCGCCGGCATTGGTCACCACGCAGATGCGGTTGCCCTTGAGCAAGGGCTGATAGGCAAAAGCGGTAGAAAAGTCAAACATCTCTTGCACCGAATTGGCGCGGATGACGCCCGACTGAATAAAGGCCGCGTCGTACGCGGCGTCAGAGCCAGCCAGGCTGCCCGTGTGTGACGAGACGGCCTTGGAGCCCGAGGCGGTGCGGCCCGACTTGACGGCGATGATCGGCTTGACGCGCGCCGTCTCGCTGGCCCTGTGCATAAAGTCCGTGCCGTTTTTGACGCCCTCGACATACGAGATGATGACCTTGGTGCGGGGGTCGGCTTGGCAGTCTTCGTAGAGCGCAGCCTCATCGACGTCGGCCTTGTTGCCCAAGCTGATGAAGCGCGACATGCCGATATTGTTCTCGAGGGCATAGTCGAGCACGGCTGTGCCCAGGGCGCCAGATTGCGAGGTAAAGGCGATATAGCCGGCGGCGGTCATGGCGGGGGCGAAGGAGGTATCGAGAGGGGTCCACATGTCCATCAAGCCAAGGCAGTTGGGGCCAATCATGCGCATGTTGTAGCGCGCGGCAACCTCTAGAGCCTGGGCTTCGAGCGCTTGGCCTTCAGGCCCTGACTCACGGAAGCCAGCTGTGATCACGACGACGCCCTTGACGCCCTTCTTGCCGCAATCCTCGATCACGGCGGGTACGCCCTTGGCCGGAATGACGATCACCGCTTGATCCACATGCCCAGGCACGTCCAAGATCGATGCATAGCACTTGAGGCCGAGGATCTCGGCCGCGCCAGGATTCACCGGGTAGATGCCGCCCTGGTAACCGCTTCTGCGCAGGTTGCTCAGAATCTGATAGCCAATCTTGGAGGGATTGGTCGAAGCGCCGATGATCGCTACGCCGTCAGGATGGAAGAACATGTCTAGTTTGGACATTCCGGTACCCCTTCTAGCTAATTGCGACCGGTATCTTACACCTCTTGAGATGGCCGGGCAAAAGGCTCCTGGCTGCCCGTGCGTTGGTTTTCCTTGGGTTGTAGCGTTTTTCGTTTTCGAAAGCTATTGACAGCGTTTTCAATAGTTGATACACTGGCTCTGAACTTGCCAACCTCTGACCTGGATGATGCCAAGCGTTGGGTCCGAGGGCGCCATTCAAGAGGCCAAGGAAGGCATCGGCGTCGAATCGCAGGCTCTAGGAGGTGCTGAACATGCCCGCAGATGTCGGTCTCGATCGTACCAAGTTCCCGCCCCCCGCGTCTTTTGCTGCCAACGCGTGGATCAGCTCTCTCGCGCAGTATGAGGAGATGTATCGCGAGTCTATCGAGCACCCAGATGACTTTTGGCTCAAGATGGCTGAGACGCTGGACTGGTTTACTCCGCCGACCAAGGGTCGCGAATACACCTGGGATACCGAAAACCGCATCATCGACACCAAGTGGTTCGAGGATGGCCAGCTCAACCTTTCTTACAACTGTCTGGATCGGCATCTCAAGACTTGGCGCAAGAACAAGGCAGCCATCATCTGGCAGGGTGAGCCTGAGGATGATGTGCGCATTCTCACTTATCAGGACTTGCACCGTGAGGTGTGTAAGTTCGCCAACGTGCTCAAGAGCAAGGGCGTGGGCAAGGGCGACCGGGTGGCTATCTATCTGCCGATGATCCCCGAGTTGGCCATCGCTATGCTGGCCTGCACGCGGATCGGTGCCATTCATTCAGTGGTGTTTGCGGGGTTCAGCGCTGCAGCGCTCGCCAGCCGCATTCGTGATTCTGACTGCAAGCTGCTCATTACGAGCAACGTCTCCCTTCGTGCCGGCCGTAAGATCGCGCTCAAGACGACATGCGATGAAGCCTTGCTCACCTGCCCCACGGTCGAGAGCCAGATCGTCGTCCGCCGGACAGACGATCCGGTGCCCATGACGGAGGGCCGCGACACCTGGTGGCATGATGAGATGGCGGCTGCGTCGGCTAACTGCCCTGCAGAGGTGATGAACGCTGAAGACCCGCTGTTCATCCTCTACACCTCAGGGTCTACCGGCCAGCCCAAGGGCGTGTTGCACACCACAGGCGGCTATCTGACCTATGCCGCGGTTACCCACAAATACATCTTTGATATCCATGACGAAGACACCTACTGGTGCACCGCCGATGTAGGCTGGATCACCGGTCATACCTATATCGTCTACGGGCCACTGGCCAACGGCGCCACGAGCCTCATGTTCGAGGGCGTGCCCTCGTGGCCCGACAATAGTCGCTTCTGGCAGATTATCGACAAGTTCCAGGTGACGATCTTTTACACGGCGCCGACGGTCATCCGTTCACTGGCCAGCCAGGGTCTCGAATGGGTGCAAAAGAGCGACCTGTCGAGCCTGCGGCTGTTGGGCTCGGTGGGCGAGCCGATCAACCCGGCGGCGTGGCTCTGGTTCTATGACAACATCGGCCATGGGCGGTGCCCTATCGTCGATACCTGGTGGCAAACAGAGACTGGCGGCATCCTGATCACGCCGCTGCCCGGCGCGATGACCCTCAAGCCGGCGAGCGCCTCCAAGCCGTTCTTTGGCGTGGAGCCAATCATCCTCCGCGACGATGGTACGGAATGCGCCATCGGTGAGAGCGGCAAGCTCTGCATCAAAAAGCCCTGGCCCGGCATCATGCGCACCACTTGGGGCGACCATGATCGCTTCATCGACACTTACTTTACCATGTACAACGACCTGTACTTTACGGGTGATGGGTGCATCAAAGATGAAGATGGGGACTATTGGTTGCAGGGCCGCATCGATGACGTGGTCAACGTTTCGGGCCACCGCATCGGCACCGCCGAGGTCGAGAGCGCCTTGGTGAGCCACCCGGCTGTCGCCGAGGCCGCCGTGGTTGGCCGCCCGCACGACATCAAGGGGCAGGCGCTCTATGCCTATGTGACGCTGCACGAAGGCGTCGAGAAGAGCGACAAGCTGGTCAAAGAGCTGCTCGACCATGTGCGCAAAGAGATCGGGCCTACTGCCCGACCAGACTGGATCCAGTTTGCCGATGCCCTGCCCAAGACGCGCAGTGGCAAGATCATGAGGCGCATCCTGCGCAAAGTTGCTGAAGGAGATACCAGCAATCTGGGCGACATCTCGACGTTGGCTGATCCCAGCGTCGTCGAGACGCTGATCAAGGGACGTGTCTAGCCAGTAGAGATCTGAGCGCGCCCGCTGTGCTGCTGACCCTGGCAGACAGGCGGGCGCGCTGTCTATCAGCTCTCGGTAGGAGGGCGCGAGCATGTCTGCAAGCAAGGAGCCGCGTAGTTTCAATCGCTGGTGGGTGGTCGTAGGGGCGGTGCTGATCCAGCTGTGTCTGGGCGCGATCTATGCCTGGAGCGCCTTTACCAATGACCTGCTCAAAGAGCCATTTCTGTTCACCAAGACCCAGACGCAGGCCATCTTCTCCGTCGGATTGGCGAGCTTTGCGATCGTGATGGTGCTGGCTGGGCGTTGGCAGGCCCGGTCTGGGCCGCGCATCGTGGCGCTGACGGGCGGCCTGGTGTTGGGCGCGGGCTATGTGCTGGCCGGTCTGTTGAAAGATGCGCTCTTTGGCCACTTTATCAACCAACTGGTGTTCATCGGCCTCATCGGGGGGGCAGGCATTGGCCTGGGTTATGTGTGCCCGATCGCCGTGGGCATCAAGTGGTTCCCCGACAAGAAGGGGTTGATCACGGGCTTGGGCGTGGCCGGTTTTGGCTTTGGGGCGCTGATCTGGATCAAGTTGGCTGGCGACTGGGGCCATCTGATCGAGAGGCTCGGCGTGTCGGGCACGTTCGTCTTGTATGGTGTGGTGTTTGCCGCCGCGGTGGTGCTCGGTTCGCTGTGGATGGTCAACCCGCCTCCGGGCTATCGGCCTGCGGGGTGGCAGCCCACGAGCAGCAGCACGGCATCGAGTGCCATCGGCGGTCCGGACTTGGGTCCAAGCCAGATGCTGCGGCAGGGGCAATTCTATGTGCTGTGGCTCATGTTCGTCTTTTCAGCGATGGCGGGGCTGATGACCATCGGCAACATCAAGCTGTTCAGCACCGATCGTCTCCGCGAGGTGAGCCAACTCAGCGAGGGCGAGGCAGAGGCCATCGCCGGCACGGCAATGGGCGTGTTCTACTCGATCGCCAACGGCCTGGGGCGCATCATCTGGGGCTCCATATCGGATCGTATCGGCCGCAAGGCGGCATTGATCGCGATGTGCGCGTTGCAGGGTGTGGTGATGCTGGTGTTCTTCTGGATGGGGGGCAACGTGGCGC
>JBDKSN010000049.1:0-51433 GCA_039680625.1 Anaerolineales bacterium | reverse complement strand
GGGTCATCGTGCGTTGTTCTTCAGTGACGGCCTCGGTGGCCGTCCACACCGCCGCTCCCTCGCCCACCTGCGCAGGCGTATTGGGCATCACCCGCACGATCGCTGACACGCCCAGGGCCTCGCCGAACGTCTGAATCGTCGCCCCAGCCACGATCGTGAGCACCAGAGCCCCCGGCTGCACCGCTCCTTGCATGCCAGCGAGCACGCCCGGCAACACTTGCGGCTTGACGGCGAACAACACCACATCGGCCTGCCGAGCCGCCTCAACATTGCTCGTGGTGGTGCGTACGCCCAGGTCTGCCGCCAGTGCCTCCCGCCGCGCGGCGAGCGGTTCGCTGATGATCACCTGTTCGGGAGTGACCAGCCCCTGCCGCAATAGGCCCGACACGACCGCGGTGCCCATGACGCCGCCGCCAATGAGCGCCAGGCGTGCTTGCTCTAGCCTCGTCATATTTGCTCTGTCCTTTCCTCACCATATTCGCCGAAAATCGCACGCCCAATACGTACCATGGTCGCGCCTTCTTCGACGGCGACTTCATAGTCGTTGGTCATGCCCATCGAGAGTTCGCCCCAGGATGCAAACGGCAGCCGCTCGCGCGCCAGGGCCTGCACCATCCGCAGGCGAACAAACACTGACCGCGCCAACTCGGGGTCGGTCACGTTGGGCGCCATGGTCATCAGACCGAGCACCGATAGATACCGCAGCGTGGCCAGTCGGCCCATGACTGCCAGCGTCTCTGCCAGCAGCTCATCCGTCCAAGCGAGTAGGCCGTTCTTGGTCACCTCACCCGAGACATTCAGCTCGACAAGCACCGGCAACACACGCCCAGCCTGGCCAGCCAACCGATCCAGGCGTTCGGCGAGCCGGAACGAATCGAGGGAGTGAACGACATCTGCTCCGGCGACCACGTCGGCGGCCTTGCGGCTCTGGATGTGCCCGATCATGTGCCAGCGGGGCGGGTCAACAGCCCATTCGTCGTCCAGCGCTCGCCTGCGTGCCAGCAGGTCCTCGCTCCGGTTCTCGCCCAAGTCACGCAGGCCGCACGCATACGCCGCGCGCACCTCATCGAGCGAGCGCATCTTGGTGACGGCCACCAGGGTGACGGCCTCACGAGGGCGCCCAGAGCGCGCACAGGCGGCTGCGAGGCGCTCTTGGACCTCGGCCACATGTGCACGAATCTGCGAGTACGATGCCATCCCTTACTCCAAGCCGATCCACGCGCCAAACCGGCCGGTGTGTCCGCGATCCCCCCGATGCGAGAAGAACAAATCGCGCCGACAGCTTGTGCAGTATGCGCTGATCTCGATCTGGTTGATGCCCAGCGCGGACAGTTGCAGCGCATTCGCCCCTTGCAGGTCGACTTGCGCGCGCCCATCGGCCTGGCACTCGCTCAGAAGCTGTGCACCGGGGAAGGCGCGCTCGAACGCCTGCACCACTTCTGGCCCGACCTGATAGCAGCACGGTCCGATCGAAGGGCCGATGCCGGCGACCAGGTCTTGGGCCGCGCAGCCGAAATGACGCATCATCACCAACGCCGTCTCCGCAGCCACGCCCTGTACCGTGCCTCGCCATCCCGCATGGGCGAGGCCAATCACGCGCCGAGCCGCGCTATAGAGCAACACGGGCACACAGTCAGCATAGCGCATGGTCAGCACAACCGACCGATCGGCCGTCACCAGGCCATCGGTAGCGGCCACAGTAGTGCCGCCATCGGCAGCCGTCACCACGGCCACGTGGCAACCATGCACTTGCTGGCCGTTGACCACCTGCTCTGGGCTACAGTGTAGCACAGCTTGGGCCCGGCGCTGATTTGCCCATACGCGCTCAGGATCATCGCCCACCAGAAGACTCTGGTTGAGCGAGGCAAACGGCCCCTCACTGACACCGCCCAGCCGGGTGAACACCGCATGGCGTTGGCCGACGCCGAATGAGCCAAAGGTCAGATAGGGCGGTGGTCCCTCGTGCCAGATCATCACCCTAGCCCCGCTCGCCGTCGATGATAACCATGTCCCAAGGCGCCGACTCATCGGCGGGCAACGCGGCGAGGTAGCGATCGACATCGAGACCTATTGCCCGTGCATCGCGCAGCCAGTGACGCGGGTTCGAGTCGGGCAAGGCGAGCAAGGCCTCGCCCACTGCCTCGTCTCCGCGCGAGAGCACCGTCTGTACCCGCGCCTGCCAAGCGCTCTCGGCGCGGAACTGGAGGCGCGCCGATCGGCAACGGCTCTGTAGGCGACGCAAGCGCTCGGCGATCACACGCTCGTCGGCCACTGCCACTCGGGCCAGAGGCGTATGCGCCTTGGGCACAAAAGGCGTGACGTTCACCACCACCTGCCGGCCAAAAGCCCGCTGGACCTCCGCCGAGAGCGTCACGATCTCATCGACATCGGCGTCAGTCTCCCCGGGCAGGCCCACCATGTAATATAACTTGAGCGCCGCAAATCGACCGGCCGCAAGCTCCGCTGCGCGCAGCACATCATCGTGCGTCACACCTTTCGCCATGGCGAGCCGCAGTTCATCCGATCCGGCCTCGGGCGCCAACGTGATCGACTGCGCGCCGCTATCTTGCAGGGCCTGGAGCAGCACGGGCGACAGAGGCCTCACGCGCAGCGACGAGACCGAGATGGCGATGCCGAGGGCGCGCAGCTCGGTGACCAGTTCATCGATGTAGGCATAGTCCGACACAGCCGCCGCGACCAGGCCCACCTTATGATGATAGGTCAGGCCCTGGCGGGCTTGTTGTAGGATGTGCGCCATGGAACGCTGGCGCATCGGCCGATAGAGCTGCCCCGCCAGGCAGAACCGACAGCCTCGTTGGCAGCCACGGGCGATCTCGATCAGGTGCATGTCGCCGAAACTGGCGCGCGGGGCGATGACCGTCGATGCGGTAGGCCAGGCATCGAGATCCTCCAGATAGAGGCGCTGAACGGCCCGACCGACCTGATGTCGAGGTACATAGAGTCCGGGCAACGTGGCCAACGCTGTCAGCAACGAGCTGCGGCCAGCCGGGGCCTCTTGCCTCAGCGCTTCTGCCAGAGACGAGAGTGCGGGTTCGGCCTCGCCAATCAACATGGCATCGGCCAACGGCGCGAGCGGCGCGGGATTGGCCGACACTGCCGGGCCGCCGAGCAGCACTAGGGGGGCGCTGTCATCGCGATCGGTTGCCCGTAAGGGCACGCCTGCGCGCTGCAGCAACGAGACCACGTGGAAATAGTCCATCTCGAAAGAGACCGAGATCGCAATCACCGCGGCCTCGCCAATAGGCCGTTGCGATTCGAGAGTCAGTGGGGGACCAGCGTCCTCATCCGGGCGATCCAACCAGGCAAAGGCGCGCTCGCAAACGATGCCATGCTGGGCATTGAAGAAGCGATACAGGGTATGGATGGCCAGGCTCGACATGCCCACGGCATAGCTGTTGGGGTAGACCAACGCGATGGGCACTTGCCCACCCCAATCTCGATGAACCACGCCGTGCTCAGTAGCCAGATACTGCCTGGCCCTCTCGGTTGCCTCCCATGCCATGCGTCGCCTCTCCTTTGGCGCTCGATGCTATTTCTCGACAGGGCGCTGGCCGAACTGCCTGGCGAGGTCTTGAGTGGCCGATAACGTGGCCATCATGCTGCCATTACCTCTAGGAGGGCATCCGCCATCGTCCGTTGACCGACTCGGGTCGGTCAGGTACAGGAAGAACCTCAGCTCGCCCCGTCGGCTCATGTCTAGCCGGCCTATCCCGCAACAGCGCTATTCAGTGCAACTGCCACTGCGGCTCAGTCGGTGTGGCGTCGAGTCGAGATCACCCAACAAGCCAGCAGTACCGCGCAAGCGGCCAGGGCCACATACCACACCGTCATACGGCCGCGCGCCGCGCTGGCCGAAACGAGCTGTGGCGTGGCTGAGGGCACCACCATGGCGACCTCCTCGCCCGGTGTCTGCGACAAAGCGGCGCCCAACGCGATGGTGGGCGCTCGAGACGGCGTCGGGGTGATCGTCGGCAGAGGCGTCTCGGTAGCGGTGGCCGTAGGCAGGGGCACCGGCGTGTCGGTCGGCCAGGGCGTGCGGCTCGGCTGCGGGGTGATGCTCGGTGTCGGCGAGGTGGTCGGCGTCGACGTGGCCGTCGCTGTGGGTACGGCCGTGGCCACCGAAACCGTCGGTGATGAGGTGGCCTCCGCCGCCATGGTGGCCACTAGTGACGCCTCGTCCCAAAAGGAGTCGTTGTGCTTGGTGCGATAGACCGGCGCCCCCTTCGTATAGACCGTGACGTGGTCCGCCTGAGCGACGGTCGATACGGTGAGCTGGACCCAACGGTCGATCTCGTGGCCAGCGCTATCGGTGCCGCGGGTATCCCGGTCGAGCACGGGCTGCGACCAGACCACCGTGTCGGGCGGCGCCGAGCCAAAACTGGCGGGCACCCCACCATAGGGGTCGATCCCCGCATAGGCATAATAGTCCCCTGCACCCCAGCCGGCGGCCCGAGTGGCCTCGGTCTGCGGTTGGTGGAGATCCGAGAGCGGATGATTGTCTACCGAAAACTCTCTTTGGCCGGTATAGATCTGCACCCAGATCGAGAACGTAAGCGTTTGGCCGGGGGTGGCCGACACACGCTGGTAAAAGCCCGAGGTGTGGGTGGCATACGAAGTATAGAACTGCTGGCACTGCTCACCCGCATAGATGCGGTAAAAGCCATCGGGGATCTCGCTCTTGCGCAACACCTTGTATTCTGGTTCGCGGTTGTAGCTCTCATCGCCCAGCAGCGACCAGGGATACCAATCGTTGGCCACCTTCGATGAGCCACTGGTCCCCAGGGTGTCGGTCTTGCGAAACTCGCCCTCAAAGCCTGGGTTGCTGAGTAAGTTCTCACCGGTATCGGCGGCCACCACAGGTGCGGCTAGAAGGGTCGTCAGGAGCATGCTCACCAACGCCAGTAGGCGGAAGAACGCGGATGTCTTGCTGTGAATTAGCATACAGCCACTATAACACGCCGCTTGGTGTAAACCAAAGGGCGCTCTCGTATAGAGCGCCCCTGATGATGCCATCGTTCACGCCGGCTAAGCCTTGGGCGTGTCGCGATCGATGGCCTCGCGTGCCTTGCGCGAGATGCGGTTCCACAGGCCAGAGAGGCCCATCGCTCGCCTCATCGCCAAGACCGTCGCTTCACCCTCTCGTTGCGCGCGCAGCGTGCCCTCATAGATCACTCGCTCGACCAGGCCGCTCTGTGCCTCGTATTTCGCACGACGCTCACGCATGGGGTCGAGAAAGGCATTGATGGCGATGGCCAGCTTCTCTTTGACCTCCACGTCGCCCACCTGGCCCTCGCGGTAGCGCGCCTTGAGATCCTCGACTTGAGCACGATTGGGGTTGAACACGTCATGGTAGATGAACACCGGGTTGCCCTCGACGCGGCCCGGGACGTCGGCGCTGATCCGATTGGGGTCGGTGTACATGCTATACACCTTGCGTTCAACCGTACGGGCATCATCGGACAAGAAGATCGCATTTCCCAGCGACTTGCTCATCTTGGCCTGGCCATCCGTCCCAACCAACGTGGGCACGTCGCCGATCATCGCCTCTGGCTCGGGGAACACCTCGTCACCATACAGGCGATTGAACCGTCGGGCAATCTCGCGGGTGATCTCCACATGCGACTCATTGTCCTTGCCCACAGGCACCAGGTGGGCACGCGGCATGAGGATGTCTGCCGCCTGTAGCACCGGATACCCCACCAAGCCAAACGGCAACGAGTCTTCACTCAAGTTGGCCGCCCGCGCCATGTCTTTGATGCTGGGCAGCCGTTCGAGGCGCGGTACGGTGACGAGCATCTCAAAGATGAGGTTCATCTCATACACGGCCGGCACGGCAGACTGTAGATAGATCACGCTCTTGGCCGGATCGATGCCCGCGGCGAGATAGTCGAGCACTACGTCATTGACGTTCTGGCGCAATGCCAGGATGTGCTCTTTCTCCGGGCGTGTGGTCAACGTATGCAGATCGGCGATGATGAAAAAGCACTCGTACTCATCTTGCAGACGCACGCGGTTGGCCAGGCTCCCCACATAGTGCCCCAAGTGTAGCTTGCCCGTTGGCCTGTCGCCCGTCAATATGCGCTTCTTATCCATCTCCTCACTCCTATAGCATCTGGACTGGCTCAATCACCTAGCGCCGGCTTTCTACCGGACTGTTACTCGCCCGAGTCGAGCCTTGTAACAGGACAAGCTACCACTAGCCGGCAAGAGACCGGCCATACAGCTCCAATCAGCCAACTCAGAGGCGCGAACAGCGCTTGCAGCAAAGCCGAGCCTGCCAAAGCCAAGACGATATGCTTGGCCATCCTTCCAACAGAAGCCTCCGCCCACTGACGTATGCTGGGGATGAGACAGGAAAGGGCACTCTGCATGCCTCTAGCCTGTACCAAGCTGAACCCGGCACCCGCCAGCAAGCGCTCGAGCCTATCTGCTGAGTATACTGCTAGATGATAGGGGGCGCTCCAACCCGCCCAGTAGCGACCGAATAGGCGCGCGTCCCACCCGTCTTCCAGAGGCATGCGGATGATTAGTACGCCATCTGGCTTCATGATCCGATGAATGGCAGCCAACGCGACTCTGGGGTTCGGCAAGTGCTCCAGCACATCCCACATAGCCACCACATCATAGTGAGCATCGGGCAAGACCGCAGCCTCTACAGACTCATGGATCAGCTTCAAGCCATAGCGCTCACGGGCAGCCCGCACGGCTACATCACTGACTTCTAGCCCTTGCACCCGCCAATTGCCCCTTGACTCTAGATAGTGCAGAAAGGTCCCGTCTGCACACCCGATCTCGAGCAGCTCCCCCCCATGCTTGTACCGATCGATCAGACGCGCACGCTGCCAGAGGCCATAGTGGACCAACAAACGTCTCGCCCGGCCCTGCCGATCCAAGACTTGCTGAAAAGGCAGATAGTCCGCCGAATAGTGAACCTCCAACTCATTGGGCTCTGGCTGTGGATTCAGATAGGCTAGGCCACACACGCCACAGCGCACATAGCCTGAGGAGTTCGAGGGTGCCTCGTCAAAGACCGGCGCAGCCTGATCCCCAGAGCAAAGCGGGCAACGAACGTAGTGCATATACCCCCTAAGTCTATCGCCTATCTCTTTCGTTCGAGTCTACCCGACCCTCCGTTTAGGTCAAAGTGATTTGTCGCACTCCGCAATAGGTGTCTCAAAAGGCTATGGGTGCCTTGAAGTTCAGCTAATTCGCGGGAGTGAGACAGGGCCCTAACCCACGGCAGTGCTAGGCACCACGGCACACCAGAAGCTGCCTCGCTATGAGTCGACGCCCAAGTGAGCCAATGCGCGCAGTCTTGGCTACGTCGGGGTTGCGCAGTGCCAGTTGACCTTATGTTGAGTGGCTATGACCAGCCAATTGAGTCGTAACCGCCACTAGGAGACACAGCCTGACTCATGCTTCCCACGCTACCGGTCTAGGCATCCCCATCGTGCTCGCTTGCCCGACCGATGCTGAACATCGCCGACCCAGACAAGCTCCATGCTATAATGGGCCCATTATGCACGATGGCACACGACTGCTCTTTTGGCTCGACGTCCTCGTTCTGCTCGTAGTGGCCTTTCTCGCCCTGGCACAACAGTGGGATTGGGTGATCGCGCTGTTCATCGCGCTGCTAGTGATGAACTATTTCGACCAGTGGGCGAGCCGTCGGCGCTAGCGAGGCGTGCCGTCACGCGAACGCATCGTCGTGCGCAGCGCCACGAGTTCCTCTCGAGTCAAGGCGCGCCATTCCCCTGGCTGTAGGCTGCCCAAGGTGAGTGGCCCAATAGCTACCCGTACGAGCCGCAAGGTCGGGTGGCCGACGGCAGCGGTCATATGCCTGACCTGGCGCTTTTTGCCCTCGCGCAGCACGATACGCAGCCACGCGGTGGGTACATTGGCGCGGTAGCGCACCGGCGTGGAGCGCTCAGGCAGGTCGGGTTCCTCGTCGAGCAGCACCACCTCGGCTGGCAGGGTGCGCTCACCCTTGACGGGCACCCCCTGAGCGAGCCGGCGCAAAGCCTCGCTGTCGGGCACGCGCTCTACCTGCACAAGATAGGTCTTGGGATGATCATACGCGGGGTGCGCCAGGCGATGATTCAGCCAGCCATCATCGGTGAGCAGCACTAGCCCCTCGCTGTCATAGTCCAGCCGACCCACCGCATAGACCGCAGGCACAGGCACATAGTCAGCCAGCGTAGCGCGCCCCTCGGGATCGGAGAACGAACAGAGCACGCGGTAGGGTTTGAATACCACCAAATACCGACAGACCGGCAGCTTGGGCAGAGCCAGCCCGTCGACGCGCACTTTGTCGACCGACAGATCCACTGGCTGAAGGGGATTCTGCACAGGGCGGCCAGCCAGCGTCACCCGCCCAGCCCGTAGCAGCGGTGCCTGGGCGCGCGGTTCGATGCCGGCCGCTGCGAGCACGTCGGTGAGCGCCGGCAGCTGGACCAGGCTGTACGGCGTAACCGGCGGCTTGGACGCGTTACGTGGCCTGATCATGGCGCCAGGGTCACGCGCCCGACCGTGAGATCATCCCTGAGCAACGGCAAGTCTGCTGCCCGCCCAACCACGCGGTCAGAGATGGTGGTCAGGCGTAGTAGGGCGCACCTCGCACCACGATGAGAGACCCGGATCAGCGATGACATCCTATCATCCTTGCAGTGGGATACACGATGCCGAGTATACCACCCTGCTTGGTGTGGCCCTAGGAGCATCACCAGCATACCAGGATTACGTCCGGTTGACAGGCCGCGCTGGCGACCTATACTCGCCACTTGGTGATGCCCAGGAGAGGAATGATCGAACAAGAGTACCTGTCGCGGCTGGAATACGACAAGATCGTGGCGCGGCTCGCCGAGAACACCTCGTTCTCGGCAGGGCGCGAGTTGGCCCTAGCTTTGCTGCCCAGCACAGAGGTGCCCGAGGTGCGCCGCCGCCTGCAAGAAACCACTGAGGCGAAAGAGCTCCTCGCCCGCCGCGCGGATATCACCATCGGTGGAGCGCACGATGTGCGCCCCTTGGCTCGGCACGCCGCCATCGAGGGCACGCTCGAACCGCGAGACCTGCTCGATATACGCGACACATTGCTGGCCGCGCGTCGTCTGCGCTACCAGATCCTCGATCACGAGCAGGACTATCCGGAGCTGGCCGACCAGGCCTATGTCATCCAGCCCCTCAGCTCCATCATCGAAGACATCACCCGTTGCTTGAGCGACGATGGCGAGGTGCTCGATGCTGCCAGCCCCGCCTTGGGCAACATCCGCAAGCAGCTGGTCAGCGCGCGTGACCGCTTGCTCGAGCGCCTCCGCAGTATGGTCACTTCAGCGCAATATGCCCAGTATCTCCAAGAACCCATCGTCACGGAACGCAACGGGCGCTATGTCATCCCCTTGCGCGTCGAGTTCAAGGGGCGCATCAAGGGCATCGTCCATGACCAGTCGGCCAGTGGACAGACACTGTTCATCGAGCCTCTGCAGACAGTCGAGCTCAATAACCAGTGGCACGAGCTACAGCTCGCCGAGCGACAGGAAATACTGCGCATCCTCAAGCAGCTCTCTCTCGAGGTCGGCCGATCGGCCCACGACATCATCGCGACCGTCAGTGCCCTGGCCGTGCTCGACTTGGCCTTTGCCAAGGCTCGCCTAAGCGCTGAACTGCGCGCTTGGCCGGCGGAGTTGTCTCCCTCGGTGTGGCCGCTTTCGACAGGCGCCGAAACCGCGGATGCGCAGACACAATCGCCGCAGCCCAGCGTGTATCCGCTGTACTTGCCCAAGGCGCGGCACCCTCTGCTCGATCCTCAAACCGTGGTGCCCATTACCGTCTACCTAGGCGGCGACTTTATCGCCCTCCTGGTCACCGGACCGAACACGGGCGGCAAGACCGTATCGCTCAAGACGGTCGGCCTGTTGGCCGCCATGAATCAGGCTGGCCTGCACATCCCCACGGGCGAGGGCGCGCGGTTGCCGGTGTTCGACGGCATCTTTGCCGACATCGGTGACGAACAGTCCATCGAACAGAGCCTGTCGACCTTTTCCTCCCATCTGACCCATATCGTCGACATCCTCAGCAAGGCCGACCGTGGTTCGCTGGTGTTGCTGGACGAGGTCGGTGCGGGCACCGATCCCGTCGAGGGTGCGGCGCTCGCTCAAGCGCTCGTCGCCGAGCTATTGACCAAGGGCTGCCTCACTATGTGCTCGACGCACTATTCACAGCTCAAGGTGTATGCTTTTGGCACGCCAGGGGTCGAGAACGCCTCGGTCGAGTTCGACGTCGACACGCTCTCCCCCACCTATCGCTTGACGATCGGCCTGCCTGGGCGCAGCAATGCCTTTGCCATCGCGGCCAAACTCGGCCTGCCCGAGCACATCATCAACGCAGCGCGGGCCTTGATGGCGCCCGAGGCGATGGCCCACGATGCGCTGCTCGAGCGCGTGCGTGACACCCAGGATGCCGCCGAGAACGCACTATCCGAGGCCCAGGCGCTCCGCGAGCGCGTGCGGCAGATGGAGGCCGACCTGCGCGCCAAGCTTGCCGAGGCCGACGAGACGCGCCGCAACGCCCTGGCCGAGTCGCGCGCCGAGGGGCAGCGTGAGCTCGACATCCTCCGCGCCGAGATCGCCAAGCTGCGCGGACGGATCATGCGGTTGGGCTCGGCCCCCGAAGAGACCATCCGTGAGGTGGTGGAGGTGATCGATCGCCTGGCGGAGGCGATGGAGCCCCCCGAGGCGCCCGCGCCCGTCGCCGACAAAGGTGATGGCGCCTTGCACGTGGGCGATAGCGTGCTCGTCAGCTCGCTCGGGCAGACAGGCGAACTCGTGCAGATCAGCGGCGATCAGGCGGTGGTGGCTGTGGGGGGCTTTCGGCTGCGCACGCCGCTCAAAGGGCTGGTGTTCCAGGGGCGCAAGGCACCGGTCGTCTCTCCCGAGCCGCGCGTGCAACGCACTGCCACGGCGTCGCCCGGCATGGAGCTAGACCTGCGAGGCAGACGCGCCGAAGAAGCCCTAGAGATGACCGATCGCTACCTCAACGACGCTTACCTCGCCGGTTTGCCCTGGGTGCACATCATCCATGGCAAGGGCACGGGGGTGCTCAAGCAGGTCGTGCGCGAGCGACTCGCCGGCCATCCCCTGGTGCAGTCGTTCCGCAACGGCGAGCTCGCCGAGGGCGGCGACGGCATCACCGTCGTCAAACTCGTACCCACGAACTGACACTTAGCGAGCGAGATACTCGAAGACAGCGGCGGCTGAGGCGCGGGTCATCCCGGGCACGGCCGCCAGCTCGTCTAGCGTGGCCTGGCGTATGCCATCGATAGACTTGAAGGCCTTGAGCAACGCCGTGCGCCGCGAAGGGCCGATGCCGGGGATCTCGTCGAGGATCGATTTGACGCCGGCCGCCTGGCGCAGTTGCCGGTTGTAGCTGATGGTAAACCGATGCGCCTCATCACGGATGCGCTGGATCAGGAACAGCCCCTGTGACCCTCGTGGCAGCAAGAGCGATTCGGACCGCCCCGGCAAGAACAGCTCCTCTTCTTGTTTAGCCAACCCCACCGTGGGGATGTGATCGACACCCAGCCGCTGCATCGCCGCGCGCACGGCGTTGAGCTGGCCCTTGCCCCCGTCGAGGATGATCAGGTCAGGCATAATCGCCCAGCGATTCTCTTTGCCCGTCACTGCGCTGAGGACATCTTCTTCAGCAATCCGCTTAAAGCGCCGCTCGATCATCTCGACCATCGAGGCATAGTCGTCGGCCCCCTCAACGGTCTTGATGCGGAACTTGCGATAGTCGCGCTTGGATGGCACCCCCTGGACAAAGACGACCATGCTGCCTGTGTTGAAGGTCCCCTGCAAGGTTGAGATGTCATAGCACTCGATGCGGCTCGGCGGCTCGGGGAGGTTGAGCGCCTCTTGCAGCTCGGCCAGCGCTTGTACGTGCTTGTTGGTGTCGGCCTGCCATTCGGCGCGCAGGCGCGTCAATGTCTCTGCAGCATTCTCCATGGCCATGGCCAACAACTGCTGCCTGGCACCCTGGCGAGGCACCTGGATCAGCACTTGAGCGCCGCGCTTGCTCTGCAACCATTCCTGCAAGACGGCTGCGTCGTCCAGATCGGTTGGCACCAACACTTCAGGGGGCACGGTCGACGCATTGTCATAGAACTGTTGCAGAAACGAGGTTAGCACCTCACTGTCGGTCTCATCGCCCGCGCCCTGCAATACGTAATACTCGCGGCCGATCAGCTTCCCACCGCGTACAAAGAACACCTGAACGCAGGACTGACCATTGTCGCGGGCCAACCCTACCAGGTCGTGATCATCCAGGTCTTCGGAGATAATACGCTGCCCCTCGACGACATGCCGGATAGCCGCCAGCTGGTCACGCAGAATGGCGGCACGCTCGAAATCGAGCGTAGCGGACGCCTGCGCCATCTCTTGGTCCATCTCCGCGATGATCTGCTCTTGTCGACCTTCGAGGAACAGGCACGCGCGCTCGATATTGGCCCGATACGCCGTACGGTCGATGGCGCCGATACAAGGTCCTGTGCAACGCTTGATGTGATAGTACAGGCACGGCCGCGGATCTTGGCCGGTAATCACCCGGTTGCACGTGCGGTAGGGAAAGAGGCGCCGCAACACATCGAGCGTCTGGTAGACGGCATGAGAGTAGGTGAAAGGGCCAAAGTAGCGAGCGCCATCGGGCATCATCCGGCGCACGGTATAGATACGCGGAAAATCCTCTTGTGTCGACACTTTGATATAGGGATAGCGCTTGTCATCCTTGAGCCGCACGTTATAGCGGGGTTGATAGCGCTTGATCAGCTCGTTCTCGAGGACGAGTGCCTCTAGCTCAGATTCCGTGACGATCCACTCCAGATCGGCAATGTCGCCGACCAGGCGGCGCGTACGATCCACTTCCTGGGCCGCCGAGTGAAAATAAGAACGCACGCGATTGCGCAAGACAATCGCCTTGCCCACATAGATCACCTTGCCATTGGCGTCATGCATCAGGTAGACGCCGGGCTTGTCTGGCAGGCCCGCCAGCTTGGCGCGCAAGTGTTCGTCGTTGGTCATTGCCCTACTTCGCCATGTCGCTTCGTCAGCGTTATCTCCAATAGCCTATTATAGCGCCCTGGTCAACGACCGCCAACCCGTCTTAGCCTCGGCCATCGCTTCCCGTTGCAGAAAAGATGCCGCGGCAGGGCATACTGTCGCTCGTACCGCCTGCTCTGTCGACAGGGAACTGACCTACGCTGACGCTCTGCCTAGCCCCTACTCGACTCAGATTGGTAATGTCATCTTGGCGTGGTATACTGAAAAAGCATGCACAATGGCGCTGCCGAGGAGGGATTCGGTGCTTATGAAGGAATACAATACGAGCGACATCAGGAACATTGCCTTGCTAGGGCACGGCAGCTCTGGCAAAACCTCGCTCGTGGAGGCGATGCTCTTTAGCGCTGGCGCGACGACACGCCTCGGCCGTATCGAGGAAAAGAACACCGTTTCTGACTTTGACGATGAAGAACAGGCTCGCGGCTTTTCGGTCAACACCGCTGTGTTGCCGATGGAGTGGCAAGGCCGCAAGCTCAACGTGCTCGACGCGCCTGGCTACACCGACTTTGTCGGCGAAGTGAAATCCGCTATCAGCGTGACCGATAGCGGCGTGCTCGTCATCTGCGGCGCCTCGGGTGTCGAGGTTGGTGCAGAGCTGCATTGGTCTTTTCTCAACGAGGGATCTCGGCCGCGGATCGTTTTCATCAACAAGATGGACCGCGACAATGCATCCTTCGAGCGGGCCATGAGCAGCCTCCAGACCAAGTTCGAGGCTACACTAGTGCCGGTGGTTTTGCCGATCGGCGCGCAGGCGAGCTTCACGGGCGTGGTCGACCTGATCCAGATGAAAGCTTACCTGGGCGATAAGGCCACCGAGGCCGAGATCCCCGCCGAGATGCGCGAGGCTGCGGACGAGGCGCGCACCGCTCTGACCGAGTATGCCGCCGAAGTCGACGATGAGCTGATGATGCGCTATCTCGATGGCGAAGACCTTTCTAATGAGGAGATCTGCAACGCGCTGCGTACCGGCGTCCAGCGGGGCGAGCTGACGTTGGTCTTTGCGGGCTCGGCCACCAAGTGCATCGGCGTGCGCCAACTGCTCGACGGCATGGCAAGCTTCTTGCCGGCTCCTGGCCCCCGCAAGGTCATCCGCGTTGCGGACCAAACTGAGGTTGAGCTCGAGCCCAACCCCGCAGGCCCGCTGGTGGTGCAGGCCTTCAAGACTTTGGCTGACCCCTTTGTGGGCCGCTTGACCTACTTCCGCGTGTACAGTGGTACGTTGAGCTCTGACTCGCGCGTCATGAATGTGTCCAAGGGCCAAGAAGAGCGCATCGGTCAGCTCTTCCAGGTGCGCGGCAAAGAGCAGGAGCCAGTCGCGGCGGTCAAGGCTGGAGACTTGGGCGTAGTCACCAAACTCACCGTCACCGCGACCAACGACACCCTCTGCGATCGCGGTGCGGCCTACATCGTGCCGCCGGTGCAATATCCCAAGCCGCTTTACTCTGTGGCCGTCTTCCCCAGCTCCAAGGCCGACCTAGACAGGCTGGGATCCAGCCTGCAACGCCTGGTCGAGGAAGACCCCACCCTCGTGGTCGAGCGCAATGCCGCCACCGGTGAGACGATCCTCTCGGGCATGGGCGAATCGCACATTCAGATCGCCACGCGCCGTTTGGCGCAAAAGTTCGGCGTCAATGTCGAAACGGCGCTTCCCAAGATCGCCTATCTCGAGACGATCACCAAGACCGCCTCGGCTCAGGGTCGCCACAAGAAGCAGACGGGCGGCCGTGGTCAGTTTGGCGATGTATATTGCCGGTTTGAGCCGCTCGAACGTGGCGCGGGTTTCCAGTTCGCCAGTGAGGTCTTTGGCGGCGCGGTGCCCAAGAACTATATCCCCGCCGTCGAGAAGGGCATCATCGAGGCTCTGGCCAATGGCGTCATTGCAGGCTATCCCACGGTCGATGTACGCTGCGTCATCTACGATGGCTCGTTCCACCCGGTAGACTCGTCGGAACTGGCCTTCAAACTGGCCGCGCAGCTCTCGTTCAAGAACGCCATCCCCGAGGCTGGCCCCGTGCTCCTCGAACCGATCTACAAGATTGTCGTGACCGTGCCCGAGGAGTTCATGGGCGATATCCTCGGTGACCTGAATACGCGCCGCGCGCAGGTGTTGGGCATGGAGCAAGCGCGAGGCAACGGCATTGTCACGGCCATCGTGCCTCTGGCCGAGATCCAGCGCTATGCCACCGACTTGCGCTCGATGACCCAAGGTCGCGGCATGTATGAGATGGAGTTTGTGCGCTATGACATCGTGCCCGCGCACCTGGTCGAGCAGATCAAGGCCGACGCCGCGGCACGTGCCGAGCGCGAGAAAGAACGTAGCTAGTCTCTGTCCAGCAGAGACCAAGAGGGCGGCCGTCTGGCCGTCCTCTTTTCTTTACGATCATGGCCAGGGTGATGCGCTGGCCTCACCCTGACCTCTCTTCTAGACCTACTCGCCTGGTGCCCGGCGGCCTAGATGCACGGCATCACAAAGCCGCCACAGACAGGCAAGTACATCCCCGTGATGAACTTGGCCAGGTCCGAGGCAAAGAACGCCACGGCGTTGGCGATATTCTGCGCTTCACCACGATGGCCTAACGGCACCTGACGGACATAATCATCGTCGATGCCGGGGCCAGTATTCGGATGGTCCTCACTGATCGTCCAGCCGGGGGCCACCTGGTTGACAGTGATATTGTACTTGCCAACCTCTTTGGCCAAGATGCGATACACGCCATCCATACCGCGCTTGCCCGCCACATAGGCAGACTGGGTGGGGAAGCACTGCATCGAGCACTCGGTGTTGGTGCCGATCACACGGCCCCAACCCTTCTCGATCATCCCTGGCACAAACGCCTTGGCCATCAGCACGTTGTGAATGACGCAGCTGTCGAACTGCGACTGATAGTCGGCCAGCGGCTGATCGAGCACATGCACCCACTTGTACTGGATGACCGCGTTGCAGCAGATGATGTCGGGCGTGCCGATCTGGGCCACGACCTCGTCGCGCATATGCATGACGTCGGCCTCTTGGGTCACATCGGCTTTGACCATACACGCATGGCGCCCCATGCCAGTCACTTCAGCCAGCAGCTTGCTGGCCATCGCCTCATTGTGGTGATAGTGGATGGCAACGTCGGCGCCGCAATCCGCCAGCGTGCGCGTAATCGCCCGCCCGAGCTGGCCCGTCGCCCCGGTCACTACCGCGGTATGCCCCGTCAGATCTAGTTTGAGCATGTCATCACTCCCCACACGTTAATAGATTGCCGCCGGCTGGTACCCGGCGGCAGAGAACACCCTTCCGTGCGCCAACACTGCCCGTCAAAACAATCTGCGATACCCTTCTCGGGACGTCGATCCGATTCTATCACCTGGGTTGTAGTGGTGCAAGGAGACTATCCCTCTGGCCAGCGCCTTGGGGCCTGCCCTGCGCCGTTGTATAATGCCCTGGACATCTACCGAGAGGAGCACATGCCAGCAGGCATTACCATTGTTGGGCTCGGCCCAGGCGACCCGCGATTGCTGACTGTTGAAGCCTATGAGCTGTTGCTCGCTGCCCCAGAGGTATTTGCGCGCACGCGCATCCACCCCGTGTTCGAGGGCACCCGTCTCGCCGAGGAGCTTGGCGACCGCCTGCATAGCTTTGACGAGCTCTATGAGCAGAACGAGACCTTTGAGGAGGTGTATGCGGCGATCGTCGCACAGGTGCTGGCCCTGGGTGCCAGAACCGACGGTGTGCTCTACGCGGTGCCCGGCGACCCTCTACTGGGTGAAGCTACCGTGCAGCACCTCCTGCGTCAGGTTCCCCAACACGACCTCTCGATGCGCATCGTTCATGGCATCAGCTTTGTCGAGCCGACGCTGGCCGCCCTGGGCATCGACGCATTCGACGGGCTGCAGATTTGCGACGCCACCCTGCTGAGCCAGCGTCATCATCCGCCCCTCGACCCCGACGTGCCGGCGTTAATCGTCCAGGTCTACAACCAGCAGCTCGCCTCGGATGCCAAGCTTACGCTCATGGCGGTCTACCCCGATGAGCATCCCGTGCGGCTGGTCTACCACGCGGGGCTGGTCGACCAGGCCGTGCACGACTTGCCCCTGTACCAGCTCGACCGACAGACTTGTCTCGATCATCTCTCGTCGCTCTATGTACCGCCGTTGGCCGTCCCGGGCTCGCTCTCTAGCTATCAAGAGGTGATGGCTCGCCTGCGCGCCCCCGACGGGTGCCCGTGGGACCGCGAGCAGACGCACGAGTCGCTCCGCACCTATCTTCTCGAAGAGACCTATGAGGTGCTCGCTGCCCTCGATGCGGGCGACACGCAAGAGCTGTGCGAAGAGCTGGGCGACCTGTTGCTGCAGATCCTGTTTCACGCCCAAATCGCCGAGGAGTCGGGCGAGTTCCGCCTGAGCGATAGCATCGCCTATGCGATCGCCAAGCTGGTGCGGCGACACCCGCACGTGTTCGCCGATGTCGAGGCACAGAGTCCGGAGCAAGTGCTGCAGAACTGGGAGCAGATCAAGCGCCAGGAGCGCATCGACAACGGCCAGGGGCGCCGTTCGATGCTCGACGGCCTCAACCAGGCGTTGCCCGCGCTCGCCCAGGCGCTCAAGATCCAGGAGCGCGTGGCACGGGTGGGTTTTGACTGGACGGATGAAGCGCAGGTTCGCGCCAAGCTGGACGAAGAGCTCGCCGAGTTTGCTGCTGCGCCCGATAGCGCGGCCCAAGCTCGCGAGTTGGGCGATGTGCTCTTTGCTCTGGTCAACATCGCGCGCTGGCACGGCATCGACGCAGAAGATGCCTTGCGTGAGGCCAATGCGCGGTTCGGCCGGCGCTTTCGCGCTATCGAGGCCTATGCGGTGCAAGCCGGTCGCGATGTGGCGTCGCTGAGCCCGGCCGAGATGGACGCCATATGGGAACAGGCCAAGGCCAACGAGCACCTCTGACCCCCATCGAAAGGAGCCAACATGGGCAAGAACCAGGCAATGCGTATCGCTCTGTTGGCGATCATGATCGCCGTGACGACCGTGTTCACCGTAGTGCCCAAGATCCCGATCCCCGGCACCGAGGGATACGTCAACCTCTCGGACGTGGCCATCACCTTCGCCAGTGTCGCTTTTGGCCCAGTGGTGGGCCTGGCCGCCGGCGGCATCGGCACCGCGCTGGCTGATTTCATGGGCGGCTATGGTCAGTGGGCCGGTATCTCGCTATTGGCGCATGGCTCAGAAGGCCTGCTGATCGGCCTCATCGCCCGCCAGGGTCGTGGACGCCGGAGGACGTTGGTCGGCTGGGCAGCAGGCGCCGTCAGTATGGTCGCCGTCTACTATATTGGCGAAGCCGTGGTGTTCACGGGCTGGAAACCCGCACTGTTCAGTGTGCCCTTCAACGTGGCCCAAGCGGTAGTCGGCGGCGCCGTAGGGCTGCCCCTCTACTATGCGGTCGAGCGTGCCTACCCAGCCATTGCTCAGCTACGCAACCCCGGTGGGTGGCGCGAGGAATAGCGTTTCTCGTGCTGGCTATCGAGATCCGCGACCTGTCCTATCGCTACCCGGCCTTGCGGCCAGGTAGCGTCGCCCCCTACGCCCTGCGCGACATCAACCTGACTGTGGCCGCCGGCGAGTTCGTCGCCCTGATGGGGCACACCGGCGCGGGCAAATCGACGCTCTGCATGGCCCTGAACGGGCTCGTTCCCCAGGCCACGGGCGGGTCGATCCACGGCAGTGTGCACATTTTCGGGCAAGAGACTCGCACGGTGCCCGTCGCCCAGCTCGCGCGGCGTGTGGGCCTCGTCTTTCAAGACCCCGAGAGCCAGCTCTTTTCACCGACGGTAGAGCAAGAGGTGGCCTTTGGCCCCGAGAATCTCGGCCTCCCGCTAGACGAGGTCCGCATGCGACTGGACTGGGCGCTCGATCTGCTCGACCTGCAGCCATTGCGGAATCGGGGGCCAGTCCAACTGTCGGGTGGGCAGAAGCAGCGCGTGGCTATCGCTGCAGCGCTGGCGATGCGGCCCGAGATCCTTGTGCTCGACGAACCCACTTCAGGGCTAGACCCACTTGGGCGCGATGAGGTCGTTGGCGCTATCGAACGCCTGTGCAGTGAACGGCAAATGACGGTCATCTTGGCCACGCAGGATGCCGAGCAGGTAGCCCAATTCGCGCAGCGAGTGGTTGTGCTCAATGAGGGCGCTATCTTGCTCGACGCCTCTCCAGAACAGGCCTTTGCGCAGCCCGAGGTGTTAGCCATGGCGGGCGTGGCCCCTCCTCAAGTGAGCCGCATTGCTGCCGCGCTACGCGCACAGCTGGGCGATGCCCCCACCTTCTACCAACTAGACGTAGCCGAGCGCGACCTGCGCAGCTGGCTAACGATGCCTCATGTCTGAAGAGGGCGACCGACGCGATGCCGTGCAGGTTCACGGGGTGCACTATCACTACCCCGGCGTGCCCGCGCTCGACGGCGTAGACCTGATGATCGAGGGCGGTGAGTTCTGCGCCCTGGTCGGCCAGAATGGTTCGGGCAAGAGCACCTTGGCCAAGCATCTCAACGGCTTGCTCAAGCCAGACTCTGGCTCTGTTTCAGTGTTTGGCCGCGACACCCGCGCCCTCACCGTGGGCGAGCTAGCGCGCGATGTCGGCTACGTATTCCAGAACCCCGACCATCAGATCTTTGCGAGCAGCGTCCACGATGAGCTTGCTTTTGGCTTGCACAACCTCCATCTGGGCGCCGACGAAGTGCGCGCCCGCATCGATGACGCACTGCGTGCGTTTGGCCTCGAGGCCTATGTCGATCAGCCGCCCGCCACCCTGGGCTTTGGCCTGCGCCGCCTGGTCAGCGTGGCCGCGGTCTATGCCATGCGTCCGCGCATCTTTGTGCTCGACGAGCCCACTGCCGAGCTAGACTGGCGCAGTGCCCACGAGCTGCTCGACCGCTTTCGTGCCTTGCACGCTCAGGGGCACACGATCTTGTTCATCTCCCACGATATGGAGTTGGTGGCCGAGTACGCGCAGCGCGTACTCCTCATGCGCGATGGCCGCATTGTAGCCTCTGCACCTCCCGCCGAGTTCTTCGGCCAGCTCGATCTCTTGCGCGAGGCGCGGTTGGCGCCGCCGCAGGTCATGCGCCTGGCTATACGCCTGAGCGACTTGGGCATGCCGAGCGACCCGCTCACAGTGGAAGCCTTTGTCGAGGCCTACCTGGCTCTGTTGCGCAAGGACGCGCCCCATGCTGGCTAGCCTATATCATCCTGCGGACTCCTGGCTTCATCGCATGGATGCGCGCGTCAAGCTCGCCCTCATGGCCTGTGGCTTGATCCTCATCTTTGTCACGGGCAACGTCTGGCTCATGGCCCTGATGGTGGCCGTCGGGCAGGGGGTGCTGGTTTCGGCACACATCGCCCACGACCGCATACGCGGCATCTGGCGCGCCATCGGGATCACGGTCGTGCTGGTCTTTGTGCTCTGGGTGCTGTTCTACCCGGGCGAAGGGCCGGCGTTCTTCAGTTGGTGGCACATTCACCTCACCTGGGCCGGTCTGGCCCGGGGCGCGGCGATCGCCCTGCGGCTAGCCGCCGTCGCGCTGGTCCTGTTCGCCTGGCTATTCACCACGTCCGAGACGCACCTGACCCTCAGCCTACACTGGCTAGGATTGCCCTATGTCTGGTGTCTGACGCTGGCCATGGCGCTGCGCTATGTGCCCACCATGGCTGAGCTCTTTCGTATGACCGAAGAGGCGCAGCAGGCGCGAGGGCTCGATCTCGCTCGTCTGGGGCCGTTGGCCAGGGCGCGCGCCTATGTGCCCATCACCGTGGCCATGCTCATCTCGGCGCTGCGCACAGCCACCAACCTGGCCCACGCGCTCGATGCCCGCGCCCTCGGCGCGGTGCCGCATCGCACCTGGCTGCATCGGCTGCACATGCGCGGCGTCGATTGGTGTTGGCTCCTGGGCGGCCTGGCCATCACCGCGATTTGGTTGACGCTTCGCTATCGCTTGGGCTGGGGAGCGGCTCCGCTGCGGCTGTGGGCCTGAGCCTGGGCGGAACTCCTATAGTGGTAGGATCGTCAAGGCGTAGGAGAACACTCACGGGATATAGTCGGCACATGTCTGTACGGCGTTCTGATCACAAGCTGTGGCGCCTGGGGGTGCTTGTCCTCCTCTTGGGGCTATTACTGGCGCGAGGCGCTCGGGCCGAGCCTCCTCCGGACCGAAGCCCCCTCGAATTGCCTGCCGATTGGGATCGCGCCTCGACGTTCGACCCTGACTATGTGCCGGGGCAGGTATTGGTGCTCTATGAGTCGGCAGCGCCAGACACAGCGCGCGCCGCCGCACTCGACGTGCCTCAAGTCTCTCACCCTGAGGTCATCGCCGATGACCTGGCCCTGGTCCAAGTGCCCGAAGGAGACGAACTAGCGGTGGCCGCCCGCCTGAGCGCACAGCCGGGCGTCTTGACCGCTGAACCCGACTATTACGTCTATGCTCAGGGCACGCCTAACGACCCCTACCTCAGTCGCCAATGGTACCACACGCTCGTCGGGTCACCCTCGGCGTGGGATTTGAGCACGGGCGATGCGGCGCTATGCGTCGCCATCATCGACTCGGGCATCGACTTGACGCATCCCGATCTGGCCGCGAGGATCACGAACGGGGGCGACTATGTAGACGGAGGCGCGCCTAACGATGAATACGGGCATGGCACCCACATTGCCGGCATTGTCGGTGCCGTGACCAACAACACGGTCGGCATTGCCGGCACTGATTGGCGGGCCGAGCTGCGGATCATCCGTGTGCTTGATGCTAAAGGCGTGGGGACGACATCCTCCATCGTCAGGGCGATCGACGAGGCCATCGCCAACGGCGCCGACGTGATCAACTTGAGCCTGGCCACTTATGGCGGCCCGGCGGCGATGCAGGCGGCGATCGATCGAGCCTACGCAGCGGGTGTCGTTGTGGTGGCTGCTGCGGGCAACGATGCGATCGATAGGCCCACCTATCCGGCCGCCTGTGAACATGTCATCGCGGTAGCGGCTACCAACCGCAATGACGTCTATGCCAGATACTCGAACTATGGCGCCTACGTCGACCTCGCGGCACCAGGCGGCGACAAAACCGAGCGCGTTGTCGACGGCATCTATAGTACCATGCCGACCTATTCGGTCACGGCGACCCGCAATCTTGGCCTGGCGCGCAACTATGACTATTGGCAGGGCACCTCGATGTCTACGGCTTTGGTTTCCGGCTTGAGCGTGCTGTTGCTGAGCGCCGGGGCGAGCCTCGGCCCGGACGAGATCGAAGATGTCTTGGCCAAGACCGCCGTCGATCTCGGCCCCAAGGGGTGGGATCAAGACTATGGCTGGGGCCGCATCGACGCCGCCCAAGCAATGAGCCAGATCACGCCGCCGGCCCGCGTCGACGACTTGAGCATCGCCTCGATCACTGGCCCGACCGCAGGGCAAGTCGACCTGGTGCTCTCTTGGACGCCACCGGCCAACGCCCGGTCGATCACCATTCGCTATGCATCGACGTCCATCACCTCGGCCAATTGGGCTGAGGCCGAGCTCCTCGCCGCCGACCTGCCGGGCTCCACCGGGTCTTTCATAGCCCAAGGCGTGCCTTACACTGGCGGCACGCTCTACTTCGCTCTGCGCGCCGACAGCGTCCGGGCACCCGGCATCCTGTGGTCGGCCGTGTCGAACAATGCCTTCTGGCCCCCCAAAGCGCAGCTTATGCTCCCCCTGGTGCGCATCCGCCATTAGGCTTTGAGCAACGTTGCCCACCATGCTAGAATGCCTCACCAAGCTGGCGAGGAGATGGGCATGTTGGCCAAAGTCAAGAGCTGTGCGGTCGTCGGGCTCGATGGCGTGCCGGTCGATGTTGAGGTCGACGTCCACACGGGCATTGCCGGGGTCATCGATATCGTTGGCCTGCCCGATGCGGCTATTCAGGAATCGCGACAGCGCATGCGCGCGGCCATTACGAACTCGAGCCTCAGTTATCCGGCTGTCAAGCGCGTTACGGTGAACCTGGCCCCTGCCGATCTGCACAAAGAGGGGCCGTCGTACGACCTCCCCATCGCCGTCGGTGTGCTCCTGGCCACGAACCAGATTCGCCCCTGCCCCGACACCTGGATGTTCATCGGCGAGTTGTCTCTCGACGGCACGGTGCGCCATGTCGACGGCGTGTTGCCCATGGCCGCCGTAGCTCGCGCTCAAGGCTTTGCGGCCGTGTTTGTGCCTGCCATCGATGCCGCTGAAGCCGCTTTGGTGCCCGACATCGCCGTCTATCCCGTCGAGACCCTGGGACAACTGGCCATGCACCTCAACGGCCTGCTGCTCATCGAACCCTTCGCTCGGCAGCAGCTACAGGCCGATGACGATGACCTCCCCGCCGCCGTCGATCTCAGCGAGATCCGCGGCCAGGAACACATCAAACGCGCCCTCGAAGTGGCGGCTGCGGGTGGCCACTGTATGCTGATGGTCGGCCCGCCAGGGTCGGGCAAGACGCTCATGGCCCGCGCACTGCCCTCGATCCTGCCACGCATGCAGATCGAAGAGGCGCTCGAGGTGACCACGATCTACTCGATCAGCGGCCAGCTGCCCGCTGGCCAGCCGCTATTACGCCAACGGCCCTTCCGCGCGCCGCACCACACCATCTCACAGGCTGGTCTGGTGGGTGGCGGCCACTGGCCACGTCCCGGGGAGATCTCTCTCGCCCACCGTGGAGTCCTCTTTCTCGACGAGTTGCCCGAGTTTGGCTCGCGAACGCTCGAGGTGCTGCGGCAGCCCCTGGAAGATAAAGTGGTGACCATCTCGCGCGCGACGGGTGCGGTGTGCTTTCCCGCGAGCTTTCAGCTGATCGCAGCGATGAATCCCTGCCCTTGTGGCTACTATGGCGACCCGACGCACGAGTGCACCTGTTCGCGGGGCATGATCGAGGCCTATCAAAAGCGTATCTCGGGGCCGCTGCTCGACCGCATCGACATTCACACCGAAGTGCCCGCCGTGGACTATGAGAAGCTCACCGGCGAGACTCTGGGCGAGAGCTCGCGCACAGTGCGTCTACGTGTCGAGGCAGCACGTGCTCGCCAGGAACAGCGTCTGGCAGGTACGCCGCTACACTGCAATGCCGACATGGGCCCGGCCGAGATCAGGCACTATTGCCAACCCGACGCCGCCGGCCAGTCGCTCATCAAGGTCGCCATGCGCCAGATGGGCCTCAGCGCTCGGGCCTACCATCGCGTACTAAAGTTGGCGCGCACCATCGCTGATTTGGATGGCGCCGACGTCATTCGCGCGCAGCATGTAGCCGAGGCGCTGCAGTATCGCCGGCGGAACATGTCGCTCTAGAGCGAGCGCTGCACCTGGCGCTCGCTGCCTCATTCGGCAATAGCGCCGGCTCTTTCTGCGCAAAAAGAGGCGGCGCTAGTCATCAGTCCATTCCCTGAAGATGCTCCATCGGTAGGATGGCAGCGGCCATGTTCTTGTCGCCATACCCGGCAATGGTGGCTTGCTCATACAGCTGCCTGGCCACGCTGGCCACGAATAGGGTCGAGTGCGAGTCTTTGCTCATCTGCAAGGCGAGATCCAAGTCTTTGATGAGCAGCTTGAGCATAAAGCCGCCCTCGAAATCGCGACCGATGATGCGGTCAGGCACGACGCTCTGCAGCGTGTTCGAGTTGCCCGCCGATGTGCTGAGGACCTGGTAGAGGACATTCAGGTCGAGGCCAGCCTTGCGGGCCAGGACGAACGCCTCTAGCACGCCGGCGAGATTTACGCCCACCAAGATCTGATTGATGAGCTTGAAGGCACTGCCCGCGCCGGGGCCGCCCACATGCACGATGTTCTTACCCACGGCCGCAAACACCGGGTTGGCCTTCTCAAACGTCTCCTGAGGGCCGCCGACGACTACCGTGAGGGTGCCCGCTTCTGCTCCCGCCGTGCCACCGCTCACCGGCGCATCGAGGCAACCGATACCCCGCGCTGTGCACAACTCGGCCAATCGCTGGCTGGTGCCCGGGTCGACTGTCGAAAAGTCGACCAACGTCTGGCCCGCCTTCATGCCCGCCAACACACCTTCTGGCCCCTCGACCACAGCCCACAGCGCTGCCGGCACCGAGACGCAGGTGCATACGATCTCGGCGCCCATGGCGGCCTCGCGCGGGCTGGTGGCCGTGCGCGCACCCAGCTCGGCCAGTGGCGCCATCTTGCTCGCTGTGCGATTGTAGACGGTCAGCTCATGACCGGCCTTCAAGATGTTACGGGCCATCGGGCCGCCCATATTGCCCAAGCCAATGAACCCAACCTTCATGATATCTCCTCACGTCCGGGATTCTGGCTCCGTCACGGAGCGATGACCGGTTTGACCGACTCTTGCTTCTCAGCGCAGATCAGCGCGTCATTGATCTCGTCCAGGCGGAATCTCGGCTGCACGAGCTTGTCGAGCGTGTCGCCCGACAATTTGCGCAACAGTGCCAGCGCTCGTAAGAAGTGGCTGTTGTCGGCCGACCAGGCCCCCGTGATGGTCACTTGTTTGCGGTTGATCAGGTGCGGGTTGAGCGGCACCGTGCCCGCATCGCCATAGTGGCCTGCGATCACATACCGTCCGTCGATGCGCACCATCTCGAGCCCTTCCGCCACGGCCGAGGGCACGCCCGTGGCCTCGATGATCACGTCGGCGCCTCGCCCGTGTGTCCACTCGAGCACCTGCGCGATCCGCTCTGGCGCCTTGACTTGAAAGATGTCGATGGCCTGTTCGACGCCCAACTCCCGCACCAGATCCAGGCGCGCGGCTGGCCCGCCCGTCACGATCACCTGCCCCGCACCGGCATCCATGGCTAGCAGGATCCCCATCATCCCCACTGCGCCCGTGCCTTGCACCACCACGGTGTCGCCGTAATGGATGCCACCCACGTTTTCCAGGGCGTGCACCATCACTCGCAGGGCGTCGCCGAGCACCACCGCCTCGGGCGCTACGCCATTGACCACCACGATGTCGCTGCCCGGCAGCAACCACACGTACTCGGCAAAGCCCCCCACCAGATAAGGATGCTCCCACGCTGGCACCCAACCACCATAGCCGATGCGGTGCTCGCACTTGCTCTGATCTTGCAAGATCGTGCAGTTGTAGCATTGCATGCAAGACTTGGGCAGCCAGGTGATCAGATCGCCCACCTTTACCGGCTGACCGGTGATGTCATAGAGGGGCTGGTCTCCACCGATCTCGACTACACGACACACGTTCTCGTGGCCAAGAATGGCGGGCAGCCGGATCGGCACCTGCCCGCGCAGGATGTGCACGTCGGTGCCACATACCCCGGCCAACACCATCCGCCCCAACACCGCCCCTGCCGTCAGGGGCGGGATCGCTACCTCTTCGATCGTAAAGGGCCGCTCGGCTGGCGGCCGAAGCTCCCGTAGCATCGCTACCCGCGACACCGTCACCATGAATGCCTCCTTCCAAAACCGTTATCTACGCCATCTAGCCTATTCCACCGATACGGTCCCAATCCGTCAGGTCAGCATCGGGCGTGTTGACGAGCCAGACCTGTCCAAACGACAGGATCTGGCAGCCCTCTTCGAGATGGCCTCCCATCGTCAGATTGGGCCCCGAGAAGCTGATGTGTGCGTGCACCCGCCCCGCCATGATCACGCCGTTCAGCGAGAGGATGTCTAGCGGCTCTTCGCCCTGAAGAAAGACGTCTTTGGGGGGTAGTTCCCTCGTCTCGACCACGTGCACGTGATAGCGCTGCACCGACCCCATGGCCCCCAGGATGAGCGCGTGCTGGAGATCGTGCTCTCTTGTGGCCTCGCGGATGCTCAACAGGATGTCATCGCCCGAATCGAGCCGAATGACGAGGATCTCACCCGGGCGACTGATCTGTGTCTTCATCGTTGCTCCTCTTCTGCCATCGTCGCGAGCGGCGGCACCCCCAGCTCACGGGCGATGCCGCACACCTCGGCGTACACTGCGCTGTCGAAGGGGATCCCCTCCCGCGCATAGCGCGCCTGACAGCGGCTCTCCACCTCGCCCGGCACCAGGATCTCCTCCACCCCCTCCTGCCTGGGCACCGCCCGCAGCTCGACCAGGAGTTGGTCCATCCGCTCCAGAAACTCGCTCACCGGCCCAAACCCCGAGAGGTCCAAGGCAGCGAACAAGTGCCCCACGTCTTGCCCACGGTCGAAATCCCCATACAGCGTGCCCAGGTGCGGGCCAAACGCCGCCCCCGACACCACCGCGCTGAGGATCTCCACGATCAGCGCCAACCCGTACCCCTTGTGCCCGCCCACCGGCAGCATCATCCCCGCCAGGGCAGCCTCGACGTCGGTCGTCGGCCGCCCCTCTTTGTCCAGCGCCCAGCCCGGTGGGATGGTCCGCTGCCCCTCCTTGGCCAGCAGCTGGATCTTGCCCTTGGCCACCACGCTCGTGGCCATGTCCAGCAACACCGGCCCCTGCGTCGCACTGGGCACCGCCACCGCCAGCGGGTTTGTGCCCAAGAAGGGCACTCGCCCCCCCGTCGGCGGCATGTTCGGCGGCGCGTTCGTGGTGGTCAGGCCGATCATCTGCGCCTCCAGCGTCTGCTGCAGATAGAACGCCGCCGCCCCATAGTGATTGCTCCGCCGCACCGCCACACACCCTACGCCGTGCTCGCGCGCCAACGCGATGGCCAGCGCCATCGCATAGCTCCCCGCTACCTGCCCCGGCCCGTTGTCGCCATCGACCAGCGCCGTGCCCCCCCTTTGCGATACGATCGCCGGCTGGGGATGCGCATTGATCGCCCCGCAACGCAGCCGCTGCACATAGATGCCCAACAGACGCGACACGCCGTGGCTGCCCTGGCCCCGCAACTCGGCCTGCGTCAGGCTGGCGGCGACCACTGCCGCCTGCTCGGCCCCCAGCCCCGCGGCCTCTAGCACCGCACGAGTGAAGCGCAACAGCTCGGCCCCGTCGATGCGCTCGCTGCCCTCTGCCTGACTCATGCTCGCTCCTTTGCCCAGCCGAGCCCAGCGCCTACAGGCTCACGCCCAGGGCCGTGAGCGCCTGGCGGAACCCCAGAATGTCCAACGTGAGCTCGCCCTGCTGCAGACGGGCCATCACCTCCGCCTCGCTCGCCTCTTTGGCCCGCGCCCGCGCCAGCACCTCGCTCAGCCGCGCCTGCGGCACCACCACCACCCCGTCGTCATCGCCCAACACTAGGTCGCCCGGATTCACCGTCACGCCGCCTACGCTCACCGGATGGTTGATCCAACCCAGGTTCTTTTTCACCGTCGCCCGCATGCAGATCCCCGCTGACCACACCGGAAAGCCCCGCCGCGCGATTACCTCGTGGTCGCGCGTGCCCCCGGCGATCACCAGCCCCGCAATCCCCTTCGCCTGCGCCGCGACCGTCGTGATCTCGCCCCAGTAGCCCGCATCCAACAGCCCGCCTACCTCCGCCACGATCACGTCCCCCGGCTGCGCGATGGCGATCGCCGTGTGCAACATCAGGTTGTCTGCCGGGAAGCAGCGCACCGTCAGCGCACTGCCACACATGTGCTGCCCCCACACGTTCGGCCGTATCGTGTGGTCCATCGCCCCACTCTGCTCGTTCGACTCGTATACCGTCGCCGCCGCTAGCTCGCCGAACGCCGCGATCATGTCTGGGGGTACCCGCTGGATGTCTTGGATGATCCGCTGCATCGTGCCGCTCCTCCTTCGTCAACCTGACATCTGTCTCAAGCCCGCCGGCCAAATGGCAAGGTGGGCTGCTAGTAACGTTTACTGTTGGCAACCTCAGTCATCTGATCGCGACGGCCGGCACGAAAAGCATCGAGATTGGCCAGCAGGCGATCCATCACCGCCGTGGAATAGTCGGGGCGGCCCCCCGAGCAGTGTGGCGTCAGCACGACATTGTCCAGATCCCACAGCGGGCTGTCGACAGGCAGAGGCTCAACCTCAAAAGTGTCCAGCCCGGCCCCAGCAATGCGCCGTTCCTCGAGAGCGGCAATCAGATCTTGCTCAACGATGAGGCTGCCGCGCGACGGATTGATGACAAAAGCGCTTGGGCGCATCAGCGCCAGTCGACGGGCATCGATCATGCCCCGGGTGTCCTCGACCAACACGCTCGTGCAAATGACGAAATCGGCGCGGGGCAAGAGACTGTCCAGGTCCACAAGCGTATGCGTCTCATCGAAATGGGGCACTGGCCGACCGTCGGTGTTGATACCCAAGGTCTGCATGCCAAAAGCGAGCTTCAACTTGCGACCCGTCTCGGCGCCGACATGCCCAGTGCCGATCACCAACGCCGTCTTGCCCTCGAGGATCACGTTGGGCAGCTGCTCCTCATCGTGATAGACATGCGCCCGCTGCCGCTCGGCGTGCCGTTTGAGATTCTTGGCCAGGGCCAGCATCACGGCCACAATCCATTCCGAGATCGGCGTGGCATGGATCTTGGCCGTGGTCACCACGATTTGGCGCGCGTCGAGCAAGTCCCACTGCGTCCAGAAAGGGCCCGAGTTGACGCCAGCCCCCGGGTGGTGCACCCACTGCAGGGCTGGCAGAGCTTCCAGCAGCCGTGGCGTCACATGAAAACAGGGGGTGATGAGCACGACCACTTGGCGGCGCACGGCCTCATCCAGCGCATAGATACCTGCATGGAACTGCTCCGAACTGGCGCCATGAGGATCGCCACCCGGCTCTATGTAGCGATAGGTGCACCCTGCCGCCTCCAGGCGGGCGACATCGGCAGGTAGGAAGCGTTGTGTCGACAAGACGAGCATTGAACGCTCCTTTGACTGACTCATTCGGTGAGCGACACAGATGCGCAAGTGCTGCGGTCCCAAGCGCTAACCGTGACCGACAGGCCCTCGGAGGGCATATCCTCCAGAGCCGCCACCCAGACTCGCTTGGGCACATTCGACATCAGCCCAAAGTAGTTGTCGCTATACATCACGCGCCGATCCGCCTCGATCTCGAGCAACGGCGTAGGGGTGATCGTACACAGATCGATCCGCCAGCGATCAGGAGACAGGCGGTGCACCTCTACAGACAGCTCGCCTGGCTCGACGCGGAGCTCGGCCAGGGGACAGAAGAGCAGCTGCGCCTGAGCTACCGCTGCGCCCGCGACGACGAACTCGGCATAGAGCCACTCGCGGTTGCGGTCGATGACATCATCATAGAGGCCGGCTAGCTCGAATAGGGGCACACAGTTGCCGCTAGAGATGGTTGTGGTCAGCTCCCAACGGCCAAGCACGCGCCCGTTCGCCTGCACATGCCAGAGGCGCAACAGGCCAGTGATCGGTTCGGCGGCATTGGCGGCCACCACGCACACATCGCTCCCATCGCGATAGAGATGAAGAGCGATATCGGCAAACAGACGTTGCACGGCGTAGTAGGCCATGAGCGGCCGCCCGCCATAGTCGATGCAGCCAAAACCGAACAGCGGCCCGCCCTTGTTCAGTGGCCAGTATACCAGGCCATTACACGACGGGCTGCGGGTGCGCAGATAAGCCAACGCTTGATAGTCGGCTTCGAGTTGCTCGATCTCCAGAGAGCGCAGGTAGGCACGTAGGCTAGAGATATTCTGATAGTGGGTGAACGGAAACTTGGAAAACAGCTCCAGCCCGGTCAGCTCTCGCCAACGTCGGGGCCAGCCACGTTCAGAAAAGGCGTCCACATCCAAGCCCATCGTCTCGCGCAGGGTCTCAGGGCGTGAGTACGAGTCATAGATCCAGCAGGTCTCGGTGACAAAGAGTGGGTCTTGAGTCGCATTGTAATAGTTGCCCCAGGTATGCGTGTCGCCCGTCGTGGGCGATTGGCCTCCCAGGCCACCATGAGGGGAGTTGGGCACATAGGGGATCTCGGGCGCCCGTTCGGCGCACACGTCCGGCAGCAGCTCGGCAAAGAGCCGCTCGCCATAGAAGCGGTCCATCTCTTGCTGCCAGTTCCACTCGTCCCAGCCCTGTTGCTGTTCATTGCCACCACATAGAACAGCCAGGCAGGCGTGTGGCCGCATCTTGGCGATGAGATCGAGCGCCTCTGCCTTGGCCTCGGCCATAAAGCCAGCGTCATAGTCGGGATAGGTGCTCGAGTGGTAGAAAAAGTCCTGCCAGATCAGCATGCCCGATGCGTCGCAGCGGTCGAGGAATGTCTCCGACTCGGGCAGGCCACCACCCCAGAGGCGAATCAAGTTCATGTTGGCATTGAGCGCGAGCCGCACCATGCGCTCATACCGTTCGGCAGTCGTCAGGCCGCGGATGGCGTCGATAGGCATCAGGTTACCACCACGCACATAGATCTCGCGCCCGTTCACCTGTAGCTGAAACGTCTCTCGCCCGTTGGGCAATGCGCGCAACAGCGAAACCGTCTTGATGCCGACCTGTCGCGCTAGGCTATGGAGCACGGCCCCGTGGCGAAGCAGACGCCCCTCAAGCCGATACAGATAAGGCTCGCCGTACCCCGCCGGCCACCATAGCCGCGGCTCGGGCACAGGCAGGGCACAGGCTACCTCGCCCGTAGCCGCCGGCGTCACCACACACACGACGGGCTCCGTGGCGTCTTGGGCGTAGAGAGACAGCTCCAGCTCTACATCGGCTACGTTGCCTTCGATCTGCGCCAGCAGGCGCACGTCGGCTGCATCGGCGTCCAGCCGCTCGGTAACCAGGCAGAGATCGGCAATGTAGGCCTCAGGATAGAGCTTGAGGGAGACACTGCCCGGGATGCCGATGCCCAGCACAACCTCGCCCAGGTTGAGCAGGCTGGTGTTGTAGCTGCGCTGGTAGCGCCTGATCAGCGAGCGATCGCGGTGCGCCGTAGAGCCCGGCCCAACAGCGATGCGCTCCGCATCGGGGACCAGGTCAGCAAGCATCCGGCTATGCGCCTTGACGCGCACGCACAGTGTGTTTTCGCCCGCGCGCAATAGCGTGGGGGTGAGGCCAACACGGCACGGCCGGAACATATTCTGGCTCGTGCCCACGAGCACGCCGTTCAGCCAGATATCGGCATACGTATCGATGCTCTCAAAGTACAGTACTGGCCGACTCTGTGGCGCTGGAGCGCTGGGCAAGGTGAACGTCCGTCGATAGAGCCAATCGCTCTCGGCCACCCAGGCGGCATCTGCCGCGGCGCGTCGGCTGGCTAGTGGGTTAGCGAGTTTCCCAGCGGCGACGAGGTCGTAGTGCACTGCTCCCGGCACGCTCGCCGGGATCCACGTCAGGCCAAGGCCCTCCGTGGTGCCATGAAACGGCGAGTCAGACCACTGAGCCAATTGCCATGGGCCATCCAACTCGATGATACCCGCCGATTGGGCCAAGGCATCTCCTCTCGTCAACCGGTCAGTCGGTAGGCTCTAGCACTGCACCGGCAGCACGAGCATCAAACCCTTCAGGCCACTTGGTCGACTTCTGATAGGTGGCGCTAAGCAAGTTGGCGCCCTCAAGATTCGCACCGGTGAGGTCGGCCTTCTTGAGTTTGGCAAACCTCAAGTCTGCACCGGCAAGATCGGCGTTGGTGAGATTGGCGCCCTCGAGATCGCTATAGGGCAGGATCGCCCCCCGCAGGTTGGCGCCGCTGAGATTCGCGCCGACTAGCGTGGCCCGGGTTAGGTCAGCCTTGCTCAAGTCGGCACCGGCCAGATTGGCGCCGTTCAGTTTGTACTGGTAGAGATAGAGCCCCGCACAGGAAGGCGGGCATCCAGCGGGCAACTCCTGGCTCTTGCAGGAGATCAGCCCCAGGCTGAGAAGCAATATCAGCGCAATCAGCTTGATCGTTCGCATCTCCTGCCTCCTTTACTGGATCTGATGAACTGACTTACTCCCAATGGATCTCTAGCAACAAACCAGACACAGCTTGAGCGCCCAATCGTCATCACTGGGTTTGGCCGGCAGCGCGATTTCGCATTCGGCACTGGCGTGCAACTCGAATGGCTCACTCCAGACGCCATGACGTGGATCGAACCATTGAGCACGATAGTGCCCCAAGTGAGCAGCACCGCGCAACCGGACTGCTGGGCAACCTAGCTCAAAATAGACCATGAACAAGTCGCGACCACTGGTGCGAGCACAATAGGCCCAACCCACATTACCTTCCAGCTGGTGGGTGCGGTTGGGCTCCACCAGCTCAGCATTCGGGACTAGCTCTTGAAAACGCCGGCCCTCCGACCAAACAAAGTCGCGGAAATACGCCATCTCCGCACCGGATGGCCAGGTGAGACTCTCCCACATCCGATAGGGTGCTTCAGGCTCAATGTCGCCGCCCCAGAGCCCACCGGCACCATAGATCTCGCCGGCCAACCCACCCGACAGAAAGCTGCCATAGTGGCCCGAACGGCAATATCGCGCGGACTCTGCCGTCCCTGGAATGAGTCCGGGCGGCCAGCCCACGTCATAGGGAGCACTGAGCGCATCGTAGAATGGCTCTCCATTGAGGCCGGGCTTGGGCGGTACTGATTCATGATAGATCTCTGTCAAGAACCAGTGACTGTTGTGATGGCGCCGATTGCCAATTTGGTGCAGCGTCAACCACGGTGCCTCGTCTGAGTTGCCAAAGTTGCTCAGACTCGATCCGGCGGCATTGCAGGAAAGCAGCGTCCCAAAGGCAGGAATGCCCTTTGCGACTAGGGCGTTTGCTGGAGCGTTAAAGTCGCGCGAAGAGATGGTGGCATGTCCCGAATCAAAGTGTATGGGACTCAGGATGACGTTGTTAGCCTGATAGCGGGCGAACAAGTACGCAAGATAGCGGGTATATGTCTCTGGCCAATCATAGTAGGTTTGCCAGAGATTCATGCCATCGCGACGCGCCGCCTCGATAAAAGGGACAAACCCCTGGGCATTGAGGTAGTCGACTTTGCGGTCCATGGCTTGAAAGTAGGCCGGGTTGATGCGGTCGACATCAGGATAGATATCCTCACATCCGGGGACACGCCCCGGAAAGCAAAACGGCCTACCTCCCTCGTTGTGCATGTCTTTGGCACTGTTGGTGCCAGCCTGTCGCCATGCGGAGCGAACAAAAGTGCCATCGGCAAGCGTGATGTTGGCCGGATAGCCATCGTTCGCCCAGTTCGGAAAGGCGGCAATCATGGCGACGCAGTTGTAGCCCTGCGCTTGGCGAAAGCGCACCATGTCTTTGAACCCCATCTCCGGGCCAAGCGGGCGTTCGATATCATCCTCGTACCAGTGAAAGCGATGGGTAGGCGCGGCCCACCAGGTGTCACCAACCAGGAAACAGGCCGTGCCGTCAGCATATTCGAGACCATGCCCATTGGCCGTAGTGCACAGAAACCCACGCCGACACGCATTGGCTGCGAGCTCATCTTGGGTCCAAGCGATGGCCACATAGCTACCACTCTGGCCGTTCAGGCCTGCGTCGGGGTGCGAGGCACCACTGACCCACGTCCACTCGCCTGGCGCGGTCGCCACAACGCGCACCCGATAGGTGTGCCCACCATCCCAGAAACCATACACGCGGCGCTCAAAGTCTGGGCCACGCAGGTCGACCCATACCTCGTTATCGGTATAGGGATTTGCATACTCGCCAGCGGCCGTGAGAGTGATCTCAACCTTTTCCCAAACGTGATACTCCCGCGTTACCACGTCTTGTCGGTCCCTCCTCACTTTGTCCAGCATCATCGCCACTTACAATATCCGGCGCATCATCGCAGATACCTACCGGCCCGTGATACCGGTCATCACCACGCCCTTCAAGAAGTAGCGCTGGCCAAAGAAGAAGATAATGACCATCGGCAGTGTCAGATACATGGCGCCGGCCATGTTCAGATGGTACGACGCCAGATAGGGGTCCACAAATGCGCGCAGACCGAGTGCCAGCGTCTTTTTCTCCTCGCTAAAGAGGTAGATCAGTGGCCCCATGAACTCGTTCCAGTGCCCGACAAACGAAAAGATGGCCACCGACGTCAGCACGGGGATATTGAGCGGCAGCATGATGCGTGCCCAGATACCCCAGTTACTGGCGCCATCGATGCGGGCGGCATCGTCAAAGTCGGTCGGGATGGTGAGATAAAACTGGCGCACCAGAAAGACGTTATAGGCCCCACCGCCAAAGAAAGACGGCACGATCAGCGGCAAGAAGGTATCAAGCCAATTGAGAGTCTTGAACATGATGAACGTGGGGATCTGCGTGACCACCCCTGGCAGCATCATGGTCGCCAGCAACAAACCGAACAGCACGTCGCGCCCTGGAAAGCGCAAGCGCGCAAAGCCAAAGCCGACCATCGAGGAGGAGACGATCGTGCCGAGGGTGGCGGCCACAGTCACAATGCAAGTGTTAGCGAGCCAGCGCAGGATGGGCGCGATCTGCAGCACCTCGATATAGTTGTACCATACGATCGGTTTCGGTATCCAGATCGGCGGGTTGGCGAACACTTGCCCTTGCAGCTTGAGCGAGGTGGAGAGCATCCAAACCATCGGAATCATGAAAACGATGCTCAGCCCGATCATGACGACATAGAGCAAGACCTGTTTGACATAGTACATCGTTGGCTTGCGATGCGCTCGCGGAGTCTGGTCGATGGCGCCTGCCTGCCGGGATCTCGTTGCTGTTGTCATCACGATCACCCTCCTTCGTAATAGACCCATGACTCGGACAGACGCATCTGCAGTATCGTAAAGATCAAGATGACCACGAACAGCAACCAGGCAAAAGCCGAAGCATAGCCCATCTCGAATTGCTCAAAGGCTAGTCGGTACATGTAGAGCACAGAGAAGAGAGTCGAGTTCGCCGGCCCTCCAGCGGTCATGAGGAAGGCGTTCGTGAACACCTGGAACGAGCCGACGATGCCCATCACCAGGTTGAACAGGATGACCGGGGAGAGCATCGGGATGGTCACGCTCTTGAATTGCTGCCAGCCGCTGGCGCCATCGATCTGCGCCGCCTCATAGAGCGACTGGGGGATATTCTGCAAGCCCGCCAGGAAGATCACCATGGTATTGCCGCCGGCGCTCCACATCTGCATAAGAATGAAGGTGGGCTTGGAGCTTCTGGGGTCCCAGATAAAGTTCGAGGGCGGCAGGCCAAGAGCTCTCAAGATGGTGTTGGCAAGGCCAACGTCGGGGTTCAGGATCCAGAACCAGACGATGGACATGGCCACGGCCGGCGTAACGGATGGCAAGTAGAAGAAGGTGCGGAACAGTGCCGTACCACGCAGGCTTTGCACACACAGTAGTGCCAAGAGCAATGACGCAGCCAGACGCAGGGGCACGCTGATAAAGGTGTAGTAGGCCGTGTTGTATAGCGAAAGCCACACCAACTTGTCAGCGAACATCTGCTTGAAATTGGCCAGCCCGATCCAGGTCGGGGGCGTGAACAGATTGTAGCGCATGAACGCGAACACAGCCGATGCCAGCATCGGGCCAGCCGTAAAGACGACAAAGCCCAACAGCCACGGCGAGATGAACAGGTAGCCGTCTCTCGCCTCGAGCCGGGCAAGCCTGGAGGCTCGCTTCCTGCCCGGCACACTCGCGGGCGCTCCGGCTGCGGGCGCACTGGATAGAGTGGACACGTTATCATCACCTCCAAACGCTGACGGTGCTGCCCTAGCCCACGCACGCCGCTGATGGGTCAACGATGCCACTTAGATGCTGCTCTGCCCCAAAACCGTAGGGCAGAGCAGCCTAGCCAGATTCACGCGGACGTGCGCATTGGCGCTCAGCCACGTCGTCAGGTATTTACCACGTGCACGTAGCCAGAGACTCGGCCATCGCCTTGTCGCCCTCGACCTTCATGTTCTTGGCAGCGCCTGCGACATCCTCAGAGTTGCACGTCAAGATCGGGTCCAGATAGGTCTGGTACAACGTCTTGAGCTTGGCCATGCCCACCGGGGATTTCATGGCGATGCGCTTCAGGTTGCCGGTGTAGCCCGTAGACCACGGGTCGACATGCACCTCTTTGTAGTGCGCGGGGATACCGTCTGTCGGCATGATCGAGTCCATGATGTTGGGGCGGTTCACGCTCCAACGCTTTTGCTCGCCGATCCATCGTTGGGTCTCTTCACTGGTCAAGAACTTGACCAGCTCCCAACCCTCTTCCTTGTGGGGCGCCTTGGCCGTTACGCCAAAGGCCGAGCAAGCTGCCGGCGAGTACTGGCCCTTGGGTCCAGCGGGCAGCGGTGTGACGTCGTACTTGAACTGCACCGCTTCCTGCTTGGCGAAGAAGGTGTTCTGCTGATGGTCGAACTTCATAGCCACCAATCGAGCATTGCGCCAGAGGTCACCCTGGCCAACCACCTGGGCTGGCGTGGGCATAAAGTTCGTGACGCAGCGCCACTGACGGGTATACTCCCAGTACTGGATGATCGCGGGATCATCGAAATTGTTCGTCAGCAGGTCTTCAGAGAACCAGTGCGCGCCCAGCGCGTTGGTAAAGCCTGCCGGGATATCCCCCGCGAAGGTCGGGTCGATGAAGGCGCAGCCGAACTGGACGATCTTGGTCTTATCAAAGTTCGGATCGTTGGCCGGCCGGCCCTGATCGTCTCGAGTCAAGAGCGTGGCCTTCTCAATAAAGTCGTCGATGGTCCAGTCCAGCGCGGGATACTCTACGCCCCACTGGTCGAACATGTCCATGTTATAGTAGCAGCCATAGAGAGCGCTGTCTTTGGGGATCAGATACTGCTTACCCCCATGGGCAAACTCGTCCATCAGCTCGACGATGAAATCCTCGCGCTTGATGCCATCGCGCTCCATGTAGGGCATGTGGTCGATGAATGCCCCATTGCAGATATAGTCCATCGCGATGGTCCAGTGTGCATGGCATACGTCGGGGGGCATGCCAGCCGCTAGAATGGTGGGCAGCTTGGTCATATAGTCGTTCCACGACTCGAAACTGACGTTCACCTTGATATCGGGGTTCTGTTCCATGAACGCATAGACAAAGTTCTGGTACATGGTGCGTTCAAGGCCCAGGCCGCCCGGGGTGGCAAAGTTGATCTCGACGCGCTCTTTGGGCGTGGCCTCTACCACTTTTTCCACGACCTTGGGCGTGCCCTCAACGACCACCTCTTCCTTGACAATCTGGGTGACGACCTTTTCGACTTCCACCACTTTGGGCTGACATGCCGCAAGGATGGCGGCTCCGATGCCCAGTCCGGAAGCCCTGAGTAAACTGCGGCGAGAGATCTTTTTGGCCAACATGCTCATCTCCTTTGACACAACAACGCTGACCGACGACATTCCCACCAGATCAGCAACGCGTCTTCCTACTCCTCCTTTCAACCCTTCGATCCGGCGCTATGCCCACTCCATGGCGGTGCATCCCGCATGGCCACTTGCTAGGCAAACTGGGCGTAGTAGGCCGCGACCTTGTCTACATCAACGGTTTCGTCATACGGCATGCCGAGCCGCTCATACAGCCGACGTCGGCCCTTCATGTCGGCCAGCAATACCGCGGCCGCATGTTTGGCCACCTCTTCGGCCACGTCTTGCGGCACGACCACCACTCCGTCATCATCACAGCCGACGATGTCACCTGGGTTCACTTGCACACCGCCGCAAGCGATGGTCGTGTTGGCCTCTACCGCCATGATGCGCCCGGGGATGATGGGGCGCCCACGACGTCGACAACATACTGGCGTCTTTTGCAGACACACCTCATAGGTGTCGCGGCACTCGCCATCGGTGACGATGCCCACGGCACCGCGCGCGATCATGCCTAGCGAGTTGTTCGACCCCCAGTAGCCCACTTCTTTGGCCCCGCCCGTGTCCATGACAATGACACAGCCAGGCGTCACCAGCTCGCCCAGATGCACGGGGTTGGGATACTTGGCGTACCAACGGGCGTGGTCAGCCACGATATCCTCTGTGGTGTCGAGCTTCCACATGGGGCGGTTGGAGGGGACGCAGCGCACGGTGACGGCTGGACCCCAGAACTTCATCCCCAGCCATAAGGGTCTGACTGCTGGGTCCATGAGGCCGATGTCAAAGTAGCCGATGCCATCCATCGCGTCTACCACATCGGTGACCCGGAGATACTTGAACCGATCGATGACGTTCATCGCTCTCCTAAGAGCCGTTGGGAGAGGCGAGGAAGCCTCTCCTACGGTTTGGTGTTGTCCTACTTGAACTGAGCGTAGTATGCTTCGACCTTTTCGACGTCCACGGTCTCGTCGTACGGCAGGCCGAGCCGCTCATAGAGTCGGCGGCGGCCCTTCATGTCGGCCAACAGCACAGCGGCGGCGTGAATGGCCACCTCTTCAGCGACGTCTTGCGGTACCACCACTACGCCATCGTCATCGCAACCCACGATGTCGCCCGGGTTGACCTGCGCCCCACCACAGGCAATGGTGGTGTTGCACTCGACCTCCATGATCCGGCCAGGGATGATGGGCCGACCGCGCATGCGGCAGCACACGGGGGTCTTTTGCAGCGCTACCTCATAGGTATCGCGGCAACAACCATCGGTGACGATGCCCACAGCGCCCCGCGCCACCACGTCCATCGAGTTGTTGGAGCCCCAATAACCCACCTCTTTCGACCCGCCCGTATCCATGACGATCACACAGCCTGGCTTGATATAGTCATTGAGGTTGAACTTGGGGGGGTACTTGGTGTACCAATGACGATGGTCCTCAACGATGTCTTGGGTAGTGTCGAGCTTCCACATGGGGCGGTTGGAGGGGACGCAGCGCACGGTGACCGCCGGGCCCCAGAACTTCATGCCCAACCACAGGGGCCTAACCGCTGGGTCCATGAGTCCGATGTCAAAGTAGCCGATGCCATCCATCGCGTCTACCACATCGGTGACCCGGAGATACTTGAACCGATCGATGACGTTCATTCCGACTCTCCTTTCTATGTTCGCCAGGATCTCTCCTGCGAGATCCCAATCCCAACGAGATAACACTCGCCTATGCAGAGTGCTGAGGGCCGAACGGAGCCAGAACAACACAAGGAGCCGCTGCAAGCGCCACTCTGATTCACATCCAGGTTGGGCGTTTATCTAGCCTCAACTACAATAGTACTATATGAGGAGTCGAGTTGGTCTGATCTATGAGGACAGTAGCAGGCCACAGAGGGGACATGCTTTCCGACGAAGAGATCATCGATGCCGTGCAAGCGGCTTTGCACCAGCTCTATGACACCCAGGCGCTCCGTGGCAACCTCTTGGTGCAAGTGCTTGGGCTGTCCGACGCGCCGCGCGCGGTCTCGGAGCTGAGGCAGATCATCACCGAGGCGATCCAGTCACTGCGCCCCGATGAGACGGTGCCCGCCGATGCGGGCGCCTGGCGTGTATATGAGATTCTCGAGTATCGCTTTCTCCAGCAGGTGGGGCAGGCCGAGGTCGCCAAGCAGCTCGGCCTGAGCGTGCGCCACCTACGACGCGAGGAGAGGCGAGCGGCCGAAATGCTGGCCCAAGCGTTACGCCCACGCCTGGGCAACACTGCCGCTGAGGAAGGCATCGCGGCAGTAACCACCACCGCACCGCCCGCAGACGCTGCTCTAGGCCGAAGAGACCTGGCCTGGCTGGACGACCAGGCGACAAGATCCGAAGTGAATCTTGCCGATGCGTTGGTTCAAGTGATCAAGGTCACCCAGCCTCTCGCTGCAGCGCGCCAGATCGCTGTAGAGCTCGATGCCCCACAGACCACTCGGGTGGCGATCCAGGCTGTGGCGGTACGCCAGATGGTCTTGGAGTTGCTCACCGTGGCTATTCGCCATGCCATCACCAGCCCGGTGAAAATCAGGCTGCGCCGAGGCGACGATGTGGTAGGGATAGAGGTCGAGGCTTGCTGCGGAGAGCTGTCTGCAGACGATCGGCAGGATTTCGAAGACACGCTGCAGATGACGCGCCAGATCGCCAGCCGATGCGAGGGCACGGTCGAGGCCACTCTCGATGCCTGTTCATTCCGCGCTCGCATTCTGCTGACTCTGCCGCAAGACGTGCCCGTGCTCGTGATCGACGATAACGAAGACACCCTGCGCTTACTGCGACGCTATACCGTGGGCACCTCGTTCCGCATCATGGCCGCCTCGACCCTGTCCCAGGCGCTAGATCTCGCTGCGGAGACTCGACCGCACATCATCGTACTAGACGTATTGATGCCCCATGTCGACGGCTGGGAGCTGCTTGCACAGCTGCGGCAACACCCGTTGACGATGGACGCGCCCGTGTTGGTGTGTAGCATCCTGACCCAAGAGGACCTGGCACTGTCGCTGGGCGCCAGTGAGTATCTGCGTAAACCGGTCACACGGCAGGCATTTCTGCAGGCTCTGGAACGCCACCGCCATCGGGGGGCGCCAGTACTCCCGCCAGCATCCTGAGGCACTTGAGCAGGTCCTGCAAATTGATGCCATCGCCTCGTGACACCGTCAGGAAGGGCGTGGTAAAGCCTTCCGGCATCGCATCGAGCGCCGAGATAGCGATTACCGGAATGTCGCGGAGCGACTCTTCTTCTCGACAGGTGCGCAACACGGTAAAGCCATCCATCTCGGGCATGACCAGATCGAGCAAGACCACGTCGGGGTGCCGCTCGCGCATGAGCGCTAGGGCGCGTGCGCCACTGCTGGCCCGCAAGATCTGGATGGGCGTCTCGCGAGCAGCGAGCATGCGCGCAAAGAGCTGCAACGCCTCGGGATTGTCATCGACGATCAGCGCTGAGCGAATGGGCCGTCCTAGGCGGTCTAGCTCGGCAAAGAGGACTTCTTGCTGGACCGGTTTGAGGAGATAGGCGATCGCCCCCAGCTTTTGGGCTGCTTCGACTTTGTCGGGGATGGTGCAATGCATGACGGGCGTGCCATAGGGCAACTCGCGCGCCGCGACCGCACTGTGTAGCTCGTGGGGTGCGGGCGCATCGTTGATGAGCAGTGCCCGCGCTGGCCGTGCGGATAGCTCCTGTATGGCTTCTTCGAGCGAGCTGACCCCCGCCACCTCGGCATTGGGTTCGTAGCGTTCGAGGATGTGACGCAGGGTATCGGCCTGCTCGAGCACCACCAACCTGGGCCGCACCACAGGCGCAGGCGCTCGCCAAGCTCGGGATCGCGGCTCGTACGTCTCGTAGGGATTGATCCAGCGAACGGCGCCCTCGACATTGCTGTGGCCGTCGAACGACAACGGCAAGCTCGCCCCGAAGGTAGAGCCCTTGCCCGGCTCACTTTCGAGCCACATCTTGCCGCCGTGCATCTCGATAAAGCGTCGACTGATGGCTAGCCCGAGGCCAGAACCTCCCAAGGTCAAGACGGTGCCGCCACCATACTGTTCGAACGGCTCGAAAATGCGCGCCTGCTCGTCTTTGGGCACGCCCGGGCCGGTGTCGGTCACGGTGATGCAGATCTGCTGCCCCTCTTGTACTGCCTTCACGCTCGCCCCGCCCTGTTCGGTATAGCGCCCGGCATTGCTGAGCAGATTGATGACCACCTGGCGAATGCGCGTGCGGTCGCAATAGACCATCGGCAGGTCCGCAGCAACGTCTAGCGTGAGGGTCAGGTGTTTGGACTCGAATAGCGGTCGCACAACCGTGACTGCCTCTTCTAGTATTTGCCCGATATCGACGTACTCACGAGTGAGGGCCATGCGCCCGGCCTCGGCGCGGCTCAGGTCGAGCACGTCGTCCACCAGGCTGGCCAGATGGCGGCTGTTGCGCTGGATCACCTCGACGTCTGCGAGCAGCTCGGGAGGAAGCTCGCGACCATAGAGGTCGGGGTTCTCGGTGATGATCTCGCTGAAACCGATGATCATGTTGAGCGGCGTGCGCAACTCGTGACTGACGTTGGCGACAAACTCTTCCTTCGCACGACGGGCGTCTTCGGCAATGCGTGTCATGGCCAGTAGGCGATCAGACAACCGGGCAAGCTCGGCATTCGCCCGCGTCAGGTCCTCTTGCACTTCTTTGAGGTACACCTGCTGCGTACGCGACTCTTCTAGCAAGTCGCGCATGCGGGCATAGCTAGACCAGGACCATTCGGCCGCCATATTGGCATAGTGCAAAGACACCCAGGTCAGCCCTAGCACGCCCCATATGGCCATCAAGACGCTCAGGTGTGACGCCTGCGCCCCATCCACCAAGACCAGAATCGTTAAGGGGATCGCTGCCGCCAGCGCGGACCACAACCCGCCATGGATCACGAGCAACCCCACTGGCAAGCAGAGCAGCATCAGCGGGTACAGGCTGTGCTCCCGCCACATCGCGGCCAGGGCCGTGGCCGTCAAGAGCAGGACCGTGAGCCAGATGCTGGCCAGCCACGAGCGCTGGTTGGTCGCCCACACCAGGAGCCCTCCCAGGCTGATCAGCATACCTGCCAAGGCGATGCCGCCACCGCTGCGGTGTGCCTCGGCGAGCAGAACGACAAGTTGCCCAAAGATGACGAGGAAGAGACTGGTCAGCTGCAAGGTGTGATGGCGCAGCTCATCGTACATCTCTTGGGCATAGGTGCGCTGTTGCGTATCTCGATTCATCGCTCTACTCCGATAGCCATTCACATGGGCTCGCCAAGAGGATCACGCGGGCGCCCTCGACGAGCCAAGCACGTCCCCGCGCCGCGGTTTGGGGAGCGCCTGCACCCCTCCCTGGCGGGTTGCACGCTACAGCCTGAAACCAGCCCTATGTCTGCGTGGCTACCCGCTGCCCTTGGAGCCGGTGAGTGTGAGAAGGGGTTGGCCCCAGAACAGCCCAGCATCACCGGGGCAGGTCTCAGTAGAGGCAATGCCGCGCCTCGTCGGCAAAGGCCATGATCAGCTCAGGGTCGGCGTCGAAAAAGTGATCCGACGGCGAGAGGATGAATCCGCCGCCCGCGCCGGCGGCCGCAAAACAGCGACGCACCTCAGCGCGAGTCTCCGCAGGCGTGCAACCCTGGAAGAAGTGAAATTGGTCAAAGCCGCCGACCATACACACGCGATGCCCAATGCGCCTCTTGGCCTCGGCCAAGTCGACATCGCCGCCCATGCCCTCCGGCGTAAAGGTCTCCATCGCGTCGGGGCCCATGTCCGCGATACGTTCGAGAAAAGGCATCATGCCGCCACACGTGTGATAGACGATACGTTGCCCCGCCTCGTGCGCCACTCGGATCAGCTCGCGGTCATAGGGCGCCACGAATTGGTCGAACAGGCGCGGCGAGATCACCGTAGACGAGGCATCGCCGCCGCCCAACTCGAGCACGTCGTACTCTGCGCCGGCCAGGCTCTGGGCATAGGCCATCTTGCGGCGATGCAGGACGCCCAGGATAGCATGCACCCCGGCGGGATCGTCATAGGTCGCATAGATGAGGTTCTCGATGCCATAGAGCACCGCTGCATCCTGCCAGGTTCCCGGCTGCCCCGAAAAGTCAAAGGCCAACAAGCTGCTGCGCACCAGAGACCGTCCGCCCTCTTCACGCGAGATGCGGTTGACCACAGCCACATCGCAGCGCGGCGTGGGCATGTACTCGGCGATGAGCTCGATGTCGCTCTTTTGCTTGACCAGCCGCTCGATGACCCAGCCGGTATACTCATTGGACTGGATGACCATGCTGAGCTGCCCGCGCGGCGTGTTCACGGTATGGCGCACAGTGCGATACTGAGGGTGCGGCAGTTCCTCGCTGGTAACACGCCATTGTGGGCCGCTGATGTTGCGGAACTCGAGCGGGTTGCCCTCCAATAGCTCTTCGCCTGCCTCGGGGTTACAGGTCACTGGGCCGATCCAGCGAATCGGGTCCAGCCCAAAGTGGTCGAAGAAGGCCGGCACCGACATGCCGCCCAAGTAGCGTTGCAGGAAATAGTCCATGACATGATGCGTCGTAACAGGCAGCCGGTCAGGAATGCCGCGGTCATACGCGGTGACCAACCTCTCTCGTGCTTCCATCGGCCCTCCAGGGGAAGTTAGCTGCACATGGCGAGACAACCGATACGTTCGTGGCGGGACGTCTGTGGTGTTCGTTATAGGCGGGTGATCGAGGGGTGTCAATCACATCGGGAGTTCACCAGTTGGGCTCACCTAGTACCTGCCTATACTGTGTGTCAGAGGTACACGACGTGATGCCACCGGCCAAGAGGTTCCCGGATCGTCGGGATGTGCTTTGGATGCTGCTCCTGACCGTCCTTGCAGCGCTGTTGCGCCTGCCGGCGCTCGACCGCGTGCCCCCTGGCTTTCAGTTCGATGAGGCCTACAACATCCTCGATGCCCTCGACGTGCTGGCTGGCCAACACAGCCTGTTTCTGCCCGCCAACGGCGGACGCGAGGTGCTCTACACCTATCTGCAAGCGCCTTGGGTGGCCCTGCTTGGACCTACTGCCCAGGCCGGGCGGGTGGCTTCCGCCCTCGTCGGCACCGTCACCGTCGTAGCGCTGTATGTCTTTGTCCGCCGTATCTGGCCAGACCGCCGCCAATTGGCAGTCCTTGCTGGGGTGCTGCTAGCACTCTCTTACTGGCACCTGCACTTTTCACGGTATGGCATTCGCTCGATCCTCATGCCCCTGTGGTACCTGCTGAGCCTGCTCGCTTTTTGGCGCGGCTTGAATGAGGGCCGCCCGAGGCAGTTCATCCTGAGCGGAGTGTGGGCGGCCGCCAGCGTCTGGACCCACCCCGTTGGCCGCTTGTTGCCCCTAGTCCTCCTGCTTTGGCTCGCCCTCACCATGCCGGCCCATCGCGAACACAAGCGTGCCGTTGCCAAGGGCATCGCTTTGACGGGGACCACCGCGCTCGTGCTCTTTGCGCCACTCGCTGGGTACTTTTATCAACACCCTTTGCAATTCTATGCCCACGCTAGCGACGTGAGCATGATCGATCCAGGCGATTGGATCGACACCCTCGTCGCGCTTGCTCAGAACGCGTGGCGCGTGCTGCTGATGTTCAACGTGCGCGGTGACACTGCGTGGATCCACAACTGGCCCGGCCGGCCTGTTTTCGACCTCCCCATAGGGCTAGCCTTTCTGTTGGGCGTGGTGCTGGTGCTGCGCGGCTTGGGCGAGGGCTCGCGCACCGAGCGCCTGTCTAGTGCCCTGCTCCTGGCCTGGTCCGTGACGCTGATCGCGGTTTCCGTCATCACCGATATGGCGCCGAACTTTTCGCGGATGATCGGCGCGCTGCCGGTGTTCGTCATCATCGCTGCCCTGGGGCTCGACTGGCTCGCCAGCCAGGCCGAGCGACGCCTCGGCCACGCGGCCGCGATGGCCGCCCTGGCGGGGGTGCTCACCCTGAGCGGCGGCCTGACCAGCTATGACTATTTCGTACGCTTAGCCACAGCTGCTCGCTCGCTGGGCGAAGACGATACAGACCAGGTTGAGGCGGCTGCGATTCAATCGTCGGCGGCCACCTCACACACAGTATTCCTGGCCGAGCTGTGGAGCCAACACGCTACCATGCAGGTATTGACGCGCGACATCGATCTGCGCAGCCTCAATCCTGAGGCCGCGATGGTGCTCCCCCAAGCAGAGGGCAAGGGCGCGCTCTATGCCTTTCCTCCGGAGCAGAAGGCCATTGCTGAGGCGCTATTCCCGACATGGACCGATTGGGGAGAGCTCACCACCGTCCATGATGCTCAGGGGCGCGACCTGCTCTACGTCTTGACTATCCCCGAGCAGCGCCTCGCCGCCGCACGAAGGCCTGGCATCGAGCCGGCAAAAGCGGTCCCGGGCAACCTTCACCCAACCGACCTGGCGTTCGGTGACGCCATCAAGCTCCGTGGCTGGCGCGTGGCTGACCAGCCCGAGGCCGACGGCCGTCTCGTCGTCACCCTGCTTTGGGAATGCGTGGCCCCGCTGGATAGAGACCTTACCGCCTATGTGCACCTCATCGATAGCGACGGAGTCAAGGTGGCCCAAGTCGACCAGGAGCCGGGCGCCGGTAGCTATGAGGTCAGTGAATGGCGCGTTGGCGACCTGCTCCTTGACTACTACCCGGTGCCGTTGCCGACGATCATGCCGGCGGGCGAGTACCACCTAGACGTTGGCCTGTATCGACTCTCTGGCGCCCAGGCCGGCGCCTCACACGCGGCCATCGCCTCAGCCCGACTCGGCGCTTTTCCTTTCGGTGGCGCGGTGCCAACCTCTGCTGATGCCCTCACCGGTGCAGTCACACCCATCGCGGCGGGCGATGTTCTCGCAGTGCGACTGCCTGCGCAGATCGAGTTGCTCGAGCCGATGGTAGCTGCTCTCGTGGTCGACGGCAGAGCCGCGTTGACCGGCGGTGAGTGGCGCCTACAGCTGGTTTCAGCTAGCACAGGCCTCTCCGAGACGGTCGGCACTTTTGTATGCCCTCAGGTCTCGGGCTGGGCCGAGGTCGAGCGTGTTGTGCTCGCCAGCACGTTGCTCGTCTCTGGCATCGCCCCGGGAGACTACAGCCTTCAACTAGTCGACCAAACGGATGGCCATGCTGTAGACCTGGGCCCCGTCTCGGTGCGCTCCTCGCAGCGCGTGTGGGCGTTGCCCAGGGTGGATATCGAGCTCGATGCCCGGCTCGGCGGCTGGGTGCGGCTGGCCGGGCTATCTTCGACGAGTTTCACTGAGGGGCAGATTCAGGCCAAGGCTGGTGAGGATCTGGCCTTATCGCTGACCTGGCAGGCCAAGGCCAAGACCAGCCAGAGCCTGAGCACCTTTGTACACTTGGTCAATGCCAATGGGCAGATCGTCACCCAGTACGATGGCGTTCCCTTGGCGGGGAGCTGTCCCACCACAGACTGGCTGCCCGGCGAGGTCGTCACCGACACGATCACACTGTCTATCCCTCAAGGCATATCGGCTGGAGCCTATAGGCTGCTGATCGGCCTGTATGACCCGGTATCTGGCCAGCGCGAATCGGTAGAGCAGGAGGGCACTCCCATCGCCGAGGCGGCAGTATCGCTCCTCGTTCAGGTTACGGAAGACTGACCCGCGCCCGTCGCCAACACACATTTCGCTGCCAAGCCAAACCTTGACGAGTCAAGCAAGCAACTCTATCATGCCAGCTACGACTCATTGGCGCATCGGCGCCCGGTGCATCTGAGGCAAGATTCCAAGACCTGTTTCCCCCCGACCAAGGAGGTGCACGATGGCACTGCAATCATGGTTGGCCACGCTCGAGCGCTACTATCCGCGCGATACGCGCCGTTCTAGCGACGATCCCCGGCTCGACCTGGCCCTGAATGAGCGCGGCAGTTTTCAACTCGTCATGCGCGACCCAGACACGGAGCGCCAGCCGGTCATCGTCCAGGCCACCGGCCCCGAAGGCTGGGGGGTGCGCGTACGTCGGGTGGGCTATGTGCCGGTGCGACACCTGAACACGCCAGTACTGCGAGACCCGCTAGAGACCGACGGGTTGGACCAGGTGCCCGGCTATGTGCCTGATCCGCTGTTCGACGAGGATGCGGTCATGCTCCGCAATGGCGAGACGCACGCCTTCTGGATCAGCGTCACGCCGCCGGAGGGTGCTCGTGTGGGCGACTATGCCATCGACGTGACGGCTCACGGCCCTATCGGCGACACTCTGGCCACCCATCGCCTGATCGTGACCTTGCACAATCTCCGCCTGGAGCCTCGCCGAGGCTTTAACATCACCCACCAGTTCTCGGCCGATGGCCTTTTGGATTGGTATCGTACTGACGGCTTTGACGAGCGCTTCTGGTCGCTCACTCGGGCCTACATGCAAGACATGGTCGCCCACGAACAGAATACGATCCTCGTGCCGCACTTTACCGTGCCGATGGATGGCGTCAAGACTCCCACGCAGCTGGTGCGCGTCGAGACCGTCGCGCCCGGCGAATATCGTTTCGACTGGAGCGATGTCCGCCGTTACGTCCGCCTCGCCATTGAGGTCGGCCTGGATCACTTTGAGTGGGCGCACTTTTTCGGGCAATGGGGCGCTCAATTTGCGCTGCGGATCTATGAGGGGCAGGGCCGCGATGAGCGGCTGCTTTGGCCAGCAGACACGCCGGCCACCGGCGAGCCCTACCGGCGCTTTCTCGCTCAGTACCTGCCGCAGTTTAAAGCCTTCCTGGAAGAAGAGGGCATCTTGGACCGCTCGCTCTTCCATATCTCGGATGAGCCGCACGGTGACCAGATCACCCAATATCGTCTCGCGCGCGAGATGATTCGCGAGCTAGCGCCTTGGATACGCACCATGGACGCGTTGACCGACATCCGCTTTGGGCGCGAGGGCGTGGTCGATATGCCCATTCCTTCGACCGAGACGGCGCTAGATTTCGTGCGGGAGGGCATCCCCGCCTATTGCTACTACTGTTGCGGGCCACGCGGCGCCTTTATCCAGCGCCTGCTCGACACGCCCCTGCCCAAGATCGCCATGCACGGCCTGCTCTTCTATCGCTGGCCGTTCCAGGGCTTTTTGCACTGGGGCTACAACTACTGGTACGAGTCACAGACGCGCCATTTGATCGACCCCTTCTGCGAACAAGACGGGTTGGCCTCGGATCGCGGCGGTTGGGCGTATGGCGACACCTTTCAGGTCTATCCTGGCCCAGATGGCCCGATCGACTCGGTGCGTTGGGAGGTGGTGGGCGAGAGCCTGCAAGACTACCGGCTCTTGCAGACGCTGGGCATCGACCGCGAAGACCCCCTGCTCGCCGAGATCGTGAGCTTTGAGCAGTTTCCCAAGCGGCGCGACTGGCGGCTGGCGCTCAGAAAAGCGCTCTTGACGCGGGCCGACCGCGGCTAGACGCGATGTTCACCTGCCATCCAGACATCCCTGCCCTGTCCGCGCGGCAGCGTGGGTTGCCCCGCTGGAGGTGAATGGGTGAACATCACCATCATCGGCGCCGGCGCCTCGGGCATCCTGGCCGCAATCCTCGCGGCCCAGGGTGGCGCGCGCGTTACCCTGTACGATACCAACGCCAGGGTAGGGCGCAAGCTGCTCATCACCGGCAATGGCCGCTGCAACCTCAGCAACCTGCAGGCCCATGCCTCACGCTACGCCTGCGCCGATCAGGCAGCAATCTCGGTGGCCCTGCAGGCGTTCGGCGTCCCCCAGACGCGTGACTGCTTTCGGCGACTGGGGATCCCCACCTTTGCCACGCCCGACGGCTGGTGCTATCCCCTATCCGAGTCAGCAGCTGCTGTGGCCGAGATCCTGGCCGCCCGGCTCGCCGAGCTGGGGGTGATCCTTTGCCTCCAGACCAAGGTGGCTGACCTACGCCCCCGGGGTTCGGGCTGGGAGCTGGCCCTGGGCGGCCCAGAGAAGTGGGTGTCCACCGACCGCGTGATCGTTGCCTGCGGTGGCGCGGCCTATCCAGCGTTGGGATCCAAAGGCGAGCTGTGGCCCGTGTTGCAGCGCCTGGGGCACACCGTGCTGCCCGCCCAACCCGCGCTGGCACCGATCACCGCCGATGTCCGCAGCTTCCACAACCTGCAGGGTGTGCGCCTCGACGCCCAGGTGTCGCTCTGGGCAGGGGGAGAGTGTCTCGGCGATACCTATGGCAATGTGATGTTCACCCAATATGGCTTTAGCGGGCCTGCGGCCATGGATCTCGGCCATCTCGTACATCGGCATCTCGACAGGGCGTTGACTCTGCGCGTCGATGTGCTCGCTGGGCGTCGTGAGCTGCTACACGAGATAGTCGCCATCCACCCGAATGCCAGCCTCTTTCTGGCTCTGGCCGCGCTACTGCCCATCAAGCTCGCTCGTGCGTTGCCCGGCTTGAGCGGCCTGCCCGCTGACATCCTGGCGGGCGAGCTAGGTACTGCCGATGCCACCGGCCACTTTGGCCAGCTCGAAGCCAACGTCACCGGCACCCGTGGCCTCCAAGAGGCTCAGCTCTCGAGTGGCGGCGTGCCCATCACCGAGATTGCCCCTACCACAATGGCCTCGCGGTTATTGTCCGGCCTATACTTCTGTGGCGAAGTGCTGGATGTGGTCGGCCCCTGTGGCGGCTACAATCTGCAGTGGGCCTGGACCTCTGGCGCATTAGCCGGCGCGGCAGCGGCCAATGGCTCGACATAAACAGCGACCTGAAGTATTCTTATTCCACAGTGAAATGGGGGGCTTATGGAAACGATCGACACTATCATGACTCGCCGAAGCATTCGCCGCTTCAAACCAGCGGCCATCCCCGAGGACGACCTGCGAACCATCCTCGAGGCGGGGCGCCAGGCCCCCTCCGCAGCCAACCGCCAGCCATGGCACATCGTCGTCGTAGGCGACGCGGAACTCAGGCAGCGCGTGGCCCAGGCCTGCAATGGTCAGATGTGGATGGCCGACGCAGCCTACATCTTGGTGGCCTGCGGCTTGCCCCAGGTCAGCGCCAAGTGGTACCAGGTCGACGTGGCCATCGCTCTGGAGAACATCGTCCTGGCCGCGCACTCCTTGGGCTATGGCACATGCTGGATCGGGGCTTTTGACCCGCAAGAAGTGCGCCGTCTGTGCGGCATTCCCGAAGACCTCGCTATTGTGGCATGTTCGCCCCTGGGCGTGCCCGACAGCAATCCTCCGGCGAGGGCCCGCAAGGAATGGCGTCAGATC
>JBDKSN010000048.1:0-2394 GCA_039680625.1 Anaerolineales bacterium | reverse complement strand
CCCTCATCGACGCAAGCCGCGCCTGCCGAGCTCAGCCCACAGGTGCAGATCAGCCCGCCATGGAATGTACGTAGCCAACTCGTGCCGTCCTTTTCAAAGTAGGCGGGGTGCGCCGGGCCGGTGGCCGACTGCCAGGAAAGAGATGCACCTTTGTACTTGGCAGCTCCGATGTCCATGCCGCGGTCGAGCAGCACGGTGAACGAGAGGCCGCTGCCTGTCTCAAACTCGGCGCAGCGCACGCCACGGCCGGTTCCGTCGCGCAGCTCGACCTCACGCACACCGCCGAGTTGCGCAACCTGGCCGGCGCGGCGCATCAGCTCGTCCTTTGTCCATTCCTTGCCAAACAGCTGGGCCATATCGCCCTCCTCTCTGGGATCAGTCGCTCGACAGCTCTTGTAGCGCTGATGAGGGAAGGCTGTCAAGCATACAGAGGCGGCCCTGGGTCCGCCTCTGCGCAAGTGCTCGCCGCTAGGCGAGCAGCAGATAGGGTTCCTGCACGTATCGGGCAATGGCCTGGAGGAATCGCGCTGCTGGGGCGCCGTCGACCACGCGATGATCGAACGTCAGGCTCAGCCACATCCGCTGGCGGATGACCACCTGCCCATCGATCACTGTTGGCTCGGGCTGGATGCGCCCGACGCCCAAGATAGCCGACTCGGGCAAGTTGATGATCGGAGTGAACGCATCCACGCCGAACATGCCCAGATTGGTGATGGTGAAGGTGCCACCGGTGAGGTCGTCAGGCTGCGACTTGCCCTCTCTCGCCCGGGCCACCAGGTCGCGGAAGCGTGCGGCAAACTCGCGGACGCCCAACGTCTCGGCCTCGTGGACCACGGGCACCAGCAGACCACGAGGGCTATCGACTGCCAGGCCAATATTGACGTGGGGCATCTGGCGGATGCCCTCTGGCCCGAGCTGTACGTTCATGTAGGGCAGCTCGATGAGGCACCGCGCGACGATCACGGCCAGCAGGTCATTGTAGCCGATGTTGAAGCCGAGCTCTGGAGCCAAGGCCTCCTTGAGTCGCTCACGTACGATCACCAACTGGGTGGCATCTACATGACTCTGTAGCGTCACTGCTGCCGTAGTCTGTGCCGAGGTGACCATGCGTTCGGCAATGATGCCACGCAAGCCGGTCAACGCCGTTGGTGCGGCCGTGGCTACTGCTGCTGTGACCGAAGGTGTTGGCGAGGGTTCAGCCGCGGCATGCAGCAGGGCGTCGGCGCGTACACGGCTTGCGTCGCTCTCGGGTTGCGGCAGCGGCACGCCCAGCTCGCGAGCGATTTGCTCGGCCAATGGCGTAGCCGCAGGCCGAGAGGAGAGATAGGCTTGGACGTCTTGTTCGATGATGCGCCCCCCGGGGCCTGTCCCCGAAAGCAGCGACAGATCGACTCCCTCTTCGCGGGCCAGCCGACGTGCGCGCGGCGAGCTGAACGGTCGTTCGCCTGCCTCAGACGGCGTCGCCGCCCCAGGCTCGCCCGCCGCCTCAGCCTGGGGCGTAGGCTGCCCCGATTCGGCCTTGTCGGCGTTGGCCTCGCCGCCCAGGAGCGCCGAGATGTCTTCGCCGGGCTCGCCGACGATGCCCACCGGTGTGAGCACGGGCACCTTGGTGTTCGGCCCTACCAGGATCTTGAGCAACACTCCCTTGTAGCGCGACTCGGCCTCGAGCACGGCCTTGTCTGACTCGACCTGGAAGAGCACGTCGCCACGATTGACGGGGTCTCCCTCTTTCTTGAGCCACTCGACAATGACGCCTTCTTCCATCGTTTGCCCCAGCTTGGGCAAGGTGATCACGTTGGCCATGGTCTATGCTCCTGATGGCTTGGCTAGGCGTATTTGAGTACGCGATGCACGCCGGCGATGATGGCGTCGACCGACGGAATAGCGGCATCCTCGAGCGTCTCCGACATGGGCACGGGCACGTCGGCCGCCGCCACGCGCACCATCGGCGCGTCGAGCCAGTCAAAGGCACTCTCGTTGATGCGCACGAACAGCTCTGAGAGGAACGAGCCGGTCTTGTAGGCCTCGGTGACGCCTACTACATGGCCGGTCTTGTGCACCGAGGCGACGACGGTCTCGATGTCCAGCGGCTTGAGCGTACGCAAGTCGACCACTTCGGCGCTGATGCCCTCGGCGGCCAGCTTCTCGGCAGCTTCGAGGCAGCGCAACACCATACGCGAATACGAGATCAGGCTCACATCGGTGCCTTCACGCTTGACGTCGGCCACCCCCAAGGGGATCGTATAGTCCCCTTCGGGCACTGGCCCTTTGGAGCCATAGAGCATCTTGTGCTCGATGAACATGATCGGGTTGTCGTCGCGGATGGCGCTCTTGAGCAGGCCTTTGGCGTCATAGGGCGTAGAGGGCATGACCACATAGATGCCCGGGAAGTGA
>JBDKSN010000047.1:0-4429 GCA_039680625.1 Anaerolineales bacterium | reverse complement strand
TCGGGCGAGGCCTTACCGGCGGCGAGACCTCGCCTTTGCTGCGCCTCGGTGGGATTCAGCCCATACGTCGACACCATGTCGGCGAGCCGCTCCTCATCCGTCTCCCAGGCGTAAACGACGCGTGTGGTGTCGGGATGCTGGTGCCCCAACAACGCCGCCACCCACTCGAGGGGCATGCCCTCGTCGAGGAGGTCTTGCGCGCGGCGGTGACGCAAAGAGTGGGGCGAGGTGTTGTCATACAGGCCCTCGGCCTGGGCGGCCTGTTTCACCAACTGCCAGGCGTATTGCGGGGTGATGCCCGCCAGCGGCGCAGCACCCGTCTCCTCCTCAGCATCGGCAGAGCCGCTTGCCGCAGCCTTTCCACGCCCATGAGAGGCGAAGAGGGGGGCGTATGGGCCATCGGTGCGCTCACGGCAGTAGGCTTGCAGCAGCTGCTGGCTCTCTTCCGACAGGAATACGGTGCGCGGCTTGCCGTTCTTGGTGACCGTCAGACGCACCTTGTGCGCGCGACCGTCGAGCACATCCTCGCGGGTGAGGGCCAACGCCTCGCTGATGCGCATGCCCGTGTCATAGAGCACGCACATCAAGGCGCGGTTGCGCAATAGGGCGAGGCGCTTGGGACCGGGTCGGTCGGGCAGGGGCTGGCGCAGATAGTGAGTGATCACCCGGGCGACATCGGGATCGGTGCGCCGCTGCTGATAGCCCATGCGTCGCGAGCCGCGGCCACTGTCGATGCGCCGCAGTGTGCGATCGTACGAGACGCCGGGCGGCAGCTGCTCGTGCAGATCGAGCCAGTTGAGCAGACGCTTGGCCGCAACGAGATAGGTGTGCGCGGTCCGCGTGGCGCGCTGTTCGCCACGGGCGCGTGCTCGCAGATCGGGATAGCGGTCGCGCAGCCACAGGGCGAATTGCGCGAGCGAGTCTTCGTCGAGGTCCGTGGTCTGCGGCTCCTGGCCGGGATGCAGGCCGCGCAGGAACTCGAGGAAGGCGTTGATCCCACAGCGGTAGGTACGCTTGGAAAGCGGCGAGAGTTCGAGCGCCGTGAGCATCTCCGCAGCATGCTCGGCCAAGCTGCGCGTAGTGGGAGGGGTCGACGAGAGGGGAGAAGGGGTTGCGGTGTCCATGGCGAGAGCCTCCATAGCTGCCCACGGCCGGCACATCATCTAGTTTATTTAATCTGCAATAAATCATATACGCAAAAGGAGCCTCTGTCAAGCCCCCGGCGGCCCAGTAGACCCCTTCTTCCCCTCTTCGAACCCCTCTCGGCCACCGGCTCGGCCGGCCTACCTCGCTTGCTCGGTGAGTGCCCTATGCTATACTGGCCCCAGAGACGATAGTCAGAGCAACGTCGAGGTGGACGATGAGTCTATGGGATACGCTGAAAAGGATCTTGTGCGGTGGCGGTGCGGCCGGCCGGACCACTCCTGCTGGCAAGCCGGGGGCCAGCTCGCGCGCGGCCGCTGCTGACCCTGACGGCCTCAGGGTGTATTTTCGCTGTGGCAATTGCGGCTCGCCCGTGGCCGTGCGCGTCAACAAGCGCAACGACCTCTCGCGCGAGGAAGGCGGCCCGGGCACGATGTTCGTGCGCAAAGAGGTCATGGACAACAAGTGCTTTCGGCTGATGCACGCCGAGATCTGGCTCGATGACGCCTACCGCATCGTCACGGCTGATATCGAGGGCGGCACACTCCTCACGGCCGACGAATACGAGGCCTTGCGCAACCCCCAGCCCTGAGCCGCAGAAAGGCCGAGCCACTGATAGTCGTCAGTGGCTCGGTGAGAGGTGGCGGTCTATACGGTTATGTCGAGTTATGCCCCGGCCTCGTACGTGAGGATGATCGCCTGGGCGATCTCTTTCATCGACTTGCGCGTGTTCATCGACATCTTTTGAATGCGGCGAAACGCGGCCGACTCGGTCAACCCCTGCGTGTCCATCAAGATGCCCTTGGCGCGATCCACCAGCTTGCGCGTCTCGAGTTGCTCCTGCAGGTCTTCGATCTGCTTTTGCAGCTCGCGGAACTCGGCAAAGCGTTGAAGCGCCACCTCGATGGCCGGGGCCAGATCGGCCTCTTGAATCGGCTTGACGAGGTAATTGATCACGCCCGCCTCTTTGGCCCGCTCGATCAGGTCGCGTTGGCTGTAGGCGGTGATCAGCACCACTGGCGCGATATGCTCCTCGGTCAGGATCTTGGCGGCGGTGATGCCATCCATGTCGGGCATCATGATGTCCATCAGCACAACATCGGGGCGCAGTTCGCGGGCCAGGTTGATGGCGCTGCGGCCGTCTCCAGCCTCACCCACAACCAGGTAACCCAGGTTACCGAGCATCTCTCGCAAGTCCATACAGATAACCGACTCATCATCAGCGATGATCACGCGAATGCGCTCCAACTTGGCACCTCCGTGAGACTACTTGGGAAAGTTAACGATCGCTTCGGTTTCTCCTCCGGACCTCGAGATGGAGAAAGCGCCTCCCAAGTCGCGCTCCACCATGTTCCTCACGATGTGCAGTCCGAGGTTTGCGTGCGTCGCAAGGTCAAAGCCATCCGGCAGACCTTGCCCATCATCGCGTACAATGATACTGGCTTTATCGCCATGGTCAACTAGCTCTACGGTGATAGTGCCCCGTGAGCGCCCGGCCATGCCGTGCTCGATGGCGTTCTGTACCAGCTCGTTGATGACCAGGGTGCAGCGGGTGGCCTTATCCGACGCAAGCCAGATGCTCGGCCCCTCGACGTGCAGCGAGATCTGCTGATCAGGCGCGATCAGGCCCGTCTGCACCTGGGTGAGGATGCGTCGCGCCACATCGCACAGGTTGATGGTGCCCTGCTCGTTCTGCGAGAGGAACTCGTGCACCACAGCCATGCTCATGATGCGATTGACCGTCTCGTTGAGCAGCGTGCGCGTCTCTTCGTGTTCCGCACGCCGTGCTTGCATACGGGTGATCGAGGCGATGATCTGCAGGTTGTTCTTGACGCGATGGTGCACCTCGTGCAAGAGCGACATGCGGCTCTCGAGCTCGGCCTCGGTGCGCAGGCGCTCGGTGGCGTCGTGCACCAAAATGAGCGCGCCTCGCGGGTGCGACGGCGTGCGTGACGCCGCCGACGGGTGAAGCAGCGTCACCCGCCAGGGCTGGGCGCGCACCGGCACCGCCTTGCGGATGTAGGTGCGGCCGTGCTCCTCGCGTTGCAGCTCGATGCACTCCCCCTCGTTGATCGCGCGCAGGGCGATCTGATGGTCGACTGTATCCAGCTCGCTCAGCCGGCGCCCCAGCAGGCTATCGCGATAGCCGAGGTTGCGATACTGCTCGGCCGCGATGCCGCTCATGTAGAGGATGCGTCGGTCGGTGCTCACATAGACGATGCCATCGTGCTCGCCAAAGGGCGTGAGCGACTCGGCGCCGCGTAGCTCGCCGCGCACCACCATCAGGGTAAAGTGGCGGAGCGCCCGCTGAAAGACCCGGCTGCGACGGCGGTGCCGCTCGTGCTGCAGCCAGTAGGCGTCGCGAATGACATAGGCGATGATGCGCCCGCTCTCGCCCCTCACCGGCAACCGCTGCCGCGCTACGTTGGCGCCGCGCACCGACACCGTCTGCACCAGGAACGGCGCCAACGTCCGCTCCCACGGCAGAGGCTCGCTGTCGTCGGCGGGCACCGCCTGCCCCACCATCGACTCGGCATAGAGCGGCGTCGCCGAATGAGGCTGCGCCTGCGCCACAATCACCAGGCGCCCCGCCGCATTGCGACAGGCAAGGACCACGTCGGCGCGCGAGACGTCGCTGAGCAGGCCCAGGTCTTGAGCGATCTTGGCCAGTCGTTCGCGGTCTTGTACCGTCAATTGGACGTTAGCGGGCAGGGATAGTACGCTCATACGGCGGCATTATAGCACACGCCGCTCCTCGGGGCGATGCAATTGTCGGCCGTGCCGCGCTCTGCTATAATCCGCGACAATACAAGCCCGTCGCAAAGGCAAGAGAATGCACTCTATCGTCATCGCCCTCAAGGGCATGGTCTATGGCGTCACGCACATCATGCCCGGGCTGGGCGGCAGCCTGGTGCTGATCATGATGGGCATCTATGAGGAGTTCGTCGAGGCTATCGGCAACCTCTTTATCGATCGCGCCGGCCTCGCTCGCCGCTTGCGCTTCTTGGTGCCGCTGGGCATCGGCATGGTGCTCGGCATGTTGGTCGCGGCGGTGGTCATCGTCGGTTTTCTCGAACGGTTCCCCACGGCCACGAGCGTGTTCTTTATGGGGCTGTTGCTGGGCACCATCCCCTCCGTATTGCGGCTCCACAGCGACATGCGCCCCACGCTTGGCCGCGTGGCGGCGGCGTTGGTGGGGATCGCGCTGGTGATCCTGGTCAAGTCGCTGGAGACGCGCGTGGCCGATGGCGCGCGCTTGACCATCGATGACCTCAAGCGGCCCGCC
>JBDKSN010000046.1:0-2648 GCA_039680625.1 Anaerolineales bacterium | reverse complement strand
GACGTCAGCCTGCGCGTCGAGCGGCGCGCCGAGCTGGTGGTGCCCGAGAGCATCGCCCTAGGCCCGCACCCGCAGGGCGGCTTTGAGGGGCGCCTCACGCTCAAGAACACCGGCCTGGCGCCCGCGCACGTGGTGCTCCAGCCGCTCACGCCCGACATCGCGCTGGCCCGCGACGAAGCCGACATCAAGCCCGAGGGCAGTGTGCGCATGCGCGTGACCTCGGCCCAAGAGCCAGCCGAGGGCGCTGCGCTGTTGCTCACCAGCGGCGGCGCTCGCTGGACAATCCGCGTGGAGCGGGTACAATAGACACCAGGAATCAGCGCACCGGCAAGCGTTTGAGGAGTATGCTATGAAGCTACTTGTGGCCATCGTCCGCAAAGACTATGCCTCGGATGTGCGGCACGCACTGACCAGCGCTGGCTTTCGCGTCACCCAAATCAGCACCACCGGTGGCTTTTGGCGCGTGGGCAACGCTACCTTTTTGATCGGCGTGCGCCCAGAGCGCGTGGATGAGGCGCTGCGCATCATCGACTCTAGCGCCGGCCCCGAGATCGACAAGGCCACGGCGCCAGCGACGCACCCGCCCGCTCGCGCCACCATCTTTGTCTTGCCTACCGATGAGGTAGCCCAGTTCTAGAGTTGCCGGCCCCCTCCTGTCGAGGGGGCCGCTCTTGCTCTCCCGCGCTCATCCCCTCGGCTCGGGCTAGAACTCGATGGCGGGCACGTCGTCGAGACTAAAGCTCAGGTCGCGGGCATAGTCCAGATCCTCGGCCAACCAACCCGCCTCGGCTCGCCCGGCCACCTCAGCGCTCGGCACCTCGCGCTCGCAAAGGGTGCGGTAGCCGCAGGTGGCACATTGCCACGCGTCGTCGGTGCGCACCAGATCCTCGCGCGTAGCCGCGGCGATGCGCTCGGCCAGCGCCAAGAGCTCGCGGCCGTTCTGCTGATGCGCCGCCCGCGAATAGGGCAACACCACCCACGAGCCGGTGTTGGCGAACCAATAGCGCATCTGCACCTGTTCGGGGTCGAGTGGCGCGCCGCCCGTGATCACGTGGCCCGCGGCCACCAGCGCGTATTGATAGACGCGCGTCTGCAACGACCGGCGCAGGGCGGCGCTGTCTGGCTCGTGGGCCAGCGTCTTCCAGTCGACGATGACGGCCTCGCCCGTGGCGCCCAGCGCCAGCAGGTCGAAACGAGCATACAGGCGATAGGCGCCCAGCGGCACGACCAAGGGCAGCTCGACCTCGCGGCGACCAACGGGCAGCGCGCTCAGGTCGGCCTGCTGCCAGGCCTCCCACCAGGCGGCGAGGTCGGGGTGCAGCGTGGTGTCGTGCCCGACGGTGGGGATGCCCAGCAGCGCCCGCGCGATCCATTGGTGGAACACCAGCCCCGCCTCGAGGTGTTGGCGATAGGCGTCGGCGTCCTCGGCCTCAGGCGCGGGCCAGGCCTGTCGGTCGATGTACTTGAGCCGAAAGCGCCGTGGGCAGCGCTGGTAGGTGCGCAAGCTGTGTTGGCTAAAGAGATATCCCGGCTCGATCAGGCTCATGGCGCCCCCTCTCCCTCTCGGCCATAGGCCGCATAGGCCTCGCGGAGCACGGTCAATGCCAACGCGGGCTGCACGGCGCGCTGGCCGTTCTTGGCCGAGAAGGTGATCGACAGATTGCGCCGCGCCCGGGTGATGCCCACATACAGCAGGCGCAGGCGCTCGGCGATGTCCTCCTGGCGAGACTCGGTCACCGCGTCGGGCAGCGCGTCGACCGCGGCGGCATCCGGCGCCTGCGCCAGGCGCTCGATGGTCTTGCGCGCCTCGATGGCCGGCGCGTGCCCGGGCAGGTAGAACGGCTCGCTGCGATAGGCGCCCTCGAGGTCATCGGGAAACTCGAGACTATCCACGCAGAGCAGATACACCGTATCCCACTCCAGGCCCTTGGCCTTGTGCATCGTGGTCACGACGATCCGCCCGGGCGTGGGCGTATAGCCCTCGTCGGGCAGCGACAGGCCGCCCAGCCCGCGCTGGTTGCGGGCGACTTGATCGAACTCGCCGCTCAGCTCGGCCAGCGTCTCGGTGGGGTGCATCTGCAACGCGCTGCGCTGCCCCTGGGCGATGGTGTGGCACAGCGCCAGATAGCGCTCGTCTTCGGGGCGGCTGAACAAGTCTTGGGCGATGGTCAGGATGAGCTGGTCGGGCGGCAGATACACGGCGCTCACCCAGCGGCGCACGAGGGCAAGGAGGTCTTGGAACGCGGCGAGATCCTCGGGCGAGACGGTGGCCTTGGGCGGCACGAGCGCGGCGACGCTGGCCGTAGCCCGTGGATAGAGCGCCTCGGCGAGGGAGACGGTGCGGATCAGCTCGGCGACCCGCCGCCGCTGGCGTTGGTCGGCCACCGACAGCAGCCCGTTTTTGACGAGTGTGTTGTGCAGCTGGATGAGGTTGCCCTTGTGCGTGGGGTTGCTCAGATAGAGCAGCGCGTGCGCGAGCACGCGCGTGACGTTGCGCACCTGGGGCGTGCTGCGCAGCAGGTCATCGAAGGGCACCGGCTCGCGCAGTGCCTCGAGCGCCGTGATCACGTCGCCGCCCTGCGCGTTGGTGGGGCAGAGCACCGCGACGGTGTCTTGCGGGTTGCGCCGCACATAGTCCGCGGCCCACC
>JBDKSN010000045.1:0-17643 GCA_039680625.1 Anaerolineales bacterium | reverse complement strand
CGCCCGCCGACAACGGCCCGCTCACCACGCCCGACGAGGGACTGAGTTATGTCGTGTACAATGACCCCGTCCAGCCCGACCGCGTGCTGCTGCGCGACCTGGTGCAAGAGCTCGGCGCCACGCTCGTCGGCGAGCGCCTGTGGGCCAAGCACCATGGCTGGCCGATGTTCAGCAAGTTCTTTGACAATCAGGGCGCCCTGCCCCATCACCTGCACCAGATGCCCGAGCACGCGGCGAACGTGGGCCAACAGAGCAAGCCCGAGGGCTACTTTTTCCCGCCACAGCTGAACAATCACGGCGGGCTGTTCCCGTTCACCTTCTTTGGCCTGCAACCCGGCACGACGCGCGAACAGGTCAAACACTGCTTGGAGATCTGGGATCGCGGCGAGAACCACATCACCGACCTGTCGAGCGCCTATCGCCTCAGCCCGGGCACGGGCTGGTATGTGCCCGCCGGCCTGTTGCACGCGCCCGGCAGCCTGTGCACCTATGAGCCGCAGTGGGCCAGCGACGTCTTTGCCATGTTCCAGTCGCTGGTGAACGACCAGCCCATCAGCTGGGAACTGCTCACCAAGAACGTGCCCGTCGACCGCCAGCACGATCTGGACTATATCATCTCGATGATCGACTGGGAGGCCAACACGGTGCCCAACATCCGCGCGACCTACTTCCGGCCGCCGCGCCCCGTGCGCCCCGAAGCCGAGATGCTCGCCGAGGGCTATCGCGCCAACTGGGTGGTCTATGGCTCGCCCTATGTCAGCGCCCAAGAGGTGACCGTGCTGCCCGGGCGCACCGTGACGCTGCGCGACGCTGGCCCCTATGGCGCCGTGGTGGTGCAGGGCCACGGCCAGTTGGGCGCGTGGCCGGTCGAGACGCCGGCGCTCATCCGCTTTGGGCAACTGACCAACGACGAGTTCTTTGTCTCAGCGACGGCGGCCAAGGCGGGGGTGACCATTCACAACCCCAGCCACGCCGACCCCTTGGTGTTGCTGCGGCACTTTGCCGAGAACCCCGAGGCGCCGCAGATGGCCTAGGGAGACCGCGGCCCCTCGACGCACTCGCACCATCGCTCTCGCGTTGATCCCCTCCGAGGGCGGCTCACCGGCCGCTCTCGGCGTCTTGCACCCTGGCTAGGCGCTTTGGGCGACGTAGGCCGCGGTGAGCGCGCACCACGCGGCCAGAGGCAGCGCCTGCGGGCGCGCGTCGGGGGCGATCTGCGCCTCGGCCAGCAACGCCTGCACTGTGGCAGCGGGTAGCCCCAGGTTGGCGACGAGGGTGTTGTGCAGCTGCTTGCGCTTTTGCCCAAAAGCCGCTCGCAGCAGGGCGAAATAGGCCGGCAGGCTCGCCTCGGGCACCAGCGGCTGGGCATAGGTGCGGATGCGCACCACTGCCGAGGACACCTTGGGCGGCGGATAGAAGGCGCTGGCGGGTACCGCGCACACCTGCTCGACGGCGCCAAACACCTGCACGCTCAGCGAGAGCAGGCTATGCGCCCCCGGGCCAGCGCGCAGCCGATCGGCCACCTCGCGCTGCACCATCAGCACCAGCAGGCTGGGCCGCTCGCCCTCGGCCAGCAGATGCCGCAGCGCCCGCGAGGTGATGTAATAGGGCAGGTTGGCCACCACTTTGAAGCCCGCAGACAGGTCGGCGCCCGCCGCGCGGAGCACCGTCGCTGGATCCAGGTCGAGCGCGTCTCCCGTGACGAGGTGGACGTTCGCGTACCCGGCCAGCTCGCTCTGCAACACGGCGATCATCTTGCGGTCCAGCTCCACGGCGGCCACCAGGCCGGCACGCTCGGCCAGGCGGCGCGTCAGCGTGCCCAGGCCGGGGCCGATCTCATAGACCGCGTCGCTGGGCGTCAGTTCCGCCGCCTCGACGATGCGCCCATAGACGCCCTCGTTGACCAACAGATTCTGCCCCAGGCCCTTGGATGGCGTGAGCTGATAGCGCGCCAGCAGAGCGCGCACCTGGTCCATCACTCGCGCTCCTTGGGCGTGTTGGGCACGATCCAGTTGATCTGGCTGGCCGGGGGCACGGGCGTGAGCAGATACACATCGACCCATTTCGACCAGTGCACCAGATTGTTGTCATCGTAGCAGAGGTCGATGCGCTTGCCCTTGACGCCGCCTCCCGTGTCTCCGGCCGCCGCCGTGCCATAGCCGGGCACGTACACCTTGCTGCCGAGGGCGATGACGCTGGGGTCGACGGCGACGATGCCAAAGGCCGCCCGCCAGCCGAGCTTGGTGTGCCCATAGCTGGGCGAGCTGGGCGAGACGCCGGCGGTGGGCGCGTTGTACGAGGTGGCATACATGCGCAGCTTGCGCCAATAGGTCACCGTACCGCTACCCGTCTGTAGCTCGCGCACGACGATCTTGGTGCCATACTCGATCACCCGATCGGTTGGCTCGCGGGCGATCCACTCGGCCTCTTCGGAACGCTGGGTCTCTTGGCCATTCTCGTAATGCACGCGCACCTGGCGTCGGCGGGCGCCCTCGGTGCCCCACTGCACGGTCTGTTGCAGGTCGATCTCGAGCTCGGGATTCGGCTCCCAGCGCGTCTCATAGGGCACGGGCACCTCTTCGACATAGTACTCCTCATACACGCGCACCACGCGGATATGGACACCGCCGGCGAGCGCCTCGGCGACGCCGGGGGTCACGTAATCATCGCCGCTGAGCGTCAAGCCAGCCTCGGCCAGCAGCTCGCCCACAGTATCCACGCGGCTACGCAGCCGCCAGGCCTGGCCGTCGGCCTCGATCGACACGGGCAGCGAGCGCGCGATGGTGATGCGCAGCCCGGGGGCGATGGCGGCCCCCAGGTCGGGATAGACCAAGTCGCCCTCATACACCGTGAGGCCGAGGTCGCCGAGCGCCTCACCCACGGTCGTCGCGGTGGTATACAGATCGGCGGGCAGGACGCCATCGACCACCGTGATCTGCCGCGCGCGACGGATGGCCACGTCGATGGGGCGCCGCCAGGTGGCCACGGCCTCGAGCAGCGTGGCGCCCTCAGCGGGTTCGACCAGCGGGCGGGTCGTGGGCACGCAATAGCCCTCGATCGCCGCGCAATCTTGGGGGCCAAGGGTGATCCCCAGCGCGCGCAGCAAAGCGCCAACCGTCTCGGCCTGGGTGTCGACCACGGTGAGCGAGCCGTCGTGGGCCACACGGACGCGCTGGGCCAGATCGAGCCGCAAGGGCGCGCCGGCCAGCATCTCGTCAGTGGTGGGCAGATAGGCGCGGTCTTGAACGAGCAGGGTCACCGGCAGCTCGGCCAGCACGGCCTCGGGCGTGCGCTTGTGGGTGCGCCAGGGATAGGTGTGGCCATCGAGCTGCACGTGGACGGTATGCCGCGTGGACTGATAGAGCGCCGCCAGGCCAGCGAGCGCGGCCACCACCGCCAACAGCGCGCCCACGCGCCAAAGCGGGGCCAGCAAGCCACCCAGGGCGCGCCCCCAAGCCCGCCAGGCCATGCGCTTGGGGCGGGTCATGCGACACACCTCGCGCCCCACGCCCCGCTAGCGCCTCCAACACTCGCGGCCCGTGGCCAAGCCCTCGCGCTGGCCAGCGCCACCGTCACTCGGTAGCCCCCAGGCCTACCACCCATAACGATAATCGGCTCCACTCTACCACCTGAATAAGAAGAGGCGGGTCACCCCGCCTCTTGGTCGACAACGGTCGTGCACCCTCTGCTCATCTCCGAGCTGGCCCGAGCAAGCCGCTTGTTCCAGCCAGGTAACCCCGCGTCACCCACAGGGATCCGCTTACCGCTGCTTCCTTCCGGACCTGACGGGGTTCACGGGCCTGCGCCGCGCGGGACCCAACCAGCGACAGGGCGCCTTGCTCGGGCCACCTCGCACGATGACAGCCGAGGGGGCGAGGCCACGGGCGAGACGTTGCACGCTCTCCTCTCGCACGACCAGTTCGATGATAGTGAGGTGGGGCGGGTCTGTCAAGCAAAGTATCCGCAGCGCTCGTTGACGCCCCGTTTGGCCTGCGTTATCCTCTGGCCAGCTCGATGGAAAGGCAGAGCCGTGTCACCCCCTTCTCGCTCTTCGCTGCAGACGGTGGCGCACCTCGCAGAGGTGGCGCGCCAGGCCATGCTGCGCGACCGCGCCAGCGGCGAGGTGCAGTTCAGTCGACTGCTAGCGCGCTATCCCGAAGACGGGATGGTCTATTACGAACGAGGCGTGGCCTACCGCGAGTTGGGGCTGTATGCGCTCGCCCTGGCCGATTTCGAGCGCGCCGTGCCGCTACTCCTGCTGCGCGAGTCCAAGCAGCGCGCGCTCGATGCCGCTGAGGTGCTGCGCCAGCGGCTCGATGGGGGCCTGGGCGGCGCGCTGACCAATGCCCGCCAGCGGCTCGACCGCCTCCAGCGGCTCGACCTGCTCTTGACCATCAGCCTGCTCGAGGCGCTCGAACAGGTCGACGTCGACCCCGCGCACGCCGCCGTCTTGCTGCGCGACTGCCTCGACCGCTTCTTGCGGCAGGCCATGCCCAGCGGCAAGAGCGACCACGATGACTGGCGCGCACGCCTGCAACGGCTGGGGGCGCGCGCCCCGCAAGCGGTGATGCAGCACGCGCAGCTCGTGTATGTATTGGGCAACCTCGGCACACATCCGCGGCCTGATCAGCCGCTGACGATGGCCGATGCCTATGGCAGCCTCAACGGGCTGCTGAGCATACTGGAATGGTGGGAGGGTCATTGAGAAAGGAGTGGGTGGCCGCGATGAAGATGATCGAGGAGTTCAAGCAGTTCGCCATCAAGGGCAATGCTCTCGACCTCGCCGTCGGCGTGATCTTGGGCACGTCGTTCACGACCATCGTCAACTCGCTGGTGAAAGACGTCATCATGCCGCCCATCGGCCTACTGTTAGGCAGCGTGGACTTTAGCAACTTGTTCGCCACGCTCAAGGAAGGCACCCCGCCTGGCCCCTATTCCTCTCTCGCCGCCGCCCAGGCGGCCGGCGCGGTGACCATCAACTATGGCGTATTCATCAACGCCGTCATCACTTTTATGCTCGTGGCGCTGGTGCTCTTTTTCGTGGTCAAGGGGGCCAATCAGCTCAAGCGCGAGACGACGCCGGCCAAGCCAGCGGCCAAGCCGACCACCAAGCTCTGCCCCTATTGCCAGACGGACATCCCGATCAAGGCCACGCGCTGCCCGCACTGCACCTCGCAGTTGCCCAAGTGAGCGCGCGATAGCGGCTTGGCACAGACCAATTGACAGCCCACCTCGCTGAGCCTACACTCTCGGCCGTCGCGATGTGTGGCCCTCGAGCGCCAGCTCGGCTACGGGCCACTCGTCGTCTGTGCTATGGTGGGTGACGGCATCGCCCGCATAGCGAGGTGGGTGTTTGTGCAGGGCGTCTCTTGGATGTAGGCACTGGGCTTGGACGAGCGCTCGCCGAGCTAGTCGGCGCCTGGGATGTGCTCAGGCCAGGCCCCCTCATGGCGCGCCCACCCTTACCCCGGGCCTGGTCTACTACGCGGCTGCAAGGTCTGCCGATGAGCCTCGTGCATGGAGCGCGACGCCCTGTTGCTTGGCCAAGAGTTGGATCGCGGGAGGTGCTCCCCAAACGGCATGTCGCAACGCAAACTAAGGCGCAAGCTCAACCTGTTGCAGCTGATCATGCTGGGCACGGCGGGCACCATCGCCGCCGAGATCTTTGTACTCACCGGCCACGCCGCGGAGCTGATCGGGCCTGCCGCCGTGCTGGCGCTGATCATCGCCGGCGTGCTCAACTATTCCATCGCCCTCAACTATTGCGAGCTGGCCACCATGTACCCGGTCACGGGTGGAGGCGTCACCTATGTGCGCGAGGCCTGGGGGCCAAACCTGCTCTCGTTCCTAGTCGGTTCGCTCGACTGCCTCTCGAGCACGTTCTACGCCGCGCTGTCGGCAGTGGGCTTTGCCTATTCGCTCAAGGTGTTCATCCCCGGCCTGCCGGTGGTACCCACAGCGATCGTCGTGATCCTGATCTTTACGGCGTTGAACATCCTCGATGTCAGCAACATCGGCAACCTGCAGATCGTCTTGGGCACCGTGCTGCTGGCCTGCCTGGCGGCCTATATCATCGGCGGGCTGGTGCTGCCCGGCGGCTTTTCGTGGGCGAACTTTACCGCGGGGCCGTTCTTTATCCACCACGGGTTCGACAACGTCAAGTACATCCTACGTACGGTGGCTCTGGTGTATTGCGCCTACATCGGCTATGAGGTCATCGCCCACGACGCCGAAGAGGCGGCCAATCCCAACCGCGCGATCCCCACGGCCATCCTGGTCAGCCTCACCCTGTGCGCCATCGCCTATGTGATGACGGCCCTGGTGACGCTGGGCACGGTGCCGTGGCAGCAAGTGGCTGGCTCGGAGACGGCGCTCACCGATGTGGTGGCCAGCTTTATGCCGCGCTGGGGCGTGCCGATGATGGCCGTGGCCGGCATCATCGCGACGCTGACCTCGGTCAACGCTGCGATGCTCAGCGGCACGCGCGAGGCTCTGAGCCTGGGGCGCGCGGGCCTCTGGCCGCGCTTTATGTCCCAGCTCAGCCGCTTTCGCACGCCTTACCTCGCCTGCCTATTTATCGGGGGCGTCACTTGCCTGGTCGCCGTGGTCGGGCTGGTCGACTTTCTGAGCTATGTCTCGAGCGCGGGGTTCTTGTTCGTGCTGTTCTTCTCTAACCTGGCGATGATCCGCCTACGCAAGATCCGGCCCGATGCCGTGCGCCCCTTCAAGACGCCGCTCTTCCCCCTGACGCCCATCATCGCCATCACTACCTGCCTGATGGTCATCGCCTTCTCGAGCGTGCAAGCACTGGGCTTCCTCGCGGGGGTACTCGCCGTCTGCACGGCGTTCTATTATGTCAACAAGCCGGTGTCGCGCCTGCTCGCCGAGCGGGCCAAGGCGCTGGAGAGCTCCAAAGACCGCATCGTGGTGGCGGTGGCCAACCCCGAGACGGCGGTGGGCCTTTCACGGCTGGCGGTGGAGCTGTCGAACGCCAGCGAAGACACGAGCATCTGCGTGCTCACCGTCGAGCCGGGCGAGGACCAGCCGGCCGACCCGCATGCGCCGCGCCGCACGCCTCTGGCGACCCTGCGCCAACGCGCGGCGATGCAGCGCATCACCCAAGAGGCGCACGCCAAGAACGCGCCCGTGTACACCAAGGTGCGCCAGGCGCCGAGCATCGCCCAGGGCATCCTCGACGAGGTCAAGGGCAACGTAAAGCTGGTGCTGATGGGCTGGCCGGGGCCGCTGACCCCCGAGCGCCTGGCCGACCACCCCGTCAAGATCGTGCTGCAAAAGGCCCATGCCCACGTAGCTGTGCTGCTCAACCGTGGCCTCGACAACATCCAACAGATCCTGGTGCCCATCGGCGGCGGCTTTCACTCGCGGCTGGCCATCCGCCTGGCCTATGAGATCGCCCTGCCCCGCCACGCCGACGTCACGGCGATCCAGATCTTTACCGGCACGCCCGACGCTGAGGAACTGACCGACCGCATGTTGCACCTGCGCGAGATCATCGAGGACTCGCTGGGCACCATGCCGCCGCAGATCACCACCCGCCTGGTGCGCGCCGACGATGTGCTCACCGGCGTGTTGCAAGAGGCGCAGCGCCAGCAGTATGACCTCATGGTCATCGGCGCCTCGGACGAGTGGCTGTCGCGCACCAAGCTGTTTGGCTCGCTCACCGACGAGATCGCCGAGAAGACGAACTGCTCGGTGCTGCTGGCCCGGCGCCACGAGGCTGCGGCGATCTCTTGGCTGCGCCGGCGCACTCATGGCCTGGTGAGCACGCCTCGCCCAGAGAACGGCCACGCCGCCCATCAGCCCGCCGCCAAGCCAGCCAACACGTAGCGCGGGCACTCTGCCGAACGCGACGGCCGCGCGTCTAGGCCGTGGCCGCTGTCTCGGTGCACAGCCCGCCGGCCCTGGCCAGGGCACGGGCGAGCCGCTCGAACGCAGGCCGATAGTCCGCCAGGGCTTGCTCGCGGTCAAAGGTCGCCTCGGCCTCGAGCCAGACCTCGTCGGGCAGCCAACCATCGGGGTTCAGACCCTGCTGGCGCGCGAGCAGCGCCGCGTGACGAAAGAACATGATGGTCAGGCACTGGCCGCTGAGCGTGTCGGCCATGAACGAGCGGCCCACCGGCCCGCCCGCATCAGGAAAGCCCGTCTGCTCATAGTCGCGGCGTACCTGTTCGCGATCATAGGGCACATGGCGCAGCTCGGCCTGCCAGCGACCCTCCACCAGGGTGAGCAGGGCGTACTCGGCGTCGCCCGTGCGGTTGGTCTGCGCGCCCACCTAGCCCGGATTCACGCTGAGCTGGCCGTTGCTGCTGGCCCGCCATTGCAGGTGCGTGTGCCCGCACACGAGCACCGGCTCGGGCGCATCGGCGAGCACCTCGCTCAAGGGGCGCGGCAGCGCGCGCGTGCTGGGCAGGCCCGTGACGTGGGCCACCTCGGCCACCAGCGCGCCAGTGATGGGCAACACCGGCTCGCGCACGCTGCGCGGCGAGCCGTGCACCACACGGATGGGCGGCGCCCCGGCGAACGCCACCACGCGCTGCTCGGGCAGGGCCTCGATCGCCGCCACTACCTCGGGCGTGAGCTGCGTTGCCGACCAGCGCAGCGGCCCAAAATGCATGCCGCGCAGCCACCAGTCGGGCGCGACGCCGCGATGGATATCGACGAGGTCCTGGTCGTTGTTGCCACGAATGAGGATGGCCCCCGCGCGCTCTAGCAACGCGAACGCCTCTACGGGGCGTGGCCCCGTGGTCAGATGATCGCCCGCGGCGATGACCGCCTCGACGCCATGCGCGCGTGCATCGGCCAGCACCGCCTCTAGGGCGGCCCGATTGCCGTGGACATCGGCCAGCAGCGCGATGCGCAGCCCCATACTCCCCCTTACCGCTCAACAACTAGGCCTCATTATAGCATGAACGAACGCCGTCGCCTCCGCCAGGGCCTTGCCTTGAGCCTCGGCCTGGCGCTACAATGCGCCCAGTTCAGCCTTGCGGAGGGCGAGATGAAGATCACGGGCATCCGCTTCGAGCGGGTCGAGGGCGAGTTCACCGGCGAGTGGGCGGTGCAAGAGCGGCAGGTGGGCGCCCTGGACCTCTACCCCGAGTACCGCCAGCGCGGCGTGTCGGGCGACGTGCCCGGCAGCGCGACACCGAACGTGCCCCAGAGCCACGAGCCATGGCCCATCGCCGCGCTCTATCTGCACATCGACACCGACGAGGGGATCACCGGCACCTATGGTGGCATCGAGCCAGACCAGGCCTTTCAGATCGAGCGCCGCATCAAGCCGCACCTACTGGGGCAGGATCCGCTGGCCACCGAGCGCCTGTGGGACATCATGGCGCGGCACGACCGGCACGGCCGCCGCGGGTACATGATGATGGCCATCTCGGCGGTCGACATCGCCCTGTGGGATATCCGCGGCAAGGCCGCCAACCTACCCGCCTATCGCCTGCTGGGCGGCCCCACCCGCCAGACGGTGCCCGCCTATGCGAGCTGTTTGGGCATGCCCATCGACCCTGAACGGCTGGTGAGCCGCGCACAGGCGCTCAAGGCCGAGGGCTATGTCGCGCAAAAGTGGTTCTTTCGCTATGGCCCGGGCGATGGCCGCGAAGGGTTGCTCAAGAACGTGGCCATGGTGCGCCTCTTGCGCGAGGCCGTGGGCGACGAGGTCGACCTCATGTTCGACGCCTGGATGGGCTGGGATGTGCCCTATGCGCTCGAGATGTGCCGCCGGATCGCGCCCTATGGCCCGCGCTGGCTCGAAGAGCCGCTGGCCGTCGACCGGCTGAGCGGCTATGCCGAGCTGCGTCGACAGGGCGCGGTGCCCATCGCCAGTGGGGAGCATGAGTATACTCGCTGGGGATGCAAGGCGCTGCTCGACGCGCAGGGGGTGGATGTGTTCCAGGCCGACCCCGATTGGACGGGCGGCATCAGCGAGCTGACCAAGATCATCGCCCTATGCTCGGCCTACGACAAGCCCGTGGTGCCTCACGGCCATTCGGTGGCGCCCGCGCTACACGTGGTGGCCGCCCAGTCGCCGGCGGTGTGCCCGCTGGTCGAGTTCCTGCTAGTGTATCTCGAACAAAAGCAGTGGTTTCACCAAGAGCGCATCGCGCCCGTGCACGGCCAGGTAGCACTGCCACAGCGGCCGGGCGTGGGCATCGCGCTGGACGAGTCGCGGATCATGCGGCGGCGCGAGGTGAGCTGGAGCTAGCGCGCCACCGCCAGCTTGTGTACGCGGGTCGATTGCCCAGAGAAGGAGAAAGCCTCATGTCTTGTACCGCATCTACACCAGCCTCTACCACCGTGCCCGGTGCCGACTATCCGCGCCTGGAGCCAGACGGCCGCGTGACCTTTCGCCTGCTCGCGCCCGGCGCGCGCGAGGTGTTCCTACAGCCCGGCGGCGACGACAATGGCCTGGGGCGCGGACCCGTGGCCATGCAGCGCGACGGCGAGGGCGCCTGGACGGCAACCATCACCCCAGAGGTGCCTGGCTTTCACTACTACTGGTTTATGGTCGATGGCTTGGCGGTGAACGACCCTGGCAGCGAGACCTTTTTCGGCTACGGTCGGCCGACCAGCGCCATCGAGGTGCCCGAGGCGGCGGATGCTGCCGCGTACTATCGGCCGCAAGATGTGCCCCACGGCGAGGTGCGCGCGCGCTGGTACTATGCCGCCAGCCTGGGCCAGTGGCGTCGCTTGTTCGTCTACACGCCACCTAACGCCGATGCCACGCAGCAGCGCTACCCCGTGCTCTATCTACAGCACGGCGGCGGCGAGGACGCGCGCGGCTGGCCCAAGCAGGGCCATATGAGCCACATCCTCGACAACGCCATCGCTGCGGGCGAGGCCGTGCCCATGATCGTCGTCATGGAGAGCGGCCAGGTGCTGACGCGCCGCGCGGGCGCGGGCGTGCCCAGCATCTCAGCGATGGATGAGAACGCGGCGGTGTTCGGCCGCCTGTTGATCGCCGACACGATCCCCATGATCGACGCGACCTACCGCACCCTGGCCCAGCGCGAGCAGCGCGCCATGGCCGGGCTATCGATGGGCGGCATGGAGACGCTCTATATCGGCCTGCGGCATCTCGAGACGTTCGCCTCGCTCGGCGTATTCAGCGGCTCACCGCTCCAGACCGTCGACCTGGCTCGCGACTATGACGGGGCGCTGGCCGACGCGGCCGCGTTCAACGCCAAGATGCGCCTGCTGTGGCTCGGCGCGGGCACGGCCGAGCCGATGGGCCTCGAGCGCACGCTGCGCTTTCACGAGCAGTTGAACGGCGTGGGCATCGCCCACCAGCTGTGGCTGTCAGAGGGCACCGCTCACGAGTGGCTCACCTGGCGGCGGCACCTGCGCGAGTTCGTGCGCGTGGTCTTTCACTAGCGGGCAGAGTCGCCCCTCTGCCTAGCGCCCGGCCATCGCCGTGGCGGCGAGGAGGATGCCCAGCAGCCCGTGCGGCGAGTCGGTGAGGCGCCGCTTGGCCACATAGGCCGCCGCATCGGGCTGCACGCCCATCCCCTCGACGGCGCCGGTGATCGAGGGCCGGCCATCGGCGCCTAGAGTGACCTGGCGTTGCAAGCCGGCCCAGCCGCGCGCCGCCACCACCCCATACCGCGCGGGAAGCAGGTCGGCGTCCACGCCCTTGCGCAGGGCATAGATCACCATCGCACTCCCCGAGGTCTCGACCCAGTTGCCGGGCAGGTCGGGCTGATCGACCACCTGGAACCACAGCCCCGTCTCGCGATCCTGCGCGTCAGCCAGGCCAGCCGCAGCGCTCTGGAGCACGGCCAGCAGCGCCTCGCGCGAGGGATGGTCTGCTGGCAAGGCCTGGAGCATATCGACCAGCGCCATGGTATACCAGCCCATGGCGCGCAACCAGACTACCGGCGAGCGCCCCGTGTCCGGCGCGGCCCAGGCCGCCTGGCCCGAGGCATCCCACGCGTGATAGAGCAGCCCCGTGGCCGGGTCTTGCGTGTGCTCGGCCAGCAACAGGGCTTGTTCAGCGGCGGCGTCGCCATAGGCGGCCTCGCCGGTGAGGGCGCCCAGCTGCGCCAGGAACGGCCCGGCCATATAGACGCCATCGAGCCACATCTGCTCGGGATAGATGTCTTTGTGCCAAAAGCCACCGGCGGCGTTGCGCGGGTGGTCGGCCAGCAGATCATCGGCGATGGTGCGCGCGGCAGTGAGGTAGCGCGCCTCGCCGGTAGACTCATACAGATAGAGCAGCAGGTTGGCAGGCTGCACCAGGTCGAGGTTGTGGCTCTGCGGCAGGGTGAATTCGCCCGCGGGACCGACATAGCCGTCGACCCACCGCTGGATGTAGGCCAACACTGCGGGATCGCCACTGCGTTGCTGGGCTACAGCCAGGCCATAGAGCACGATGCCCGTGTTGTACTCCCAGCCCTCGCCCACGATGTCGTTCGCGTCGGGCCAGCGCGCGAGGATCGCCGCAGTGAAACGCTCGGCCAACGCCTGGGGCTGGGGCGTGGCCGTGGCCGCCGATTGGCTGGGCGGCGGCGCGGCGGTCAGGCGAATCAGCGTGGGCGCGACGGGTCTGGTCGCCGTTGGCGCGACCGCCGTCGCCGTAGGGGTCGCCTGGGCCGTCACCGGCGCAGGCCGCCGACAGCCCACCACCAGGCTCAGCACGAGGGCCAGGGCCAACCACACCGACATCAGCGGCGCCCGATCGGCCCAAGACATCGCTCAGCGCCCCACACCGTCGCGCAGGCGCGCGCGCAGCCTGGCCACCTCGGACTCTCCCAGACCTGCCTGGCGGAGATACTCGCGCACGCCCCCATAGCGCTCGCGCACGTGGTCGAGCGTCGCCAGCATTGCCTCGGGTGGCGCGGCCAGGTCGGCGGCCGACAGCTCTACGCCGCCATTCTCCGCCAGCAGCGCGTCATAGGCCTGCCAGGCACGCTCTTCGGTATAGGCATAGTCTTGGGCGATGATCTCGTCGGGCACGTCGGCCAGGGCGAGCAAGAGCGCCGCGACGAGGCCCGTGCGGTCTTTGCCCGCATGGCAGTGAAAGACGAGCGGCCCATCGTCGTGGCGAGCGATGGCGCGCAGCACCAAGCCCACATAGGGCGCGCAGGCGTCGAGCGTGAGGGCATAGTTGGCCACCCGGTCGGAGGTCGCGCGCAGGCGCTCTTCGATATTCGGATCGTTGCCCTGCAGCGAGAGGGGCACGTAGCGTGGGCCGTGGTCCTGGCCCGAGTCGCGGAAAGGCGACGGCCGCACCACCAGCTCGAGAGGCGTGCGCAGGTCGATGATGGTGCGCACGCCCGAGGCGATCAAGGCCTCGCGGCCAGCGGGGGTGAGGCGATAGAGCATGTCGCTGCGCAGCAGCTGGCCGCGGCGTGTCTCGCCGCCGTCGCGGGTGGGCAGTCCGCCCAGGTCGCGGGTGTTGGTGCAGGCGGGCCAGACGATGTCTCGCGCGGTGATGCAGGGATCGAACAGCATGGCATCGGCCTTCTCCAGAGCTCGTGGGGCGCAGCCGCACCCACTGCGTAGGTGATCATACCCGAGAGCGCGCCGTTCGCCAAGCGCGACGGCTCTCGCACGTCGGATTTACGTCCCACTGGGCTCTCCCATTGCGCGTGCACCAGGAGGCTGCTATCCTGAGAATAGAACAAATGTTCGCATTCCAGGAGGTCCTATGCCCCGTAACCCGAACAAGCGGCCTTGCCAGGTGCCCGGCTGCAAGGCTTGGGCCAAGCATGGCCAGGCCCTGTGCGCCTCGCACCTCGCCTCACGCGCCATCGGGGGCGAGCCCGACCGCGTGTTGCCGCTCTTGCGCCTAACGGCCACGCCCCCCGACGACGCCGCGGGCGCGACCAACCAGCCCGTGGGCGATGACCTGGCCGTGATCGAAGACGAACTGCGCCAGCTCTTGGCCGCGCGGGCGCTGTTCATGGACTGGCTGCATTCGCTGCGCGCCGAAGAGGATCCCGAGCGGCCAACGGTCACCCCCACTCAGTTCTTGCGCGCCTGGAGCGACTCGGCAACCCGCGTGGTGCAGCTCTTGCGCGCTCGCGCCGAGCTGCGCGGCGGGCAGGCGGGCGCGCTCGACGCGCTGATGCAGAGCGTGTACGACGAGATGGAGGCGTTGGTCGCTGAAGATGCCCCCACCGCGCAACAGACTCCAACCGACTCGACGACGGAGGAGAAGGGTGCCGATGGCGAGGATCATGACCGAAGCTGATCTGCAAAAGCGCCGGCGCGCCCTGGTGCGCGCCATGACCGATATCGAGCTGTTCAGCCGCGCGGTGCTCAAACGCCCGTTGCGCCGTTATCAGCTGGCCCCCGCGCGGGCCATCGTCGACAGCGTGCTCCAGCGGCGCGGCCTCACCCTGGCCGTGATGATGCCCCGCCAGGCGGGCAAGAACGAGACGGCCGCGCAGGTTGAGGCCTTTTTGCTCAACCTCTACCGGCGCCGAGGCGGGTTCATCGTCAAGGCCGCGCCCACCTTTGCCCCACAGGCGCTCAACAGCCTGCTGCGCCTAGAGACGGTGCTGGCCAACGCAGCCCTGCCCCCGCCCGTGCGCGAGCAGGGCCATATCGTGCGCGTGGGCCAGGCGCGGGCCGTGTTCTACTCGGCGGCGCCCGAGGCCAATGTGGTCGGCGCCACCGCCAACATCCTGCTCGAGGGCGACGAGGCGCAGGATATCGACGAGGCCAAGTGGGACAAGGACTTTCGCCCGATGGCCGCGTCGACGGCAGCGACCACGGTCTTGTGGGGAACGGCGTGGACCGCCCACACCCTGCTGGCGCAGGCCATCCGCGCCCTGCACGAGGCCGAGCGGCGCGACGGCCAGCGGCGCGTCTTTACCGTCTCGTGGGAAGAGGTTGCCGCTGAGGTGCCGGCCTATCGGCAGCACATCGAGGGCGAGATCGCCCGCCTGGGAGCCGACCATCCGTTGATCCAGACGCAGTATCTGCTCCAAGAGATCGACGCGGGCGGTGGGCTGTTCCCGCGCGAGGTGCAGGCGATGATGCGCGGCAGCCACCCACCCCTCGACGGCCCGTTGCCCGGCGAGGAATATGCCCTGCTGGTGGATGTCGCCGGCGAGGCCGAGGAGCGCGGCGATTTGGACGCCGCCCTGCGCCAGCGCGAGCCGCGCCGAGACAGCACCGCAGTGACCATCGTCGCCATCGACCGCTCCGGCCCGCTGCCACGCTATCGCATTGTGGCGCGCCATTGGTGGACGGGCCGGCCGCAACACGCGCTCCAAGGCGCCATCGCCCGCCTGGCCGAGCGCTGGGGCGCCACGCGCGTGGTGGTCGACGCTACCGGCCTAGGCGCGGGCCTGGCCTCGTTCTTGCGGCAAGCCCTCGGCCCGCGCGTCACGCCCTTTGTCTTTACCAGCCAGACCAAGTCCGAGCTCGGCTGGGCCTTGCGCGGCCTGTGCGCCTCGGGGCGCTTGCAGGACTATGCAGCGGTGCCCCCTGGCCACCCCGAGGCTGCGGCACAGACCCAGTTCTGGCGCGATGTCGCGGCGGCCGACTATACCGTCGATGGCGCCGAGCGGCGGATGCGCTGGGGAGTGGCCGACCCCACCGTGCACGATGACCTGCTGATCTCTGCGGCGCTGTGCGCCGTGCTCGAGCGTGAGCCGCGGCCACCGAGCCAGACGGGCGCGCTGGTCGAGGCGGAGGATGTGCTATGAGCGAACGCGAGGCAGCGCTCGCTCGCGTGGCCGCCCTGTGGCCCGAGGCGCGACGCATCGCCGAGCGCCGTTGCGCGCACAACCTGCACCGGCTGGCTCGCGGCGAGGGTGGCTTTTACGACGCTGACGACTTGATCCAAGACCTGTTTGTCGAGTTCTGGGCGTTGATGCAGCGCCCCGAGCTGGCCGAGGCCGTGGCGGCGGGCGCCACGCTGGCCGACGAGCCGTTGCGCTCGGCGTGGAGCCGCGCCCTGTGGGGCGGCGGGATGCGCATCCTGCGGCGCGCGCCGCAGCGCCTGTGGTCGCGTCTGGAGAAGCCGATGGCTCCCGAGCTGCTCGACGGCGCCGTGCTCGACGCCGACGACCCTGCTGCCGATGGCCTGGCCGCGCGGTTGACCCAAGTGCTCGCCGAGCTGGGCCGCCAGGATGAGGCGCAGCTCCACAGCGCCCTCGAAAGCATCGCCGCACTCAGCGGCGCGCTGGCGCGCCTCAAGCCGGTGCCGCGCCAGGTGCTCTATCTGGCCATGCTCCAGGGATTGCCGGCCGAGGCCATCGCCGCGCAGCTGGGGCTAGGCAGCGCCAACGCCGTGGGGCAGCGCGTCCAGGCGGCTCGCGCGGAGCGCAAACGCCAAGGAGGGATGGATGACTGAGGTCGAACGAAGGCTCGTGCTGCTGCTGGCGGCGTTGGCCGACGAGAACCGACGGCTGCGGGCGCTATTGGCCAGTGACCGCGGGCTGCGCTGGGCCGAGCGCCAGTTGGGCGCCAGGCGCGTGTTGGTCTAGCCCGAGCAACCCCTGCAAGCCGTGCCCTCGGCCAGCGGCGCAAACGGCTATGATTCCTTCATGGATGCAACACTGGCTCTCCACAACGAGGCAGTATCCTTTGTCTACGGGTCAACCATAGTCCAAATAGGATAGGAGACGAGATGAAAGCGTGGACAAACTACTGGCTCGATGTGCTCATTGCGCTGTCTTTTGGCGTGGCCGCCCTGAGCGGGCTGGTGCTCTGGCCGGCGCTGGGGCTGTTCGAGCATTACGATAGCCTATTCGGCATCGATCTGCTCACCTGGAGCGACATCCACAGCCTGAGTGGCGTGGTGATGACGGTCGGCGTGGCAGCGCACCTGTGGCTACACCGCCGCTGGCTGGCCAGCATGACACGCCGCGCCCTGGGGCAACTGCAGGCGGGCACGCCCTGCCCCACACACCCTACGCTCAAGGGGGCGCACCATGAGGGCCGTTGATCGACGCCAGTTCATCCGGCTCTGCGGCTGCGCGGCCTGCGGCGCGCTGTTGACTCTGGCCGGGTGCCGCCAACCAGACGTAGAGGAGAGCGGCGACACGACCACGGCAACGGCCGCCGTCCCAACGTCGGCCAGCCCAGCAGAGGCAACCACTCCTGCCACAGCCACGCCCGCGACGCTCACCCAGACGGGCACCGTCCGGTGCCCGCGCAGGCAGACCTGGGATCCCTACCCGGGGCGCTGTCGCCAGTATCGCGACAGCAACGGCAACGGCTATTGCGACTGGTCAGAGCCAGCCTAGGGCCGCGCCATCAGCAGAGCGATCGGGCCAGGCGCGCTCGACCGCCCTCATGGCGCCAGCGTGGGGATGATCGTCCACAGGCTATAGGCGGCCAACGCCGACAGCCCCAGGCCCGCGCCGTAGGGCGCCAACCAACGCCAGCGCGCTGGCAGATGCCGGGCGACCAGCAGGCCACACGCTGCCGCCGCGCATAGCGCCAGGGAGAACAGCGGCAGGTCGCCGAGCTACAGCCCCACAGTGAGCAAGGCCCCGCCCTCCGCACCGTCGGCGACCAGCGCCGGCCAGGGTCGCTGCAAGGCCGCTATCAGCCCATAGGCCAGGCCGATGCTCAGCGGCGCCAGCGCGGGGAAGAGGTAGCGCCCTTGGAACTGGACGAATTGCAGGTTGTACCATAGGAACGAGGCCAGCGTCAGCA
>JBDKSN010000044.1:0-5293 GCA_039680625.1 Anaerolineales bacterium | reverse complement strand
GGCTGACGGAGTGTCTCGATCTGCGCTTTCGCCCGATTCGCTCTGAACAGGTGACGGGACCGAGCTTGGCAAAGGAGCAGAGACTTGACTTCCACAGAAGCTTTCGATGATGGAGCTGTGGTACAATCGCACCGCCGCACGCAAGTCGATCTGGACAACATCGCGGCTGACGATACCGTCAGCCTGTATCTCAAACAGATGGGCCAGGTGCCCCTGCTGACTGCCGAAGAAGAAGTCGTTCTCGCCCAGCGCATCGAAAAGGGCTCCCAGGCCGCTGCTCGGCTGCTTCGCTGCCCCGATCTCGATGCAGACACGGTCGAAGACCTCAAAGACATCATCTACCAGGGCGAGCTAGCTCGTAATCGTTTGATCGAGGCCAACACCCGCCTTGTGGTGAGCGTAGCCAAAAAGTACATCGGCCAGGGTGTCCCCTTGTTGGATCTGGTGCAAGAGGGCAATATCGGCCTGATGAAGGCGGTCGAAAAGTTCGACTACCACCGAGGCTTCAAGTTCAGCACTTACGCCACCTGGTGGATCCGACAGGGCATCACACGGGCGCTGGCTCAACAGAGCAGACTCATCCGCTTGCCCGTCCACGCTGGCGATCAGATCCGGCGCATCTACCGCGTCGTCGAGCAGTTCGAGCAAGACGAGGGCCGACGGCCCACGGCCGAGGAGATCTCGGAGCAGACAGGCATCCCCGAGGCCAAGGTCGACCGCCTCATGCGTATCTCCCGCTATCCGGTTTCGTTGGAGCGCCCCGTGGGCGATGAGGGCGATACCGAGTTTGGCGACTTTATCGAGGACGAAGACTCGCCGGCGCCCAGCGAGATGGCCTATCAGCAGCTCTTGCGCGAGGCTTTGCAAGAAGTGCTGGGGTCGCTTTCGCAGCGTGAGTCACGCATTCTACGCATGCGCTTTGGCCTGCGCGATGGCAAGGCTCACACCCTCGAAGAAGTTGGCGAAAAGTTCGGCTTGACTCGTGAGCGTATTCGCCAGATCGAGCACCAGGCCTTGGCGCGTCTGCGCCACCCCTACCGTAGCGGCCAGCTCATCGACTATCTGCGCTGATCGGTCAAAAGAGGCGCCCCACCCAACGGGGCGCCTTCTCTTATCCCTTGGCCGCTTTGCCGCGAGCCAGTGCCGCAGCCACGTGGATTGCCTGCAACAAGCTCGACGGATTGGCGATACCTTGGCCAGCAATATCGAACGCCGTCCCATGATCCACCGACGTCCGAATGATCGGCAACCCCAGAGTAACATTCACCCCCTCATCGAACGCCAGCAGCTTGGTAGGGATATGCCCTTGATCGTGGTACATCGCCACCACGGCGTCATAGCGCCCAGCCGCCTGCATCTGATGAAAGACCGTGTCGGGTGGCTGTGGCTTGGGGGCTACGGCTATGCCCGCCGCGAGCGCCGCGTCGATGGCCGGCTGGATCTCGAGCTGCTCTTCATCGCCAAACAAGCCATCCTCTCCCGCGTGAGGATTCAGCCCGGCTACGGCCAAGTGGGGTTGGGCAATGCCCATCTGTCGCAGGGTCTGGTCAGTAAGCTCGATGACCTCGAGCACGCGCGCCGCCTTCACCCGCGCGATGGCCTCGCGCAGCGCACAGTGGGTGCTCACATGCGTCACGCGAAACGAACCGGCCACGAGCATCATGGTGACCCGACGGGCGCCCGCGCGCGCCGCCAGGATCTCGGTGTGCCCGGGCTCGGCTACTCCCGCCAGATGGAGCGCCTCTTTGTTCAACGGCGCGGTGACGATCGCGTCGATCTCTCCGGCCAGCGCCAGGTCGGCCGCCGTGATCAGCGCCTCATAGGCTGCCTGGCCAGCTTGCGCTTGGACCGTGCCCATCACTTGCCAAGCCGGATCGACATTGCCTAGATCGAGCACATCCAGATGCGTAGGGTCATCGTCGGCAGCGGCCACCGTCGGCACGCGGCGCACACGGCAACGCGCACCGAGGAGGGCGCAGGCACGTTCCAGACAGCCCGCATCGCCAATGACCACCAGACGCGCCTCGCCCACACCAGCAGCGTAGGCCTTGACGATGATCTCTGCTCCCACACCATTGGGGTCGCCCAAAGTGATGCCCAAGAGAGGTTTAGGCGCCATCGCAGTCATCTCGCATCGCGCTCCCTTCCTTGATCCACCGCAGCGCTCGTTGCAGCGCCTGCTTCGACCCAAAACCTCCCGCCTTTGTGACTACCGGCAGCCCTTGCCAGGCGCCCTCGGCCACGAACGCGCCAGGGATGCCCGGCTCGATAGCATGCGCGATCGTGAGCGACTGGACATCCAGAGCGCCACAGACAGTCAAGGCCGTGTCTCCCCCGGTCAACACCAGACCAGCCGGCCGCGCACCGATGGCATCTGCCTCGGCCATGGCCACCCCGGCCGAGCGCCCCAGGAGCTCTGCGACGCGCGCCGCTGCCCCGGGCAGCAACGCCCCAAATGACGCCGAGAGAACGGCATCTCGACCCTGAGCCAAAGCCGCCGCGATCTGCCGACCTACGGCAGCAGCGTCTCCCTGATCGGCGTCGCCCTCCAGCTCGAACCAGCCCACGCTCGACGATCGACGCAGCTCGAGGAGTTGCCCTTGCGTCACCGTGTTGTGGCTTCCCGAGACGACCAAGACCGGCCCATGGGCGCCGGCCCACGGGACAGCATAGTCTCCCCGCAAGTCGAGCGCATCGGCCCAAGCCGCGGCGAGCCCGGCCGAGCCACAGGGCAAAAGGATGCCTGGCCCCGCTTCAACGATCGCCCTAGCCACTGCGGCCAGATCGGCCGTCGTCTCGCCCTCGGCCACGGCCAGGCGGCAATCGCCCAAACACGCCACCAGCGCCAGATGCTCTCGGCGTACAGCCTCCAGAGAGATCAGCTCGACGCGTTCACCCTCTAGACCGCGGCTGGCCAGGGCCACGACCTCCGCCGTGTAGGCAGGCCACTGCGGATCGCGAGCAAAGGGGGTTTGATCGACGGGCACGCCATGCACCCACAGCCGCCCGTGGGACACAATACGACCTGCCTCGACAAAGGCGGGCGCCAACAAGGCCGCGCGAAAGCCGAGCGCATCCCGAAGGGCAGCACTCTCGGCGCCCACGTTGCCCCGCAGCGTCGAATCCACCTTCTTGAACACCTGGCGTCCGGCGCAGAGGCGCGCCGCGGCACGCATCCGCTCGGCTGCAGCCTCTCGATCACGGTTGCGCGAATCGGCATTGAGCACCCAGATGGGCGCAGCCTCGCTGCTCACAAGCCCGACCGAGACTTTGGTCTCGAGGCCGCGCTCGGCAAATTGCAGGCCGGCGTCCAGCGCGCCGGTCAGATCATCGGCAATCACTGCGACGCGTGGGCAGGCGAGACAACTCCTCAGCATCGCAACTCCTTGAGCGGCTATCGCTGCCCGCCTATAATAGCAGCGGTAAAGGATGGACTCCAGTTCGCCGGCGGTTGTCGCCTAGGAGGAACCAATATGCCGAACAAGTACCGTGCGCTCCGGTTCGTAATCGGCCTATATCGAGTGTTGGCGTGGATCGTCTTGGGGCTGGGCATCATTGCGGCCATCGCACTGATCGTCAGCAGGGCAATGGGCGGCGAGTTCGGCGCCTCGATCGGGCGTGCTCCCTTCTGGCTGCGCGGCCAAGGCATCGGGAGCGCCATCATAGGGGCGCTGTTCCTCCTCATTCAGTCCGCACTACTCGCCATCGTCATGTGGGCCGGTTGCGACTTGCTCGCGCTGCTCTTGAATATCGAACACAATACGCGCGAGACGGCCTTCTATCTCAAAGGCGAGCTCGAACAGGCACCTGCCCGGCCAGAGCCCATCACCGGGAATCCTCCCGACGCGAACGTCTAGCTGGCTTATTCGGCACAGCGCGGTTTGCAGATCACCTCGAGCACCCGCAGGTCGAAGAGATCCTGCGTGTTTGCCGCACGCAGCACCAGAGCGGTATCGACGCCTCCGCCCGTCCCGCCCAGCGAGACGATCTCTGGCCCCACGGGCACGGCGCCACAGTCGGCGGCCATCAACGACAGCTCGCAGGCCACCTTGACCCCCTGGCAAAAAGTGCGCAGCGCAAAGGCGATGATCTCGTCGCACTCATAGGTGCCTAGCTTGCGCCGCACAGCTCTCCCCACTCCGCCGAGGGCATGTTGACAAGTGACCACGGTCGCACCGGCAGCGATGAGTTGTTGGCGTATGTGCTCGGGCATCTCTTGCTGGTTAGGTTTGACAAAGCCGGTCGAATGGCTGACCACCACCACCTGCTCATCGCGCCGAAGCTGCATAGCCTTGAGACCGGTGGCCCCCGTCGTCGAGGGTACGACAACATAGCCGATGCTCAGCTCGCGGGCACGGGCAAAGGCCAACTCGAGGGCACGATCGGTGTTCTCTCGGCCGGCATGCTCAAAGTAGTGGCTCTGCGTGGTCCATTCGCCCATGATCCTGCTCCTCCTGCTGTGCAGCCAGCGCCTGCCGCGCCCAGGCCGCTCGGTTCATGTCGGTCTCGTAACGATCCAACGCCCGAAAGATCGAGCGTTTGATGCGATGTCGGCCCGTCTCTAGCTCACGCAGCATCTGCTTGACCTGCGCCCTCTGGGATCCCTCACCCGCGGGGCAGGCCTCACCCTGGATGGGAAACCCACTGGCCTGGGCAAAGGCGGCCAGATCACGCTCCTCGACCAAGAGCAGTGGCCGAATGACGGTCAGTTCACCGTCAAAGAAGGAGGACTTGCCCGCCATGCCCTCGATGCGTGAAGCATAGAGGAGGTTGAGCAGTACCGTCTCGGCAACGTCATCGCCATGGTGCCCAAAGGCCAGCTTGTTGCAGCCCAGCGAGCGGGCCAGCTCAAAGAGTGCCTTGCGCCGATGCCAGGAGCACACAAAGCAGGCGCTCTTCTCGGTCGTCTCCAAGACATCGGCCACGGCGATGTCCGACAATGCCAGAGGCAGCCCTTGCTCGGCACACCACGACTCGAGCCAGGCAAGGGGCACAGCTCGGCCACAGTGTGCGTCTGTCCGCACGTGACCGGCTACCAACGTATAGTGTGCGCGCGAGGTTGCCTGGCGACGTCGCAACAGATCGAGCAGCGAGAGGCTGTCTTTGCCTCCCGAGACAGCTACGAGGATGCGGTCGCCGTCTTCGAGCATGCGGAAGCGCTTGTCCGCTTTGGTGATGGACTTTTGCAGGTAATACGCAAGGCGGTCCGCACGGGTATCCATGGGTATCATGGCAGCAATGATAACATCGACGTTTGCCACTGACAATTGGCCGGTTGACACAGAACGGCCTG
>JBDKSN010000043.1:0-4784 GCA_039680625.1 Anaerolineales bacterium | reverse complement strand
TGGCCCCACCCAGCAAACCCAAGTACTTGGTGATCGCTGCCGTCAATGTCGTCTTGCCATGGTCGACGTGACCGATGGTGCCTACGTTTACGTGCGGCTTGGTGCGCTCAAATACCTTCTTGCCCATGAATGACCCTCCTGCCGACCCGCTGGCTATCCTAGTTCTGAGCCCACGATGGGAATTGAACCCATGACCACGTCCTTACCAAGAACGTGCTCTACCGGCTGAGCTACGTGGGCACTCGCAACAACAACAGGTGGGCAGAGAAGGATTCGAACCTCCGAAGGCTGTGCCAACTGATTTACAGTCAGTCCCCTTTGGCCACTAGGGTATCTGCCCACGTAAGAGAAACCTGGGTTGTTCAAGACGAGGCTGAGCCGACGGTGGGACTTGAACCCACAACCGATGGTTTACAAAACCATTGCTCTGCCGATTGAGCTACGTCGGCCGGCGTGACCGACATTATAGCTCAACGGTGCCTCTGGTCAAATGGCTCCGACGGGACATTATAGCGTACGATGAGGGGGTGTCAAATGGGCTGAGCCCCCACCCGCTATTGTCTTACGGATGTGGCCGACGGGCGAGGGCGGCCTGATACAGCGCAATCGAACCCGCTACAGCGACGTTCAATGAGTTGATTCGCCCATACATGGGTAGGCGTATGAGCAGGTCGCATCGCTCTGCAACGAGCCGGTGCATGCCCTCACCCTCGCCGCCGAGCACCAGCACCAGCGGCAGATTCAGGTCAGCGGAGGCATAGTCGATGGCGGCTGGATGCGCCTCGACGCCTACCGCCCATACACCGGCATCCTGCAGCTCTTGCAGGGCGCGCACCAGGTTGGTCACCAGGGCGATGCGCAGGTGCTCGACGGCCCCCGCCGATGCCCGGCTGACCGCTGGCGTGACGTGTGCACTGCGGCGTTGCGGCAGCAAGACGCCATGAACCCCCACTGCCTCGGCTGTGCGGAGGAGTGTGCCCACATTCTGTGGATCTTGGACGCCGTCGAGCGCGAGCAGCAAAGGTTGCTCCTGGCGCTGGTTGGCCAGGAGAAGCATCTCGTCGATCGTTGCATAGGGGTATTCGGCCGCTTGGGCGACCACGCCCTGATGGTAGAGTCCGCCCGCCGCACGGTCCAGCTCGGAACGGTCGACATAATCGATGGGCACACCGTGCTCCGTGGCCAAGGACAGCAGCTCGGCCAGGGTGCCCCGCTCTCGAGCGCCGCGAGCCACCAGCACGCGGCGCACCGGGCGTCGCGCGGCGCGCAACGCCTCATACACCGAGTTGCGGCCTGCCAGGATCTCCATCTACTGTATCGTCCAGCTCGTGCCCTCGGGGCTGTCGCGCAGCGAGATGCCCAGCGCTTGCAGGCCATCGCGGATGGCGTCGGCCGCCGCAAACTGCTTAGCCTGGCGCAGGCTGGTTCGCGTGTCGATCAGTAGGCGAATCAGCCCATCGACGAGATCGGCGCGCACCTCGCTCTCGATCTGCGCCGGAATGATGCCTAGTACATCGCCCAGCAGGCGGCTGTACAAGGCATCGATGGCTGCTAACTCACCCCGGGTCAGCGGCCTGGCCCCGTTCAGGGCAGTGTTGACGTCACGCGTGAGCTCGAACATGGCGGCCAACGCGCCCGCCGTGTTCAAGTCGTCGTTCATGCTCTCTTCAAAGGCGTGGCGCGCCACTTCGAGCCGCGCGGCCAGCTCTGAGGTCACCTCGTCTTGCGGGGCGGTAGGCAAACGTCGTCGCACGGCCTTGAGGGCCTCCATCAGGCGCGTCCAGCCCCTTTGCGCAGCCTGCAAGGCGTCCTGAGTCAGGTCGAGGGGGCTGCGATAGTGCCCTTGCAGGATAAAGGTGCGAATGACCATCGGCTCCCACTGATCCAGCGCCTGGGCGAGGGTGACAAAGTTGCCCGCCGATTTGTGCATCTCTTCGCCGCTGATCATGAGCATGCCGTTGTGCAGCCAGTAACGGGCAAAGGGCAGCCCAGTGGCCGCCTCGGCTTGGGCAATCTCGCACTCGTGGTGAGGGAACATGTTGTCGAGCCCGCCGCCGTGGATGTCAAAGGGCAACCCCAAGTACTTGCTCGACATGGCCGTGCACTCGATGTGCCAGCCGGGGAAGCCCTCGCCCCATGGGCTATTCCAGCGCATGATGTGCTCGGGTTCGGCCCGCTTCCACAGGGCAAAGTCGGCTGGGTCACGCTTTTCTTCGAGCGTCTGCACGCGCGTGCCACTAACGGCGTCTTCGACTTGGCGGCCCGATAGCTTGCCATAGCTAGGGAAGGAGCGCACGTCAAAATACACCGAGCCGTTGACCTCGTAGGCATGGCCCGTGTCGATGAGCTTTTGGATCCAGGTGATCATCTCAGGGATGTGGCCCGAGGCACGTGGCGAGATGTCTGGCCGCAAGACGTTCAGCCGATCCATGTCGCGAAAGTAGCGGTAGGTATACAACTCGGCGAGCTGCATGGGGTGTACATGCTCGCGCGCTGCCCCCTTGAGCATGCGATCTTCGCCGCTGTCGAGCAGGTGGCCCACGTCGGTGATGTTCTGCACATAGAGGACGTGATAGCCGAGGTAACGTAGATAGCGCACAACCGTGTCGAAATTGACATAGGTCTTGCCATGGCCAAGATGGGCATCGTTGTACACCGTGGGGCCGCAGACGTACATCGTCACGCGGCCCTCGTGCAGGGGCACGAATTCCTCTTTGGTGCGCGTCAGCGAGTTATGGATGCGCAGGGTCATCTAGTCCTCCTATGCCGGTCTAGCCTGGAGTGAGAGGGCCGCTGGGGACGCGCGTCCCCCCGTACAGATGCACCTGCGTATCAGGGCGATGGCAGGCATGTGAGCTGTTCCTCAAGGCGTTGGCACGTACGCGCAGCACCCAAGAGCGCTACAACGATCCCCAGGCAAGGCCCACGCTGCATGCCCGTGAGCGCGGCGCGGATGGTCTCCATCACCTCTTGTCCTCTCAGGCCGTGGCTGGCGCGCAACAGGTGCCGAACCTCTCGCAAGAACTCTTTTGCGTCCTCAGGCGTGGCAGTGGCCTCTGGCCGGAATGCGGCCAGGGTCGCGCTCAAGATAGCGGCCGAACTGGGCCGGGCTAGCATTTCAGTGGCCCAGAGGGAGTTGCTGGGCGACGCCTCAGTCTCTGCAGCTAGCGCAAAACGGCACAAGAGCACCGCCGTGGGCCAGTCGGGAGCCTCGGCTTGCACAGCGTGGGCCAGCGTGGCGTACCAGTCACCTGGAGCAAGAGCGGTGCCCTCGGCGTGTTGCCAGCGCCCATAGCGATCGCTCAACTCCTGTTGGAGCCGCGCCGCAAAGGCCTCTGGCGGTAGCGCGCTCAGACGCTCACAAGCGTTTGCCATTGGGCAACTGACCAAAGATCATGCGGCCGGCCACGGTCTGCAGCACGCGAGTCACGGTCGCGGTCACGGTAGTGTTGATATAGCGGCGGCCATCTTCGATAACCACCATGGTGCCGTCATCGAGATACCCAACGCCCTGGCCGAGCTCTCTGCCCTCTTGAATGATGCGCACCTTGAGCGACTCACCGGGCAGCAAGACGGACTTGACGGCATTGGCCAACTCATTGATGTTGAGCACCTCAACTCCCTGAAGCTCGGCAACGCGGTTGAGATTATAGTCGTTGGTCAGGATCGGACAACCCAACTGCTGAGCCAGGCGGGTCAGTTTGCCGTCGACCTCGCGGATCTCGGGCACCTCATCGTCGGTGATCTCAAAGGCCAGCGACTCGTCTTTCTGCATATTGTTGAGGATCTCGAGCCCTCGGCGCCCCCGGTTGCGGCGCAGCGCATCGGGCGAGTCGGCGATATACTGTAGCTCATCGAGCACAAAACGCGGCACGAGCATCGTCCCGCGGATAAAGCCGGTCTTGCCAATGTCGGCGATGCGCCCATCGATGATGACGCTCGTATCGAGCAACAGCATCTCGCGATGATGGGTTCGCGGACTCGGGCCAAGGCGAATACCCAGCATCTCGAGCATTTGGGTACCGTGGATGAAAGAGATAGCCACGCCCAAGCTGCCGCAGAGCACGGCGGCGAACAAGGGGCCGTAGCGGCTCCATATCCCGGGCAACGCTTTCAGCGCCGGCGTGAGCAAGGCGGAGATCGCAAAGCCGGGGATGAGCCCGATGGCCGTCAGCAGCAGACTACGCGGCGAGAGCTTGCGCAGACAGTAGCGCAGGCCCCGAAATGGCAACCCCACAATGACCGGTGCCGCGATGAACCCCACAACGGCACCCAAGACACTGCCAAGGACGGGATAATAGCGTCCATCGATCAAGCCGGCCCCGACAACGGACAACGCGCTCGCTTTGCCGCCTTGCCAGCCGATGATGGCTAGGATGATTGCCAGCAACAGGCGCACGACAAGATGAACCGACATGAAAGAACCCTCCTCAGTACCGAAACCTGCGCCTTAGCTCTATGTGGTTGTCGGTCTGCTCAAGACACGGGCGTGAATAGTGCCTCCTTTTCTTCTACTGATCCCCGGCAATAGAGCATACAACGAGTCTCGCGGCAGGCCACAAGACTCGTAGATAGGGTACTAGAGGGCGCCAACGATTTTCGTTGGGCGCAATACACTAGTCTGATCCTAGCACAGCGGCAGAGCCAAGTCAATGCAGTGTGTTCACTCGCCTAAAATGTTACCGAAGGGGTATGGTTCACTCATTTGAAAATGTTACCGAGGAACCATGCCGACCAAGAAGATGGCCATCGACAAACGCTACGCCTACCTGCAAGTGCAATAT
>JBDKSN010000042.1:0-6584 GCA_039680625.1 Anaerolineales bacterium | reverse complement strand
GCTGTTGGCGCTCTGCGAGCTGTTGCACACGCCCTCGGGCTTTATCGTGACGATGAAGGATGGGCGGTTGGCCACGCGCGTGTCTTGCGGGGCGCCCGCCCATGCGGCGTCGTTCCTCAGCCAGGCCTCGCTGCCGCTGATCCTGCAAAAGCTCGCCGCCAGCCGAACCGACGAGTTCATCGCCAACAGTGACCTGGTGCGCGCCGACGGCCACTGGCTCTTGCCGCTCAAGAGCCGCTCTGACGGCTCGCTGTTGGGCGTGATGGGGCTGTGGAGCACGGCGCCCGAGCCCGCGTTCAGCGACGAGGAGTTGATGCGCATCTATGGCCTGGTCAGCCGCGCGGAGCTCGCGCTCGAAGACATGCGCCTCCAACGGCGCATCTTTGGGCTGCTCGAAGGGATGGACGTGGAGATCCGCGAGATGCAGGCGTGGCGCGCCTATGGCCTGTATGGTGAAGAGCGTGTCCTGGCCCACGAGGAGGCCGACCTCACGACCTCGCCGGGCTTTAGCCAGGCCGTCAAGGATGCGCTGACCCAGTTCTGGGGCGGCCCCAAGCTCACCAAAAGCCCGCTCGTGCAGCTGCGGGTGGTCACCGAGCGGCTGGCCGAGCACGACAATGTGCCCGCTCGGGCGCTGCGTTCGGTGCTGCAAGAGGCCATCGAGCGCCAGCGACCCGACGGGGCGCGCAGCCTGACGGCCTCAGAGTGGACGATCTATAACATCCTCGAGATGCGCTTTGTGCAAGGGATCCGGGCACGCGATATCCCTGCGCGGCTCGCGATGAGCGAATCGGACTATTTCCGCAAGCAACGGGTGGCCATCGAAGAGGTAGCCGATACGCTGGCCCAGATGGAGCGGACGACCGCGCGCCGCGAAGATCAGTTGCCTCCGTCGAGCGCATAGACCCGCGTTGGTCCCACGCTATAGAGCAGCGTGTAGGCCGGGCAGTGAGTGAGTTTCTCGGGGAGCAGCGGCCCGCCCTGCGCGCCGATATAGACGTGGGTCACGCCGCGCTCGCGGAGCAGTGCCAAGAGCGAGGGCGCGCAATCGTCCTGGGCCTCTTCCACCGCGATGGCGAGGCTGTTGATGGCGGCGAAACGCTCCGCGCCCCCCTGGATGTAGAGCAGGTTGGGCAGGGTGACCCGGCGACCGGCGAGGAGGGGCAACCACCAGCCGGCGTCTGTGCCGCGCCGGGCGGTGTTGCTCCAGTGGGCGCTGTTCACCAAGATGAGCGCGTCGGGGGGCAGGTTGTCTCGCATCCAGGCGGCGGCGTCGATGTCCGCGGGCGTGGCGAGCACGGTGCTCGTGTTCAGCACATCCAGATGCAGCCAGCTCCCCACGTAGGCGGTGGCGACCAACAGCGCCGCGGCGCCGATCTGCGCCAGCCGTTCAAAGCGGGCGTGGCGCCGCCACCAGTGCGCGCCCAAGTGGGCCAGGTCGCCCAGCAGCCAGCCGCAGAGGGCGCCGACCGGCAGCCAGTAGGCGATGACCACCGCAGTATTGTTCACCAGCCAGAGATCGGGCAGGCCCAGCCACTGCAGGTTGGGCAGCAACACACACAGCCCCGCCCATAGGGCGAGCAGCGCCATGCGCCACTGGCGGCGGAGCAGCGCCCAGATGGCCCCCACGGCCGCACCGCCCAACAGCACGGGCGTCCAGCGGTAGGTGAGCAGGTTGCTGGGCCAGGCGTCGTCGGCGGCAGGCGAGGCCACGAGCGTGCCATAGGTCTCGCCGAATTGGGGCGCGAATTGCTCAGCCAGGCGCCAGAGCCACGGCGCCGCGAGGAGCAGCGCCAGGCCGAGCGCGGTCACGCTAGCGACGAGGGTGCCGCGACGCCGATCACTGCCACGGATCGTGAGCAGGGCGACCAGCGCGAGTCCTCCCCAGGGCACCAATAGGGCGCTGATGCGGTAATGCGTCACGAGCAGTCCCGCCACGAGCACGCCGGCCAGGATCCGCGTGCGCCAGGGCGCCGTAGGCGGGCGGGCCAGCCGCCAGACGGCCAGCAGGGCGCCGGTCAGCAGCAGCAGGCCGGCCATCTGCGGGTAGCGCCCCCAGCTCGCATAATACGCGGGCATGTACGACCAGCAGGCGACGACGAGCGCGCCCAGCAAAGCCTCTAGGCGGCGCCCGGTCAGCCCCCGCACGAGGCCATACACCCCCACCGGGGCTAGCGCTAGCAGCGCTTGGCCCACGATGAGCACCGCGCGATAGGACGGCAGGCGTGCGATCTGCGCCAACGCGGCGGCCAGCGCGTGAAAGCCAAAGTGATAGTAAAAGCCCGGCAGCGACACGTAGGGGTCGCCCGTGTTGGGCAGCGCGTGCTGTTCGAGGATCAGCTGCACGATGACCGAGTGATGCAGCGAGTCGACCCAGCTGGGCACCACGAGGCTGCGCACATTGAGCAGGCGCATCGCCAGCGAGAGCAGGGTCACGAGGGCGAGCAGCGCGGTGGTGGGCGAGCGCACGGTGGCGAGCAGGCGCAAGCGCGCGGGGCGGTGTCGAGCGAGATAGGCGGCCACCCCGAGCCAGCTAGTGGCCGTGGCGAGCCATATCGTCGCCGCGGCAAAGGGCAGGTGCAGCGCCGTCAGCCAGAGCAAGAGGAGCGGCCAGAAGGCCAGCGCCAGCGGCAGGGCATAGACGGGCGCCTGCCGCCGAGCGAGCAACAGGCCCAAGGCGAGGCCGGGGCCGCCCAGCAACAGGGCCAGGCCGCAGAGCGGCGCCCACCACGAGCGAGCCATGTCGCCTAGCTCGGCCAGCGCGTCGGTGAGGCGGTAGCGGTAGTGCAGCGTGAGGCGCAGGTCGCTGTCCGCTGGGGCGCCGCCCGCGAGGTACAGCGCGCCTGGGGCATAGGCCTCTTCTGCAGACGCCCAGAGGGTGAGGTCGGTGGGCGCTGTAGTCCAGAAGGTGGCGCGCAGCGTGGCGCCCGCGACGCCGCGGATCTCGGCGAAGCGAAAGGTCAAGGGGGCGTTGTGTCCGAGAGGCGCGGCGTCGATGCAGAGCGGCTGGATGAGCAGCGCCTCGGAGGGCAGGCTCTGCAATTGAAGGCACACCTGGGCGCCCGCGGGGAGCGGCTCGGACGGGCGATAGCGCGCCACCAGCACCTCGATGGCGTCGAGGCCGTCGTGAGGGGCGACGAACGTCTGCGCGAGGGGTGCGTCGGGCGAAAGAGCGGGCGGCGCCCACGAGGCGCGCGGTTGGAGGACGTCGCTCTCGGCGACAGCGGGGTTCCACAGCACGGCGGCCAGCAGCAGGGCGCAGGCGAGCGCGAGGATCCAGCCGAGCAGCGGGCGCCGCCGACGGCGGCTAGGCATCGAGCTGCTTTTGCAGGCGGGCGAGCACATTGAGTGCGTCGAGCGGAGTGAGCTTGGCCACATCCACGGCGCGCAGCTCATCGAGCACCGGGTGCGTGTCGAGCAGCGAGAGTTGTTTGACCTTGATGACGCGCGGCCCCTTGCCCACCGCAACCTGGCGGGTGGCGCCCTCGAGGTCGGTCAGAATCTCGTAGGCGCGCGCGATCAGCTCGGGGGGCAAGCCGGCCATCTGCGCCACGTGGATGCCATAGCTGCGGTCGGCACCGCCGGGCACGATGTGGTGGGTGAAGACGACCTGCTGCCCCGCGCTCTTGACTGCCACGTTATAGTTGCGCACGTGGCTCAAAAAGCCTTGCAGGTCGGTCAGCTCGTGATAGTGCGTGGCGAACAGCGTGCGCGGCGGCGAAGGCGAGCGGCTATGCAGGTGCTCGACGGCGGCCCAGGCGATCGAGATGCCGTCATAGGTGCTGGTGCCGCGCCCGATCTCGTCGAGGATCAGCAGGCTCTGGGCCGTAGCGTGGTTCATGATGTTGGCCAACTCGACCATCTCGACCATGAACGTGCTCTGGCCGGCGGCGATCTCGTCTTGGGCGCCGACGCGGGCAAAGATGCGGTCGACGAGGCCGATGTGCGCGTGGCTGGCGGGCACGAACGAGCCGATCTGGGCCATGAGCACGATGAGTGCCACCTGGCGCAGGTAGGTCGACTTACCGCTCATGTTCGGCCCGGTGATCACGTGAATGGCCTCTTCAGCGTCAAGCAGCGTGTCGTTGGGCACAAAGGGCGTGTCGCGCAGGGCGCGCTCGACCACGGGATGGCGCCCGGCGACGATCTCGATGCGGCCGTCGTCGCTCAGCTCGGGGCGGGTGTAGCCATAGTCGGCGGCGACCTCGGCGAGCGAGGCATAGACGTCGAGATGGGCGATGGCCTGGGCCCTGGCCAACAGGGCATCGGCAGAGCGCGCCAACGTCGTCAGCAGCTCGGCGTAGAGCCGCCGCTCGATCTCGAGGGTGCGCTCTTCGGCGCTGAGGATCAGCGCCTCTTTCTCCTTGAGTTCGGGCGGGATGTAGCGCTCGGCGTTGACCAGCGTCTGCTTGCGGATGTAATCGGCGGGCACCGCCTCACTGTTGGCGTGGGTGACCTCGATATAGTAGCCAAAGACCTTGTTGAAGCCGACCTTGAGCGAGCGGATGCCCGTGCGCTCGCGCTCGACCCCTTCGAGCGAGGCCACCCACTGTTTGGCCGCGGCCACCGAGTCGTTGATCTCGTCTAGCTCGGCCGAATAGCCGCGGCGGATCACGCCACCAGCGGTGGCCACGGCAGGCGGGTCGTCGACGACGGCGTTTGCGATGAGCGTGCCCAGCTCGGGCAGAGGGGCCAGATCGGCACCATCGAAGGGATAGGGGCAGGGCGTGGGCGCGGCGGCATCCTCGGCGCGAACCTGGTCGGCGAGCGCCTGGAGGGCGGGCAGCTGTTCGAGCGAGGCTTGCAGGCTGAGCAGGTCGCGCGGGCGAGCCAACCCTTGGACGACGCGGCCGGCGAGGCGTTCGAGATCGGCGACCGGATGCAGGGCCACGCGCAACGACTGGCGCAGCGTGGGCTGGCGCACGAGCTGCTCGATGCACCAGAGCCGGTCGCTGAGGGGCTGCACGTGCAAGAGTGGCTCGCCGAGCCAGCGGCGCAGCAAACGCGCGCCCATCGGGGTGAGAGTGCGGTCGAGCACCCAGAGCAAGGTGCCCCGGGTACTGCGGTCGCGCAGCGACTCGGTGAGTTCGAGGCTGCGGCGCGTCGCCAAGTCGAGTGTCATAAAGGCCTGGGTGCTATAGACGGTGAGGCGGCGCAGCTGGCCCAGGCTCGCGGGCTGGTTCTCGCGCAGGTACTGCACGATGACCCCCGCCGCACGTGCGGCCAGGGGCAGGTCTTGCAGGCCAAAGCCATCGAGGGTGGCGACGCCCAGGTGCTCACGCAGGGCGCGCTCGGCGAGGGACTGGTCAAAGCGCCACTGATCGACCAGCGTGATCGCGCCGCCGAGCACCTCCAGGGCGGGGTAGCGGCGCAGCGCCTCAGCCGTAGCCTCGGTGCCGTGCAGCAGGCAAGGCTCGCCGCCATCGCTGAGCAGGAGCTCGGCGGGCGCGAGGCGGGCCAGCTCGCGGACGGCGGCGTCTAGATCGCGATGGGCCAACTGCGTGGCGCGGAACTCGCCCGTGCTAATGTCGGCATAGGCGATGCCCGCCTGGGAGCCGTCGACGGCGAGCGCGGCAAGGTAGAGGTTATGATCGTCTTGGAGCAGGTCGCCCTCGATAGCGGTGCCTGGGGTGACCACGCGCACCACCTCGCGCGGCATCAGGCCCTTGGTCGGCTGCTCGACCATCTGCTCGCAGATGGCGACCTTGTAGCCCTTGCTGATCAGTCGGGCGATATAGCCCTCGGCCGCGTGATGGGGCACGCCCGCCATGGGCACGCGCTGGCCCTGGGCGACGTTGCGCGAGGTGAGCACCACATCTAGCTCGTGAGCGACGGTGCGCGCGTCATCGTCAAAGGTCTCGTAGAAATCGCCCAGGCGGAAGAAGAGGATGGCGTCTGGATGCTGACGCTTGATCTGCAGGTATTGCTGGCGAATGGGTGTGTCTATGGCCATGGTTGCCCTGGGTTACGGGGTGTGAGCAGTATACCGGCGCGGCGGAGGGGCGTCAACGCGCACGTGCGCGCGAGTGCGGGGTGTTGCGCTCTGGAACGCGCACACAGCGGTAATGGTGAGGCGCGCTCAACGCAGAGCGGCCAGCGCGGCCTCCGGCCCGGCAGCGAGTGCCGCCTGCACGCGCTCGAGGCGCGGGTCGTTGGGCTGCAAGACCCGCCCGACGGCGAGGTAAAAGGCGTTGCGTTCGCGTCGCTCGGGCAGCCAGCTGCGCGCCCAGGCGCTCTGGTCGCCATAGCCCAAGCGGGCCAGGGCCGTGTGGCCCCACAGCCAGGCGGCTCCCCGCTGAAAGGTCAACCAGAAGGGCTGCAACTCCGGGCAGAAAAAGTCGTCGAGTTCGCGCTGGCCAGGCTTGTTCATCTCGGTGCCCGCAACCACGGGCAGGTCGAGCCGTTCGGCCAGGTCCATAGCCCGGCGCAGGTTGGCAAGCTTGAGCGCCTTCTCGGCGGCGTCGCGGACGTTCCAGTTGCGATCGGGGATCACCGTAAGGCCGCCGATGCCTTGCGCGAGCAAGAGGGCGAGGAGCTCGTCGAGGCGAGATTCGGCCGCGCTGGTGCCATCGAGATAGGCGTAG